>CAJUCG010000242.1 GCA_910585065.1 uncultured Lachnospiraceae bacterium
GAAAAAACAAGAAAAAGTGGTTGACAGCGACAGAAAATCGTGATATCATACAATCAAGCTAGATGATAAAACGTTTTATCAAATACAAACAGAGTCCGCAAGGATATTATTTTTTTACTAAAATGATAAAACGTTTTATCAGGAAAGTTTTTGAATACGCACAATTCTCTGCATGATTTTTTGGTAATGCGGAAAATTATCAGGAAAGGGAAAATAATTTTTTTTGATTGTGGGGAATCTGTGGTGGAGGGAAAATTAAGATGGAACAGTACCGCATTGAAAAAAACGCGCTTACCCCAGAGGTATATGAACGTCTTCGGGAAAAGGTTTCCTTGCAGCATTATGAGAGGGAGGATGTAGAGGAGGCACTTGCGCATACATTGTTCTCCGTTGTGGTAAAGGAGGGGGAAATTCCAGTTGGCATTGGTCGGATTGTCGGCGATGGAAAAATTGTTTTTTTCATTAAGGATGTTGTTGTGGAGCCGAAAAAGCAGCACTGTGGGATCGGGCGTATGATTATGGAGGAGTTGATGTGCTATATCCGGGAACATGGCTGCCGCAATGCTTATGCCGGATTGATGGCACTTACGGGGAAGGAGGGATTTTACGAGAAATTTGGATTTCGCATCCGTCCCTATGACGGGCAGGGAAGCGGAATGACACAGCTAGTTAATCAGGACTTGCCTGTGTGAAAAAGATTTAAATTCTCTTCTGCAACAATAGTAAAAATAGTACAGAGAGGAAGGAGGAAGAGATAATAAATGAAACAGGTTATTGTATTTGGAAGTCTTAATATGGATTTGACGATCCGCTGTGAGAGAATGCCGCAGCAGGGGGAGACCGTGGAGGGGAATAATTTTCTCTCCAATCCCGGAGGTAAGGGCGGCAATCAGGCGGTGGCGGCAGCAAAATTTGGCGCACCTACAAAGATGATTGCGTGTGTTGGAAAAGATGTATTTGGCAAGAAACTTCTTGAGGTATTGCAGGGCTACCGGGTGGACTGCGGGGAGGTAAAAGTAAGCGAAACCGGGCAGACCGGAGTGGCGGTTATCACCTGCCATAAGGGGGACAACCGAATTATTTTAAGCCCGGGAACAAACCATGAGCTGAGAATAGCAGATGTAAAGGAAATATTAGGGCGTATCGCCTCGCCGGGGGATATTTTTGTAACACAGTATGAATGTGAACAAAATACGGTTCTCGCCTCCTTGGAATATGCTAGAGAACTTGGAATGTACACTATTTTTAACCCTGCTCCAGCCAAGATTATTCCGGAAAAATATTATCCGTTTATTGATCTCTTGGTGGTCAATCAGACGGAGGCGGAGTACCAGACGGGGATCTTTCCGCAGGAGGAAGAAAGCTGCAAAAAGGCAATCGAGAGTATGCGGCGGCTTGGAGCAAAACAGGTGATTATCACACTGGGCAGCAGGGGAAGTATTTTTAATGTCGGAGAGATGCTTTACAGTGTGCCGGCAGAGCGCGTGGAAGTTGTGGACACAACGGCGGCGGGCGATACCTTTATCGGTGTGCTGTCCGCGTGCTTAGCGGAGGGAAAAGAGATTGAAGAGAGTGTGCGCTATGCGACAAAGGCGGCGGCATTAACAATTACGCGCTACGGTGCGCAGCAGGCGATCCCGTACCGCGAGGAAGTGTGAAGACAAGACGAGCCGGAAGGTTTGCTTGGTGGGTTGAGGTGCGGACCCATTTTGTTCACAGATTCAAAAATGTTATCCGGCGAATGTGGTTTGCTTCGCTGAGTATAAAAAGAAAATAAGGAGGGTTTTTATGAGTAAGAGACCAATTATTATTGACACAGATCCGGGGATCGATGATGCGCTTGCCATTGCGATCGCGCTGTTTTCAGAGGAACTTGATGTAAAATTGATCACGACGGTAGCAGGAAATGTTTCTTTAGAAAAAGTGACAAACAACGCTTTGCGTCTGCTCGCATTTTTTGAGAAGGATGTGCCAGTGGCAGCGGGGGTGGCTCACCCACTGATCTGTGAGCTTGTCGATGCCTCGAACGTACATGGGGCAAGCGGTATGGAAGGATTTGATTTTCCGGAGCCAAAGAAAGAATTGCTGTTAAAAGAGAATGCAGTCAATGCGATGTACCGCACGATTATGGAGAGCGGGGAGAAGATTACATTGATGCCGATCGCACCGCTTACCAATATTGCCCTTTTGTTTGCACTTTACCCGGAAGTAAAAGAAAAAATCCAAGAGATTGTTCTGATGGGAGGTTCTGCCACCCGCGGAAACAAGGGTGTAATGTCGGAATTTAATATTGCGACTGATCCGGAAGCGGCAAAGATGGTATTTTCCTCCGGAGTGCCAATTGTAATGGCAGGGCTTGATGTGGGCTGGAAGGCACTTGTAATGCCGGAGGACACACAGAAACTTTTAGAACTTGGCGAAGTCGGGAAAATGGCACACTGTCTGTTTAAAAAGTACCGTGGAGGAACATTTAATACTGGGCTTAAAATGTATGACAGTTGTGCGGTTGCCTATCTCTTATGTCCAGATTTGTTTACCGTGGAAGAAACTTATGTGGATGTGGAACTGGCTGGAACAATGACTGCGGGCTGCACTTTGGTGGATCTGAAAGGATATTTGAAGAAGGAGCCGAATGCAAAGGTATGTATGGATATTGACCAGGAAAGATTCCGCACATGGTTCCTTGAAGCGGTTGGAAAGTGTAGGTAGGCAGTCAGCCTAAACAAAGCCGTGCCGCATTCTGCGGCAGAATAGGAGGAAAGTATGGAAACTGCAATTATGTATATTGCGGCAATTTTATCCGTTGCTTTAGTAGTCTTTATGCTGATCAAAAAGATGGATATTAAAATTACGCTCTTTGTAATTGGAATTATCCTTATGTATATCGGTATGGCGATGGGAAATACCATTGGAGGGGGAAATTTTACCTCGACAGGTATGGCCTGGCTCGACCCGCTAAAAGCTATTGCCGATCAATTTAAATCCACGATCAGTTCATCCGGATTTATCATTTTGATTTTGGGCGGCTATTCCGCTTATATGAATTCAATCAAGGCGAACAATGTGACAGTCAGTGTGCTGACAAAGCCTATCGGAAAGATCAAGTCCGTGTATATCCTTGTGCCAGTGGTATTTTTAATTGGTAATTTATTGTCTCTGGTAGTGCCAAGCGCATCAAACCTTGCTATTATTTTGCTGGCGACACTGTATCCGATTATGATTCAAGCGGGGATGAGTACACTCACCGCGGCAGGAATTATTGCGACGACCGCAACTGTTATGCCTACTCCTCTTGGCAGCGATAATGTAGCGATCGCAGCAGAACTGGCAAACACTGCGGAATTTGCGGGACTTACCGCAAGCGATTATGTATTTCGCTATCATGCGATTGTGTCGGTTCCAACTCTCTTTGTGATGGCAGCAGTACACTATTTCTGGCAGAAATGGATGGATAAGAAAGATAAGAAGGGAAATAGCGAACTGCAAAATAAGGTGGAAGTGGAGAAAGTAGAAGGCGGCACACTTTTCCGTACCGTATACGCAATCTTGCCACTGCTGCCGATCTTAATGCTGATTTTTGTTTTTGCTGTACAAAAAATTACAGGTGCAAAAATTGATTTAAGCGTCGAGGTGGCAACTCTGTTCTCGTTTGTAATCGCGATTATCTGTGAGCTGGTAAGAAACCGCAGTGCGCGCAAGACCTTAGATCAGACGGAATCCTTCTTTAAGGGAATGGGCGGCGCGATGCCGATCGTCGCACTGCTTGTAGCAGGTACAGTATTTGTTACCGGGTTAAAGACCATCGGACTTATCGCAGCATTGCAGGATGCAATGACTGGACTTCAAGGTTCGGGACTTGGCTTTGTGCTTCCGTTAATTTTAGTTGCCCTGACCGCCCTGATTGTATTATTAAGCGGTAGCGGCACTGCACTCTTCTTTGCAATGGTGCCCCTTATGGTGCCTCTTGCCGCAGCGGCGGGCATCAGTGTGTTAGCAGTATCCATCCCGATGGGATTGGCGGGAAATCTGCTGCGCGCCGTATCGCCAGTATCCGCGGTAGTAATGATTGTGGCAGGTTCTGTAAAGAGGGAGCCGCTTGAAATTGTAAAGCGAACTTCCGTTCCAATGATTGCCGGTGTTGTATTTATGTTTGTGCTTTCGCTGATTATGTTCCTGTAACCATAAGAGCAGGATAAAGGGACAGGGTAAAAATACTGCAAATCAATGTGTACGAAAAAGCAGGGGGATCTCCCTTGCTTTTTCGTTGTATAAGGGATAAAATGTAATTATTCGGCGAGAAAATTTTCGTGGGATTAAATAAAGAACATAAAAGGAAAGGGGAAGGGCACTGCCGCTGCGAAAGGGCAGTAGATTTTATGTGCTTACTTAAATTTTATGAAAGAAACTCAAAAAAAGAAAATCACCATTAAGGATATCGCGAGGGAAGCGGGCATTTCTCCCGCTGCGGTTTCCCTGATTTTAAATGACAAGCCCTGTAGGATCTCAGAGGAAAAAAGACAGCTTGTGCGCGAGATAGCAAGGCGGGAAAACTATGTGGTAAACCAGGCAGCA
>CAJUCG010000243.1 GCA_910585065.1 uncultured Lachnospiraceae bacterium
TGTGTTGTACTACCATAGTGTTTTACCTCCATGTTTTAAATTCTGCCGCATATTTGGCGGTCAGTGCTTGGGGCGTTCCTTCGCCCCGATGGGATGTTGTTCTGCACTTATATGATACTTTCTTTGTAACTTAACCTTAGATTGTGGTATATTTTAGTATCAAGTGCGGAAATTTTTGCAAGAGATGCGGTTCTTTTGCAGATTGGCTGCCTAAGACAGGTTTCTAATTTCGATAAGCATTTCTAAGAGTCTTCTCTTTCTTGCATATCCTACCAAACTTTTCCTTATTTTCCGGGTAAGGTTTGATTTGGTATCCTGCTTAGAATGGAAACTGCCCTAAATCAAATACTATTCCGATCTTCTCTAAAAACTTTCTCAGTCTTTTTAAAAATATACAGAAGAATACTTATGTAGTACATATCCCCATTTCACGCAACATTCTGTGCAAACTGTTGCATCCTTGCTTACACCTAATATATCGGACGGTTTTGAAAATACTTTAGGGCTACTTGAAAAATTTTTTCATTTTTTTGTAACTTTTTTCGAAATGCCCATTTTATGCGGGTTTCCGGCGAAAAAAATATTTTATTTCCAAAGCTTAAGGACTTTTTCCTATCAAAATATCCCTGTGTAGTCGATTATTTTACTCAATTCTATCTCTATATATTTTCGCCCCTATCCCTTATGAACTTATATTATGCCAGCTCCTGCATTCCGAATTATCTTAGAAGCTTCTGTAAAATTTTGGAATACCCCATATCAATTTAAAGATTTAGACTTAAAAACACCTGATCCTTATCATCCTGATCAATTCCAAGATATCTTTTGGTAACCGCAAATGAAGAATGATTGAAAATCATCATCAGCATTGTAGGATTCACCCCCGCGTTGTACGCCTGATAGCCAAAGGTTTTTCGTAGTGAGTGGCAACTAACTTGATGGGAAATCGATAAGTCAGCACAGGCGCGCTTGATAATACGGAAAGCCTGTGAACGGCACAGTGCTGTGCCCGGTGTACGACCTTCAAACAGATAGTCCATCGGTTTTGGATCTTCTATTTCTTCCATATATATAATGATCGTATGGCGCAGGTTCTGATTGATTGCAATACAAGTTCTCTTGCCTGTTTTTTTCTCATTGATAATGATGTATTTTTGGACCTGCTTTCTCTCGAAATTGTATACATCCTTCCAGCGAAGTGCCAGGATATCGCTGATACGCAACGCTGTATTCAAGCCGGTGTGAATTAAAGCGTAGTTGCGCATATTCGGATGCTCCTTCAAATAATAATTTTTGAGTCTTTCCAGCTCATCCAAGTCTCGGATCGGTTCTGTAGTCCCCATATTCTTCCTCTTTCTATGCCATTTTTTGGATTTTTTTGTTTCGCACAGTATGGCATGGCTGCACTTTTAGTAGAAGTATTTTCCACTTAGCAGAATATTATGTACCTAATTTTCTGCAAAATGCAACAAATTGCACACATTGTTTCTTCCTTTTCGACATGAGAAGCAAATATTTTCAGACGATATTGTTAATTTTTTCACAACCCGGAAATAGAAAAAATTGGCATAGTTGCACTGCTTTACAAGATCCAAAAAGGGCGAGGGAACGCCCTAAAAAAATAACAACATGGAGGTAAATACTATGGTAGTACAACACAACATGCAGGCGATGAACGCCAACAGAATGTTAGGAATCACAGCGGGACAGCAGGCAAAGTCCACCGAAAAACTTTCTTCCGGTTACAAGATCAATCGTGCGGCAGATAACGCAGCAGGACTTGCAATCTCCGAGAAGATGAGAAAACAGATCCGTGGTCTTGATCAGGCTTCTTCGAACGCACAGGACGGTATCTCCGCAGTGCAGACCGCAGAAGGCGCGTTGAACGAAGTTCAGGATATGCTGCAAAGAATGAACGAACTGGCAGTGCAGGCAGCAAATGGCACAAACTCTACATCCGACCGCAAGTCCATCCAGGATGAAATTGATCAGCTTACAACAGAGATCGACCGTGTTTCGGAGACAACCAAATTCAACGAAGCATATTTGTTAAAAGGCGACAGTGCTGCAACAAAAAAATACACTTTTGCATATGGACCATCTCAAGGTTATGGTGGTTCTAGGGTGGATGGAAATTTGGATATGGATGGGCAGGGAAATCAAAATGTTATAGATGATGCAACGGGTATAGAGTTTACTTTTGCTATTGAATCGGGTTCCTCTATTAAAGATCAGAATGCGATTTTAAAATCTCTACGTGATCAGGGATTTTCTGTTACCGCAGAAATGGTAGATGATGGAACTGCCACTGGAAGTGGCGTACTATCTACACAAAGTTATGGTCTTACATTAAATGGAGAAATCGCAAAAAATTATTCCGTTAATGTTATAGCCAATAGTGGTGGTAGTGCTACATTTGAAATTCTTAATCAGGCGAGAGAAAAAATTGCACAAGTGGATGTTACAGGTGCTTTCCCAAATACAACTAATGCTCCATCAGAAATCGGTCAGAAAGTATCTTCCATTTTTTGCGCACAGTATGTTACGGCAGCACAGGGAGATTCATCCACTGGGGATGTAACACAATATTACGATAAGGATGGAAATGCAATCTCTGCTAATGCGCTGAAAGATTATTTTACTTATGATTCTGCAAATGGTTATCCGCTTGTTAAATCAGGTGCCCAGTTATATGATGCTGTTGGTAATTTTTTAAATGCAGATCAGATAGCATCTAATGATCTTCAAAGTGGAGCCATTGTTGCAACACCGACTCTTATGGGCGATTTGAAACTAAAACTTCATGTTGGTGCTGATGCAACCACTAATAATCAGATCACCATCAATCTTCAGGCGATGAGTTCAAAGGGACTGGGTGTCAATGGGCTAAGAGTGGATGGCAGTGATGACAGCAATGCCCTCGATGCAATTGAAACCATCAAGTCCGCCCTTTCAACGGTATCCGCACAGCGTTCCGAACTCGGTGCTGCACAGAACCGCTTAGAGCATACGATTGCGAACTTGGATAACATTGTTGAGAACACCACCAGTGCTGAGTCTTCAATCCGTGATACAGATATGGCTGAGGAAATGGTTAAGTACAGCAAGAGCAATATCCTTGCACAGGCTGGTCAGTCGATGCTTGCACAGGCGAACCAGTCCAACCAGGGTGTTCTTTCCCTGCTCGGTTAATAGAAAGGAGGCTTAAATCTATGAGAAAATTTAAGAAATTTTTAGCTGCCGCAATGACGGGTGCGATAATGCTTGGTCTGACAACTGCAGCCATGCCGACAGCAAATCTTTACGCCGCCCCAACTCCAACAAAGAGTACTGTATCTGCCAGCAATGAAATCTTTGCAAAGGCAAGAATCACAGCAGATCCACCGACAGGTCCTTCGGTTACAGTGTCCGGTGCAGCGATCAGTGTTGATATCGACTATGAGAATTTTACAGCAACCTTAACATCAAATTCGAATGATATTTTTGCGTTTGTTGATGTATATAAAGGTTCAAAAGATAATACAGTTGATTATACGAAAAAGCCTTCTTCTTCCAGCAGTTATAAATTTAAGGGCAATACTGTAACCATCGACTTATCATTCTTAAAAGTTAAATCAGTGCAAGGCATTGAAGTTTACGGCGATAAAAGTATGACAGCAAGGACACGAAAAGAACTTGTAACACAGCCAGCAAAACTTAAGAGTTTAAAATACGACAGTACAAATAAAAAGTTCACTTATAAAGATGGAAGTAATACTGTGGATCTTCCTGTTGCAGGTTATGAATACCGTGGAGGATACGCGTCCGAATGGAAACCTTTAAGTGAGTTTGCTGATACAGAGCATATTTCCGCGGCAAAAACGGAAATCTATATTCGTGCTTGCGCAGACAAAGATTCGGCACTTGCAGGTGTAGAAACAAAAGTTTCTATTGATAAAGCTCCAAATGCTCCAAAGGTGACCATAGATTATGTCAAGGGGCAAATTGACCTGAAAAAAGGTACGGAGGTCAGCTTGGATGGTACCTTTAATGATAAAACAGAAGATGTTAATAAACTTACAGGTAAAGTTACTCTTGAAGATATCCGTAATGCTTTCAACAAAGACGGTCAAACGGATTTCACCGTATTTGTTCGTACAAAAGAAGGTAAAAAACCTGCCTCCAGCATAGTTCCAGTAGCTATCCCGGCTGTTACAAAGCTTGTTCCTGGAACAACAACGCTTATTTCTGGCTCCGCAATAGTAGTAAGTGATGCCATTGACAGTACACAAAAAGTAACCGCTACATTTGATGCTGGAACTGGTAAAAATCCAAAGCCAGTTTATATATTTAAGGCGGATGGGGCAAATTTTGAGTATCAGATTGGTGACACAACTGATAAATGGGTAACTATAAAGAAAGAGCAATCTATAAAAGTAACTTTAGGAGATGGAATTCAGACCCTGAAAATTCGCAAATGCGGCACCACAGTGAAAAAGGGTGGTTCTG
>CAJUCG010000244.1 GCA_910585065.1 uncultured Lachnospiraceae bacterium
GTATCTCTGCTTTTTCAATATTCAGTTGTAACACATGTATTGTAATCCTACAAAATTGAGTAGGTCACAAAAAATAACCCCTTGACAAATGTTAAATCTCTGCGTATAATATATTACGAAAATATTACAAAACTACGACGAATTATTACAGCAAAACATGATTTTGTAATAATTTGTGTCAAGGTTGAAGGAGATTTAAAAATGAAGTTTAAGAAGCTGGTTTTGATGGGGTTACTTTGCTGTACAGTATTTGCATCCAGAGGGATTTTAGTGCTTGCAGCGGAAGCAAATGCGGATGCGGATGCGGTAAAAAGTGAAAGCACAGTGCCGGAGAACGAGGCAGACGAGACAAGAGATTTTGAGGGGGATATCACGACAAAAGAGGATTCTAACGAGGGGACGAAGGCAGAAGAAGAAAAAGAGGAAGAAGAGTCTGCGAATATCTATGCTCTCAACGAGCAGGATAAAAAAGACTTGTCCGAGGAGATGGCAAATTTTGAGAGTCTTTTAAAAACTTCTATCTCTACTTCCCTTACCGCCACAATTGAAAATGAACAGGCAAAATTACCAGCTCCATCCTACACAAAAGATGAGCTGATGTATCTCTCCTGCATTATTTACTGCGAGGCGGGGAGCCAGTCGAAAAAGGGCAAGATTGCCGTTGCAAATGTAATTATGAACCGTGTGGACAGCAAGATTTTTGACCATGTAACCACAATAAAGGAAGCGATCTATGATTGTGACCGCTGGGGACGGCAGTTCAGCCCCGTCTATGTAAAGTCGAACGGCAAGTGGACGACAAAGGGGAGCAATTATGAGAAGGTACTCTCCATGTATAAATCCGGAAAATACCCTGCCAAGTGGCAGAAAGAGCAGATGCAAGACTGTATTGCAGCAGCAAAAGAGGCATTGACCGGAAAGAAAGTAATTGATTCCGCATACCTCTATTTCAATATGGGAGTGAGCAGCGGAAAGGCAAAATGTCAGAAAAGCGGAAAGCCTTATACCATTATTGATAGTCATATTTTCTACTAATCCTGTGGTACAAGGTCAATTTTACACAAAATATGTATTGTAATGAGAAGGATTTCCTGTAAAACAAGGAAATCCTTTTTCTTTTCCCTTTACGAAACCAAAATCTTGTGATATCATATAAATAATATAGTTTTGTGGAGGATAGTGGAAATGGACGAGCAAAAGGAAATGGAAGAAAATGGAAAAGTATCCAAAAATTTCATCGAATTGATCATTGAAAGAGATATCAGCGAAGGACGCTGCGAACAGGTAGTGACACGTTTTCCGCCAGAGCCGAACGGATATCTGCATATTGGGCATGCAAAGTCGATCTTGTTAAACTATGGGCTTGCAAAAAAATACGGCGGGAAATTTAACCTCCGCTTTGATGATACAAATCCGACAAAAGAAAAGACGGAATTTGTGGAATCCATTGTGCAGGACGTAAAATGGGTGGGCGGAGATTTTGAGAACCGGCTGTTTTTTGCGTCCGATTATTTTGAACAAATGTATGAATGCGCGGTAAAGCTGATTAAAAAAGGGAAAGCGTTTGTATGTGATCTGAGTGCGGACGAGATAAAGGAGTATCGCGGGACATTAAAGGAACCTGGGAAGAACAGCCCATACCGCGACAGAAGTATTGAGGAGAATCTCGCACTGTTTGAGCGCATGAAAAACGGGGAGTTTGCCGACGGGCAGAAAGTGTTGCGCGCCAAGATTGATATGTCCTCCCCAAATATGAATATGAGAGATCCGGTAATCTATCGGGTTGCACATATGAGTCATCATAATACGGGGGATAAATGGTGCATTTATCCGATGTATGATTTTGCACATCCGATCGAAGATGCGATCGAGGGTGTGACCCACTCGATCTGTACGCTGGAATTTGAAGATCATAGACCACTCTATGACTGGGTGATAAGAGAACTTGAATACGAGAATCCGCCAAAGCAGATCGAGTTTGCCAAGCAGTATCTGACCAATGTGGTCACGGGCAAACGCTATATCAAAAAATTGGTCGAGGATGGCGTGGTGGACGGATGGGATGATCCAAGGCTTGTCACCATCAGTGCTTTGCGCAGACGCGGATATACACCGGAGTCCATACGGATGTTTATGGAACTTTGTGGAGTATCAAAAGCTTATAGTTCTGCGGATTTCGGGATGCTTGAGTACTGTATACGTGAGGATTTAAAATTAAAATGTCCGCGTGTTATGGCGGTGCTTGACCCGGTCAAACTTGTGATTACCAATTATCCGGAGGGGCAGATTGAGTATTTGCCCGCGTTGAACAATCCGGAAAACGAGGCGATGGGAACAAGGGAGATCCCATTTGGCAGGGAGCTTTATATTGAGCGCGACGATTTTATGATTGATCCGCCGAAAAAATATTTCCGTCTGTATCCGGGCAATGAAGTGCGCCTGATGAATGCGTATTTTGTGACCTGTACGGATTATCTGGTGGATGAGAGCGGAAAAGTTACAGAGATTCATTGCACTTACGATCCGGAAACCAAGAGCGGTACAGGCTTTACCGGCCGCAAGGTGAAGGGAACGATCCACTGGGTTTACGCGCCGTGTGCAGTTAAGACAACCGCGCGGCTCTATGAGAATCTGATCGACGAGGAAAAGGGAGTTTACAACGAGGAAGATGGCTCGATGAACTTAAATCCAGACTCAATCACCGTGCTTGAAAACTGTTATGTCGAGCCGATGATTAAGGAGGCGAAGGCTTATGATCGCTTTCAGTTTTTAAGGAATGGCTTCTTCTGTGTGGACTATAAAGATTCGACAAAGGATCATCTGGTGTTTAACCGAATTGTCTCATTAAAAAGCAGTTATAAACCAAACTAATATATTATGGCACTAAGCCAAAGGAAAGGAAATGACATGGGAAATTTATTTACAGGGCTGGATTCTTTGGGACTTGGGAATCTATCCAGCATGGATGTGTATGAGAACGAGGAGAAAAAGGAAGCAAAACCGACGAAGCCAGAAATCAACGAGGCAGATCTGATTTTTGACAAGAATTATACCTGCCCGGTCTGCGAAAAAGAATTTAAGGCAAAGGTAATTAGAACTGGAAAGATTAAGCTGATTGCGGCAGACTCCGATCTGCGCCCGAAATATCAGGTGGTGGACTCATTAAAATATGATGTGATCGCCTGCCCTAAATGCGGCTATGCTGCACTGAATCGCTATTTTAACTATATGACTGCATCGCAGGCGAAAATGATCAAGCAGAATATTTCTCAAAATTTCCGGGGACTGGGACAGGAGTCAGATGTAGTAACTTATGACAATGCTATTATGAAGCATAAACTGGCACTTGCCAATACCGTGGTAAAGCATGCCAAGGCAAGCGAGAAGGCATATACCTGTCTGAAGACCGCATGGATTCTGCGCGGAAAGGCGGAGAGCCTTACGCCGGATACTCCGAATTATGATAAAGTAAAGGAAGAGCTGGCAGCGGAGGAGCGCGAATTTTTACAGAATGCCTACGACGGGTTTATGGAGGCATTTCCGAAAGAAGTCTTCCCGATGTGCGGGATGGATGAAAATACGGTCTGCTACCTGGTTGGGGAGCTGGCGCGCCGAACTGGACATTATGACGATGCGAAGCGGTGGGTGGCGAGAGTGCTGGTATCAAAGAATGCAAACGATCGCATCAAGCAGAAGGCATTGGAATTAAAGGAGAGGCTGACATCGGAGGCACAGTAATTTATATTGTAGACAAAAAAGCATTTATTTGTGAGGGTGCATAACAGAAATATACTATTTTGCAGTATGTATCCGGTGCAGGAAATTCCTAAAAAATAGAAAATCCCGCGAGCCAGTTCGCGGTAAGCAGGGGGAATGGGGATGAAGGAGCAACTATATACAATTCCGGTCAACGATGAGTTTGACAGAGATTGTGAATGCCCGGTTTGCGGGATGTACCGATCCTTACAGGACGCGGCGATCGATTTTACGATGGGACCTTCCTATATGGAAGACGATATCCGGATGGAGACAAACAAGACCGGGTTTTGTGATAAGCATATAAAAATGCTTTACCAGAATCAAAATCGTCTGGGGCTGGCATTGATCTTGCAGACACATATGGAACAGGTCATTAAAAATGCAGAGAAGCTGGCTAAGGGCGGGCGGACTTCGGGGGGATTATTTAAAAAGAGGGAGACTTCCGCGCTGAAAGCCTATATGGATGAACTGGATCAATCCTGCTATATCTGCAAGCGGATGGCAAATACTTTTGAGCGTTACCTGGTTACGGTATTCTATCTATATGAGAGGGACGAGGAATTCCGAAAGAAATTTGCCGCCTGCAAGGGATTTTGCAACAGGCATTACGCGCTGCTCTATGAGATGGCACCAAGTCACCTTTCCGGCAAGACTTGCGAGGAATTTACCTCGGTGCTAAACAAAGTCTATCTTGAGAATTTAAAG
>CAJUCG010000245.1 GCA_910585065.1 uncultured Lachnospiraceae bacterium
AAAGAGCATTTTCCTTCTTTGATCTCCCAAGAATGAGATTGTCGTCAATCGCACCGAGAAGACCCAAAATTTCGTCCCCGCCCGCATGGATATCATTTTGTGTCCCCAAATCCAGATTCAGCACATGAACAAGATTTGTGCGCCCCTGCTCTTTTCTTGTCTGCCAGGCCAACATCTGTTTAGATTTTACATAGACCATCCCATCTTCTCCCACATCCTCCGCAATCACGGAGAGTACTCCGGTAATCAAATTGTAGGAATAAATAGTATCATAGAGATGGAAATAAAAAATATCTTCATAGTTGCAGTAGGAAAAATCTCCCATTGCCTCCTTTAAAATCTCATAAGTGGTATTGACCGGAAAATATGCCCTCTCCTCCACCGTCTGATCGACGGGATGATAGGTATACAAAATCATTCCGACCCTCCCTTCATATTCTCCCCGGTTCATATACCCATATACAAGGAAATCCACTGCGCCGGTATCATCGATGGAAAGCAGGCGAATATCGTGTTTATCATAGGTATCGCGCGTGTAATCCGAATCTTTCTGCTCAAAAGTAAATGCGGTGGTGAGCAGATTATTTTCCGTGGTGTAGACGTAGAGTGTTCCCCGGCGCACTAGGGCAATTCGCGTATTATCATAATTGGAAAGCACATTTAATTTTGTGTCCGCAGTAATTCCAAACTTAAATTCATTTTTTGCAAGACTAATATTATTTCCGTCAAAAACTGCTTCCATGGAACGCTCATAATTGTATAAAAACACGCGCGAAGGGGTATAGCGAAAACGAAATTTTTCCCGCACATAATAATATTCCGCCCCCGTAGTCGTATCTATTTCCATCCAACTGCCAAGCACCACGGAGGCGGTATCTTTCGTGTACTCCGTAATTACTGGACTCTCCTCATAGAGTACGCGCGGTGCTAACTCACCGTAGCTTAAAAAATCAAGACTGTTGTGAATATCCGCATGGGAGAAGTCTGTCTCATCCGCATTTTTTTTAGTTTCCAAATATTTCTTTATATCTCCACTTTTTTCTTTATCAATCAGCGAATGGTGAAACATCTGTACAAATTCAAGTTTTTCTGCCAAATGCGAATTGTCATAGAGCTTAAAGCGGGTATAATAGTAAATGCGCTTGCTCTCATTGCTGATCAGCGTCAGTTTCACCACATACTCATCGCCAGCGACATACTCGCCTTTAAGCCGCAGTTTCGCGCTTTTCTGCCCCTTCTCCCCCTGCATACGCCGCTCAAGAGAAATTACATTTCCCTCCTCAAGTTTCGTTCCCAGTGCCGTATCATATACTTCAAAAATAATTTTTTTGATATTATAATCATTTTCAGTAATCAGAATTTCCACTTGTTTTTCTGTGTCCACCGGAGTGATACTTTCACGAAACAGCATTGCATCAAGATTAGAGCAATACCCATGCATCAGATTGATTTCTCCGCCCGGTGTAAGCACTGTAACTACGGGCAGTGTCGTCGCCTGCATCTTTGTTGTCTTGCGGTCGGAGCTAAAAACGCGCTCCTGCATATTGCTGCCGAAATAATAGATCGAAGCACAAAAGATGGCGAGCAGAATTAAAATGCGATATACAATTTTCAAGACTTCCTCCTATTCTGTTTCCTGCCAGTCTCTAAACGCCCGGTAGAGTGCGGGTTCCACATTCAATTCATCGATACAGCGTTCGTATGCGGCTTTTCTTTTTTCTTTTAGCGATCTCGGCAGAATCTGCTCTCTCTTTACCGCGCGAAGCAGGATATTTTTTGGCGTATGCTCCATATCAATAAATTCCAACACCTGCACCTTATAGCCCTTTTGTTCGAGCAAATCAGCGCGCAGACCGTCCGTGATCAGTGCGGCAATCCGCTCCTTTAACAATCCGTAGCGCAGCACTGGCACAAGCATCTCATTCTCAAGGGTTTGATTTAGTTCATGCTGGCAGCAGGGAACACTCAGGATCACACGCGCACCCCAGTCCACTGCTTTTTTCAGTGCCGCGTCCGTCGCTGTGTCGCAGGCGTGCAATGTGACTACCATATCCACCGCATCCGCACCAGTGTAGGAGGCGATGTCCCCCTGCAAAAATTTTAGTCCCTCATAGCCGTAACGCTCTGCAAGGGCGGCGCAATGCACAATCACATCCTCCTTTAAATCAAGTCCCACCACCCGCAGCGGATAATGTTTTAACTCGTGGAGATAATAGTACATTGCAAAGGTTAGATAGGACTTACCACACCCAAAATCAATGATATTTACCTCCCTGTCTCTTGGAAGTTCCGGAAGAATATCCTCTATAAATTCTAGGAAACGGTTAATCTGCCGAAATTTATCATACCGCGCGTGTACAATCTTTCCCTCCGGGGTCATCACACCCAAATCCACCAAAAACGGAATGGGATGCCCCTCCGCGAAAATATAATTTTTCTCCCGGTTATGTTCCTTTGGCATTGTTTTTTCTGTCGCTTCCCCCTCCTGCCCCACTAAAATTTTCTTCTCCCTCACTGTCACCCTGCCTTTTTTGCTAACAAGAATCACCGCCTGTCCCCCGCTTGCCCATATCTGCGCTTGCCTGAAACAATCCTCAAACCAATCCGGCAATTTTGACAGCAAATCTTCCCTTGTATAATTTTCATGGAAAACCTGTTTGCCCCGATATTCACAGGCCTGAAAATACAACTCGCCCCGCATCCGCACCGGACGGATCAAAACTTTTTTTATTTTTTCAGGGGCTTTGCTATTTGACAGAATCATCTGTATCAGTCCCCCGCCACAATATCTATTTATTGTACTCGCTATTATCTCATTCATAGTTCTTTTTGTCCCATTTCTACAATAAAATTTATCCGCCTCTAATCATAACCTGTTTTAGCCAAAACTGCAATTACAAATTCCTTAAATTTTTATCATACCGCATTTTTTATTGTTAATATAGTACTTTTTAGTCTTATACAACGCCTGTCACGCAGCGAGTGACAAATTTCCATATCCCCTTGGTAGACATCCCCGAAAGAAAAAGATATAATAAAATCAGCATATGCGGAACTTAAAAAACAGCATATGCCCGGACAGTACCCGGAATAAATTTGTGGGAACGAAGTGAGCAAAAATTTATTCCCCTGTACTGGGTACTGGAAGGGTATATGCGGAACTTCAAATAGGAGGAACTAAAATGACCATTGGACAGAGAATCTGCCAGATCAGAACAGCGCACGGACTCTCACAGGAAGAATTCGGCGAAAAACTTGGCACAACAAGACAGACTGTCTCCCGCTGGGAACTTGACCAGACCTATCCGGAACTCGCAAAGATTGTGCTGATAAGCAAAGTCTTTTGTGTGACAACGGATTCCATCTTAAAAGACGGAATTAGTACATTTGATGCTAATATCGAATTTTTTGCCTGTGGTGTTTACCGATCCGCATATTCTGAAATTGTAGAAACGGAAAAATTTGCACTTGTCTATTACTTCACTCCGGACAAGAATATTCTGGGAACAAAATTATATTCCGGTTTTGAAAACCGGAAACATTTGGTTGCGATCTGCGAGAGGGATCAGCAAAAACAGATTACAGAATACGCTTATCTTTTGAGTGAGGGAGAAACAGTAATCTCAAACAGTGATGCTCTTGCCTCCCACCTTAACGAAGCCTACGATGGCAACAAAAAGAAAAGTATGCGCCGCCTGGAGCGGTTCTTGGTGGATCATACGGGGGAGCCGCTGCCTAGCGTAAAGGAGAAAGGAATCCCCGCCTGCCTGACCCTGTGGCGGATGGCGGACAGCTATATTGCCAATGCGGACTGGTTTAATTTCTTTCTCTGCACAGGAAAAACGGAATATACTTTTTCCATCCACCCGCAGGATACTAATATTTATTGCGGCGCATCGTATAATATTGTATTTGATCTTGGAATTTTCAGCGGGGGACAATTTTTCCGAATTCGAAATTACAAGGATAACAGCGAAAATTTCTGCCGCTTTTTCTGTGATTTTTCCCGTGAATTCCAGGAAGTTGATATCCCGACAGAGGAATGTGAACTTGGCAAATGCCTTACTACAAGCAAGGGACTTATGTGGTGCATAAAACGCTATACCGATGATGAGATTGTATTGCAGGGCTGTGGGGAAGATGAATATATCTACCGCCGGACAGATTTCAGAACTGAACAATTTGCATTGGCAGAGGAAAAAAATTAGAAAAATGAGGTAAACGATGAAAAAAGCCTTCCAAATCTGCTAAGGTTATGGTATAATTCTCTTGGAACTCCAGCATAAATATAAGCAGAATAGTATATTTAGCGGAAGATGACCCTTATGGTAACGGAATGTTAATCTATAAAAAAGAATAT
>CAJUCG010000246.1 GCA_910585065.1 uncultured Lachnospiraceae bacterium
TCACTGTCTGTCAAAATATAGTAGTCTGCATTCGCGTTTGCATCAGTTTTGGGAATTCCTGTCGGAACTGCCGCCGCTGTCTGAATTGACATTCCCGCTATTAAAAGCAAGAAACACGATAATTTTTGCATTGTGACTTCCTTCTTTTTTAGTAAAATTATTTTTATAAAGAAAAATATTGCAGCATTTTATCCACATTGTAAATATTTTTCTTTATTTTGCCAGTATACCCCGAATGTGTAATCTAAGTTTCCATCCGCCAAATTCACATCCTACTTATTTCGCCAACTCCATCAGCGCGTCCGTCAAATTCTTGTTCTTCGCCTCGGCATCCTCGAAACTTTCTCCTTTTACACCAATATAAAATTTGATTTTCGGCTCCGTACCGGACGGTCTTACACAAACCCAGCCGTCATTATCCAGATCAAAGTACAACACATTTGATTTTGGAAGTCCCGTTGTTGTCACTTCACCAGTTGCAAGATTCTTCACGGTATCTGCCTTGTAATCGCGGAATGCCATAACCGTGTAATCGCCAAGCTTCTTTGGCGGATTATTGCGGATATTTTCCATCATTTCCTTGATCTTTCCCGCACCTTCTATTCCCTTTAAGGTTAACGTCTGCAAACTCTCTTTAAAGAAGCCGTACTTATCATAAATTTTAAGCATCTGATCCCAGAGAGTAAGTCCCTGTTTCTTATAATACGCTGCTGCCTCGCAAAGCATCATCACCGCAACCACGGCATCCTTATCCCTCGCATGTGTCCCAATCAGACAGCCATAGCTCTCCTCGAAACCAAACTCGTAAGTGCCATGTCCGCTCTGCTCAAACAATTTAATCTGCTCACCAATATACTTAAACCCAGTCAATACTTCAACAAGCTTAATCCCATACTCCTCGGCTACCTTGTCCGCCATATTGGTAGAAACAATGGTCTTAACCAGCACACCGTCTCCTGCTATCGTACCAAGTTCCTTTTTCTGGCTCAAGATATACTCGCAAATCAGCATACCGGACATATTTCCGGTGAAGGAATGGTATTCGCCAGTCTTGGAATCCTTTGCATAAACCCCCAAGCGATCTGCATCCGGGTCAGTCGCAAGCACAAGCTCTGCTCCCTTTTCTTCCGCCAGTTTAAGTGCCAGTGCAAATGCCTTTGGATCTTCCGGGTTTGGATAAGGAACAGTCGGGAAATTGCCATCCGGCTTCTCCTGCTCCGGCACCACATAAACTTTCTCAAAGCCAAGCTCCGCAAGCACACGGCGCACTGGCAGATTGCCCGTGCCATGTAACGGGGTGTAGACGATACCGAGATCTGCACCCATCTCCTTTACAATGTCCGGATGGATCACCAGTTTCTTTAAGGTTTCGATATACGGATCATCGATATCTTTGCCAATCACATGGTAAAGCCCCTTCTCCTCAGCCTCCTTCCGGCTCATTGTCTTTACGTTGTTGAAATCGGTTACATCATTGACCTCATTGATAATTAACTCATCCTTTGGATAAGTGATCTGTGCGCCATCCTCCCAGTAAACTTTGTAGCCGTTGTACTCCGCTGGATTGTGGCTCGCGGTAATCACCACACCCGCGATACAGCCGAGAGTGCGAAGCGCGTAGGAGAGCATCGGGGTCGGGCGCAGGGACTCAAAGCGGTATGCCTTAATGCCGTTCGCGCACATACAAAGTGCCACTTCCTCAGAAAACTCGATGGACATATTGCGGGAATCATATGCGATGGCAATGCCCTTGTCCTGACCGCCTTCCTTGATGATAAAGTTTGCCAGACCCTGCGTTGCCTTGCGCACGGTGTAGAGATTCATACGGTTTGTTCCTGCGCCGATCACACCGCGCAAACCTCCCGTACCAAATTCAAGATCGCGGTAAAACCGATCTTCGATCTCTGCATTGTTTCCCTCTAAAGCTTTTAACTCCGCTCTTGTCGCGTCGTCAAAATACGGATTCTCGCACCACTCCCTGTACTTCTCCAAATAACCCATGTTCACATCTTCCTTTCTTGACAATGATATTGCTCACGGCATAATGCTGTGGCTGTGTTGGTATAATACCTGCTACAATTATACCATGTCCAACTGGAAAAATCCAGCTTTTTTGTTGTTTGATAGAATTGATGTTTAAATTCCTTTTTTAAGGATATCTTCTGGACTTGATAACCGTCTTCTTAAAGTCAGTCCTGCATTTCTCTTTATCTGGTCTGTCTACAGACATGATAATTAATATCCCTTTACACTTTTTTCACAAAATCTTTAGACTGTCTGCACCAGTGGCTCATGGTACAGTTTTCTTCCAAACATTGAAAGCAGACTGCCATTGACTAAGCATATCCCCCGATTCGATTGTTTCAATAGATAAAATATTTCCCTATCAGGGTTTTAAGCTTATCGATTATGATTTTATTTGTATCATATTTACTATACAAAAATCATCCCTTCATCCTCGCCCACACAGACTCGCCACGCGCATTATCACGGCATTTGTTTCTATCACTGTTCATACTCTGTGAGATCCCATAGTGGTTTAGCTCTTCTCTGTAAGATGCGCTTGTGTACTGGATCCCACAGTCACTATGGATAACTGCACTCTAATAGACGAGAATGCCTTAAAAGTATTGTTTATTGTGGATATGCACAGTTCTGCCTTATGTGATCTGCCATCGCAAGCCCCAGCACTCTCAGATCATAACAGTCAAAGATGATGGATACATAGAGTTTCCATCTTACGCGAGAATTTCAATAATGTTTGTCACGCGTTTTTCCAGCGGCTTTTCTGCCGTAAAATCCTGTTTTAAAAGATCATCTAATTTTTTGGTATTCTTATCTGTCTTTGTAATGCCATTTGGTTTGTGATTTAATCCTATTCTTTTATTATTCCGTAAACGGTTCTCCCGCTGGGAATAGCTTCACCTGGATATTTCAGCTTTAATATTGGATATATCTAGTAGTGGCCATAAGGATTATTGTATTCCTCCCCTGTCACAATACCACGCATTTTTTTTCGATGCCTCCATATTTTCGCGGATCATTTCGATGTTTCAGATACCATTAAAATCCCTGCTTTACCATATCAAGTGCATCACAATAAAACACAATTTTTTTTAATTGTGCCGCCATTTGCCCTTATCTCCATGAACCTCATTCTCAGTTTTTTGCTGACTTCTGATGACCCACTGCAAAAAAATACTTGTTCCTGTTAAGAACTCAGATTCCTTGTCATAAACTTTTTTTGTGTTATTTTTTATCTTCCATTTTCACTTCTTTTTTTATAAATCCATGAAGCAAAAATGTCAAGTTTTTGTTTACAACATTATGCTTACGCGGGGAAAATCTTGTTTTTTATCTTGTATACAGTACAGCATGGATTTTAGTGCTTGCCAGGCACTTTTTTAAAAATACATAAGTTTCTCTTCGTCTGTTGCCTCCATCATCAGTATATCCCTCGGCTGTTTGCGTAGCATTAAACATATTTTGTTTAATGAATATGTGTTAATCGGCTGCCCACGCCGTATCGCTGTAAGCGTTGCCTGGGATAAGATCTATTGAGTGCGTAGACGCTGCACCAGATATCCTGCTGCCCTCAGGCTACCAATAACATCAATTTTGTATTTAATGATAAAAGTCTCCTTAATTATGTAGATAGTATAGATAGCGCGTTGAGCTACCTCTGGACGGGGTGCGCCGATCCATCTATATATATTCGCAAAGGGATCAAAAAAACAACAATAAAAGAATCACCCCGCTTACGCGGGGAAAACGGTCTGCGCGAGCATAATCGCGCATTCCGAAAAGGATCATCCCCGCTTACGCGGGGAAAACTTATCCCGCTACAGTATGAGGTGCAAGGGCTAGGGATCATCCCCGCTTACGCGGGGAAAACCGTGGGATAATATTTTATCCGTTAACGCGGCGAGGATCATCCCCGCTTACGCGGGGAAAACGTATGCACACATTTCCATGCGCTTATGGTCGCAGGATCATCCCCGCTTACGCGGGGAAAACTGCCGCTCTTTTACTTTAAGTTGGTACAAATCCAGAATCATCCCCGCTTACGCGGGGAAAACTATGGATAAGTACCGGGAGCATAAGAGGGAATAGGATCATCCCCGCTTACGCGGGGAAAACCACACTTCCGGGGCTTTGTACGGTTTCGGCAGAGGATCATCCCCGCTTACGCGGGGAAAACTCATTTCCTCAATTCCATTCCCGTAATCTTTTAGGATCATCCCCGCTTACGCGGGGAAAACCTTTCACTGCCGCCCCTTGTCGTGGGAGATATAGGATCATCCCCGCTTACGCGGGGAAAACCCGTCAGATGTTCCGGGAGTGCGCCTATCATAAGG
>CAJUCG010000247.1 GCA_910585065.1 uncultured Lachnospiraceae bacterium
ACTGCCCAATCAAGGAACTCTCCTCCCATATCGGTCGCTCAGAACGCTTTGTATTAAAAGATCTGCGCAAGATGATCTCGCTCGGAATGTTTCCGGAGGGGCATATCGATGACCAGCAGACCTGTGTGATGTTAAACGGCGCGACCTACGATCAGTACTTAAAGGTGCAGAATGCTTATCTTGCGCGCCAGATGGAGGAAAAACATTCCCGCGACCGGATCAATGACTACTCTGAGGCATCAAATCGTATGGATTCTTCCAGGGAGCAGGATTCTGTATTTGGAAATTCTTTCCAGAACGGTGCCTCCTACGGTGCCAAGGCACCAAATTCCAAGCAGGAGACAAAGAAAACCGATACCGCACCAAATGCGGGAGAAAATCCGGGGCGCGCATTCCTCCCTCCAAAGGTGATTAAAGTTCTCTCTGCCGGCGACTCCTACTTAACCAAAATCCGCGAGGCGAATGCCGCCATTCCCGGCGAGATTATCTCCGCAAAACTTGACCGCCTAGAAGAGATTATCCGCAAGATCTACGCCCGCATTGAAGTACACCCGGAGCAGGTGGACGACCTTGATAAATTTATCAATTACTATCTGCCAACCACATTAAAATTAGTTGACGCATACCGCGATTTTGACGCGCAGAGCGTGCAGGGCGACAATATCAAAACTGCCAAAAAAGAGATTGAATCCACCTTGGAAACCATTATCTATGCATTTGAGACTTTGTTAGACAGCCTGTACGAGGATGACGCACTAGATATCTCCACGGATATCTCCGTCTTGCAGACCATGTTCGCGCAGGAGGGACTGACCAAAGGAGCATTTGATAAATAACAGGAAAACCAGAGATGTGCAAAATGCATTGTCTTAAAACGAGAATATTATGGAGGTAAAACAATGACCGATGATTTATTAAAAGACTTGAACGCAGCCCCAACACTCACCTTTGAGCCGTTTGCCGAGGAGCAAAACCCTCCCGCCAAGGCGGAAAAAGAAGTGCCTCCCGAACTGCAAAAACCAGTATTTGACGAGAGTTCGCTCACCCCGCAGGAACGCCAGATGGTAGATGATTTTGCCGAGAAAATAGACCTTTCGAACTCCCAGATGATCTTGCAGTTTGGCGCGGGCGCGCAGAAAAAAATGGCAGATTTCTCTGAGACCGCACTGGACAATGTCCGCACTAAAGATTTAGGTGAGATCGGCTCGATGCTCTCCGATCTAGTTACCGAACTAAAAAGTTTCGATGAGGAAGAGGAAAAGGGATTTTTTGGAAAATTCCGCAAAGCATCTGACCGTTTAACCGGGATGAAAGCCAAATATGCCAGGGCAGAAACCAATGTCAATAAGATTACACAGGTGTTGGAATCGCACCAGATTCAGCTTTTAAAGGATGTTGCAATGCTCGATAAAATGTACGAGCTGAACAAAAATTATTTTAAGGAATTATCCATGTACATCCTTGCGGGCAAAAAAAAGCTTGCGAAAATTCAGTCTGAAGAACTCCCGGCACTAATGCAGAAAGCTGCCGCTTCCGGGCTTCCGGAGGACGCTCAAGCCGCAAACGATCTCTCGGCAATGTGCAACCGCTTTGAGAAAAAGCTACACGATCTGGAGCTGACCCGCATGATCTCCATCCAGACCGCACCGCAAATCCGACTGGTGCAAAGCAGCGACACATTGATGTCCGAGAAGATTCAGTCCACGATCGTCAACACAATCCCGCTCTGGAAAAGTCAGATGGTGCTTGCCCTAGGCGTTACTCATTCCGAGCAAGCAGCAAAAGCACAGCGTGATGTTACAAATATGACTAATGAACTGCTGCGCAAAAATGCTGCCACTTTAAAGATGGCAACTGTGGAAGCCGCCAAGGAATCGGAGCGCGGCATTGTGGATATCGAGACGCTAAAAACAACAAACGAATCCTTAATCAGCACGCTCGACGAAGTTATGCGCATCCAGACCGAGGGTCACGAAAAACGCCAGGCAGCAGAGCTTGAACTAAACCGGATCGAAAATGAATTGAAGGCGAAACTGCTTGAAATTCGCAGATAATATTATAGCAGGGAAGATTTATCTTCCCTGCTATATTTTAGATAAGTATGAGCTGGTTATCAAGAAAACCTTTTAATTCTTTTCTCCCTCCCGTATAATTCTCCACCTCTCACACAGCTTCTCAAATCCGCACGCCGCATTTGCTGGGCTTGTGGACGGAAGACGAACGGCCTGTCTGCCCGCTGCTGTCCACATATATTTTTGGTAGAGTTCATATGCCTTCGCCCCGTTCGCAAAAATCCGGATATCCGGCACCTTTGCCAAGATTCGCCTGATATCATTCACCTGCACATTGCGGATGGAAGCATCCGAAGAACCTGTAATATCACAGCTTGCAATCACATCCCAGACTGCGATATGTTCTCTGAGAAGCATCTCCTTTTTCTCCTGTATAGTGGCGGGAACTGCACATTTGCAAACCGCTGCCAGCACACGCCAGAAACGGTTTCTTGGATGCCCGTAATAAAAATTTTGTTCGCGGGATTTCACGGAGGGAAAGGTTCCGAGAATCAACACCTGGGACGCTTCATTATAGATTGGTTCAAAGGTATGGGTTACATGGGTATACTCCGCCATTTTCTTCCCCCTCACTTTAGCGGCAAATATTTCTCTATTACATTCTCCTTCATCCAGGTGATTACCGGACCAAGCAAAAACACCATTGCAATGGTAACCGCGCCAAGCTTTGTCCCAAAAATTACTGCCACCAGACAAGCAAATCCATCGTAAAGTATACGCACCACGCGGAATGAAAATTTTTTCTGGTGCGAGGCAATAATAAAACAGAGCGCGTCATACGGTGCAGTCCCAAGATCGCAGGCCATATATGCGGAGGCTACCACCACAAACCCCAAAAGTGCCACCGTCGCTACAATCACACGCACAGCCATATTTTCAAAAGCCTGCTCCGGCAGCCAAAAAGAATTCACCCAGGTGAAAAAATCAAAACTATAACCGACCAAAAACATATTTGCAATCGTTCCCCAACCAAGCTGATTGCGTCCAAACAGCAATACAAAGATAAATAAAATACAATTTAATGTCGCCTGCCAGTTTCCAAGTGACCAGCCAATCTTCCCGGAAATAGCAAGATTCATCACCGTACAAGGGTCAGAACCGAACCCGCACGGATTCAAAAAAGAAATAAAAAATCCCATCAAGATCACCGATACCACAACCAGTATCAGCCTTCGCAAATCCACATGTAAAAATTTCATCGCTTCCCCATTTCTGCATATCGCTGCCAGCAGCGATTCCATGCCTATTTATCACTATTTTTTTCCTCAATGATACAGACTCTTATTTTCATACCTCGCCTCGCAGGTCAAAAGAACACCCAGCCGTTTAAACGAGGTTGTATCCACCGATGAGAGGATCACGGTGGTATGTACCTGACATCCAAAGAGTTTTGGCAGTTGTTCAAGCGCGCGTCTTGCATTCTCATCATCCTTGGCACTGATGGAGAGCGCGATCAGCACTTCATCCGTATGTAAGCGCGGATTCTTGCCGCCGAGATACTCAATTTTTAACCGCTGGATTGGTTCTATGGCGGACGGAGAAATTAAGTCGATCTCATCCGGAATTTCAGCCAATGTCTTTAGCGCGTTTAACAGCACAGCCGCTGACGCGCCAAGAAGCTTTGTTGTCTTTCCGGTAACGATCGTCCCGTCCGGCAATTCCATCGCCGCCGCAGGCAGTTCCGTGCGCTTTGCCACCGCATTCGCCGCAGGCACTACTTTTCGATCCTCCGCCTTAAGCCCGGACTGATTCATCAGAAGTTCCAATTTAAAAACTTCCTCATTTTTTCCGTGTCCCTGTGCAAGATTTACAAGCCCCTGATAATATCTGCGAATAATCTCCTGGTTTGATGCCTCCTGGCAAACCTCATCATCACAGATGCAATTTCCCGCCATATTGACTCCCATATCCGTCGGAGATTTGTACGGACTCTCCCCAAAGATCGCAGTAAAAATCGTCTGCAATACCGGAAAAATCTCAATATCCCGATTGTAATTTACCGTGGTTTCCCCATAAGCCTCCAGATGGAACGGATCGATCATATTCACATCGTTTAAATCCGCTGTCGCCGCCTCATATGCGCGGTTGACCGGATGGTGCAGCGGCAAATTCCAGATAGGAAAAGTTTCAAACTTCGCATACCCTGCATGGATACCACGCTTTTGTTCATGGTAGAGCTGGGAGAGACAGGTCGCCATCTTGCCGCTGCCAGGTCCCGGCGCAGTGATCACAACAAGGGGTCTTGTCGTTTCAATATAGTCG
>CAJUCG010000248.1 GCA_910585065.1 uncultured Lachnospiraceae bacterium
TCCGGAGAGAATATCTTCCCGCAAACGGTTGAATACCCTGCCGCGCAGCGAATATTTATCCGTGACTTCCTGTTTCACTTCTTTATTATTTTCGTCCATAATCTTACCAGTGGCTCACAGCCCCTTGATCGTCTCCATAATATAATCCGCAAACTCCGTGTTTGTTGCCCCGTCCTCATGCCCCGTCATTACCAGCTTCTTCTCCGTGATCGTGCAGATATCCAGTGCCTGATATAATGCGTCCGCCTGATGCTGATAGCCGATATGGGAAAGCAACATCGCCGCCGCGCGGATCACGCTGCATGGGTCAGCATACTTTGCTCTGCCCTCCGCTACCATGCGCGGTGCGGAACCGTGAATCGCCTCAAACATCGCGTAACGCTTGCCAATATTGGCACTGCCCGCCGTGCCGACACCGCCCTGAAATTCTGCCGCCTCGTCCGTGATAATATCGCCGTAGAGGTTCGGCAGCACTACAACCTGGAAATCGCGCCGTCTTGTCTCATCAATTAATTTTGCTGTCATTATATCAATATACCAATCATCCGCTGTGATTTCCGGATAGTCCTTTGCGATCTCGCGGAAGGTATCAAGAAACTTTCCGTCGGTCGTCTTAATAATATTTGCCTTTGTTACCGCTGTTACGCGTGTCTTGCCATTTGCTTTCGCAAACTCAAATGCCGCTCGAATAATCCGCTCGGTTCCCTGACTGGTCACCACCGTAAAGTCAACGCCAAGATCCTCAGTTACATGAACACCCTTGCTTCCAACCGCATAAGCTCCCTCTGTATTTTCGCGGTAGAATGTCCAGTCAATCCCCTGCTCTGGAATGCGCACCGGACGCACATTTGCAAAAAGGTCAAGCTCCTTGCGCATCGCCACATTCGCACTCTCTACATTCGGCCATGGATCGCCCTTGCGCGGGGTGGTGGTTGGACCTTTTAAAATAACATGGCACTCCTTTAACTCGGCAAGTGTATCATCCGGGATCGCTTTTTGCATTGCGGCGCGACGCTCAATCGTCAGCCCGTCAATCACCTTAAATTCCACTTTGCTCTTTGCAACTTCATCCTTTAATAAAAATTCCAGAATGCGCTGTGCCTGTCCAGTGATCGCAGGTCCAATCCCGTCGCCGCCGCACACGCCGATCACAATCTTATCCAGTGTCTTGTAATCGATAAAATCCCCCTGTGCCTTCATGCGCTCCACGCGCTTATCCTGCTCCACCAATAATTCCCCGAAACGCTGTTTTGCCGCCTCCAACTGTTCCACGGTCATGCTCATAGTCATCCTCCTTTTTCATCTCTCCTTAGCAAAAAATTTCATGCCTCTTAATAGGAGATAAATTACACTCTGCTCTCTATTATGCCATGTTCTCCAAACATGGTGCCTCCGGCGGATGTACACTGGTATAATAGCAATATTATACTATAATAAATATTTTTATTAAATGGTATCCACATCCACTGTTGGCAGATCAACTCCACAACGCACTTTATTTGCCTCAATAATCGCAACTAACTCCGCGTCCGTCATCACAGTAATACGCCCTTCCTCATACTCTTTATCTACAAGCTCCTTGATGCAGGAAATAATTGGATGACTCTTATCAAGTGCCGCCCCACCCTTTAAATGATAAAAGGTATTGATCCAGTGTGCAATTCCCGCCAACCCCGAAGTATTAGAAACTGATACTAATACTGGACGGTTTAAAAATTTCTCCGTATCAAATATATTATAGATCTCCTCATTTTTCAGAAGACCATCCGCATGGATCCCGGCGCGGGTCACATTGAAATTTTTGCCGACAAATGGTGTGCGGTGCGGAATATTATAGCCAATCTCCTTTTTGTAGTACTCTGCCAGCTCCGTGATCACCGTGGTATCCATGCCGTCAAGCGTTCCCTTTAGCTGTGCATACTCAAATACCATTGCCTCAAGCGGTGTATTTCCAGTGCGCTCACCAATGCCAAAGAGCGAGCAGTTCACCCCGCTTGCACCGTAGAGCCAAGCTGTAGTCGAATTTGTAACTGCCTTATAAAAATCATTGTGCCCATGCCATTCCAAAAGTTCTGCCGGAACACCCGCGTGTGTATTTAGCGCGTAGATAATGCCCTGTACGGAGCGAGGGATCACTGCACCCGAAAAATTTACCCCATATCCCATTGTATCACAGGCGCGCACCTTAACAGGAATCCCGTATTCCGCGCCAAGCTTCATTAGCTCAGAGCAAAACGGAATGACAAAACCATGGATATCCGAGCGCGTGATATCTTCCAGATGACAGCGCGGCGCAACGCCAGTTTCTAGGCATTCGCGCACCACACTCAGATAGTGGTTCATCGCCTGACTTCTGGTCATTTTCATTTTATAGAAAATATGGTAGTCGGAGCAGCTAACCAAGATCCCTGTCTCCTTCATCCCAATCTCTTTTACCAGCTCAAAATCTTTTTTGTTGGCGCGAATCCAGGAAGTCACTTCCGGAAACTCGTAGCCTCTCTCCATACATTTATAGACAGCATCGCGATCCTTCTTGCTGTAAAGGAAAAATTCACTCTGCCGGATAATGCCATTCTCCCCTCCAAGGCGATGCAGATGATCAAAAATTGTTACAATCTGTTCAGTCGTATACGGCGCGCGGGACTGCTGCCCATCGCGGAATGTCGTGTCCGTAATCCAGATCTCCTCCGGCATATTATGTGGTACAATGCGGTCGTTAAACGCAATCTTTGGCACCTCATCATACGGGAAAAGATTGCGGAAAACATTTGGTTCCTTCACATCGACCAGCTCATAAATATGCTCCTCCAGGGAGAGCAGATTATTGTGACGGTTCATGTAGACTTTGCGATTTTGCATACTGGTATCCTCCATTCCAGTTCCTTCTTGCTCGCTCTATTGTATACAATTATACGGGTATTGTCAAGTACATGATCCATATTTCTGCATTTTCGCAATATAATCCTATAAAAATACATCAATTTCCATGATGATGTCCCGAACCATGCCCATGTTCATGGGAGTCATGGTCACTTGGCAAGTCGCTATCCTCCTGCTCTTCCCGCGGCTCTGCCGAAATATCCTTTTCCTCCTGCTCATTCCGATCAGAATCTATTTCTTCTTCCGTCGGCTCAAGCATTCCATAATGATCCTTTTCCTCCTTACACTTTTCCCTTGCCATCTCACGCAGCTCATGCACTGAATGATTCCTGCAAATTTCAAAATCTGCCTCCGGATCCACCTCAATCAGCCCCTCAATCGCAAGATATTTTGCGGGGGAAAGCTCACATTCTGTGGCGCAGTGCTTCACTTCTTCCGTAACTGCATAGATATCCGCCAAAATATCGTATCCGCCATCCCTTTTATTCTCTCCCACAATCTCCTTCAAACTCTGTATCATAAGATTCTCCCTAGAAGGTTCATTGGTCTGAACGGTAACACACAAAAGCGCGTCCTGCCCCAAATACCCCTCCTCACCCATCGCGTCAAGCAAACGCTTTACTGCTTCGGAATAAGATAAATAATTTACATTCACATACGCGAGAATTCCATCGCCATCATCATTGTACGCATGGGAAGTAATCACCCTTCCAAAGCGGTTTATCCGGAATTCAACGGACGGATTTACATCAAAATCAATATATGCAACCGGGGTCATATACTCCCGGTAAAAAAGCCCCCCGCAAAGAAAAAGTACTGCAAGACAAGCAAAGCTCACTGCCCTCCTCAGCCACAGAAACTTTTTCCTCCTGGCTCTTTTTTCAATTTCTTCCCTCAAATAGCTGGTTGTTTTCTGCTTTAAATCTTCCTCAGCACAGATTTTTTCAAAAACCCCAAATGCTTTACGATTCAAAAAAATCACCTCCCAGCTTTTCTTTCAACATCTTTCTCGCTCGCCCAAGCCATGTATATATTGTATTTTCCTTTCGATGCATAATATCAGCAATCTCAATAGCAGAATAGCCTTCATAGTAATGTAAGTAAATGGCGTCTTTGTATTTCCCTGGCAGGGACAGTACGGCTTCCAGTACCTCCCGGTGGCTTTCCGGGATCTCTGCGGCCATTTCGTACAGGCTATCCAGGGAAACCGTGTTGCGCCGGAAAAAATTTTTCAAATAATCTTTACAGGCGTTGATGGCCACACGGAGCAGCCATGCCTTTTCATGCTCTTTATTCTTGAAAGGCTCGTCATGCAGCATATATTTGAGAAAAACCTCCTGGAACACATCCTCTGTGTCCGCCTGGTTCTTCAGATGGTAAAAACACACGCGCCGTACCATGTCTGCATATGTATCTACTGCATGGTTTACCTCTGCCTCGCCCCGCATCC
>CAJUCG010000249.1 GCA_910585065.1 uncultured Lachnospiraceae bacterium
CCTCCACAATCACCCCATGAACTTCTGTATCGCTCCCTTCAAAGCTCTCCTTCGCCTCTAGCGCAAGGTCTGTCCGCACTCTCATTCTCTCTATCATAACCAATAACCTCCTTCTGTTGTCACGCTTAGACCTTTTCTCCTGATACATTCTTATTTTCCTAGTATCTGGCAGCGTTCTTTACAGCAAATGCCGCTTTTCTACACATATTTTTTCAAAATTTTATAAATTTTCTGGAGAAACGATTTCTGGACAAAGGCAAATGGATATGATAAAATTAGTAGTATGATTAAAATAGAACTAATTTGTTTAAAGAAAGGGAGATTGTAATGAAAAAGGGACAGGAATATATCGGGATAGTAGATCATGTCAATTTTCCCAATAAGGGAATTGTGCAGATAGAGGGATTGCAGGAAGAGGGGGAGGAAAAAGGGGAGGACAAGCTGTCTTTACCGCCAGTGAAAATTGTGGTAAAGGATGTTTTGCCTGGACAGATGATAAAGTTTCGTCTAACAAAAAATGCTTCCGGAAGAAAGGAGGGCAGGCTTCTTAAAGTGATAACACCCTCAGAGCGGGAGGGAAGGGTTCCTCCCTGCCCACATTTTGGAAGCTGCGGTGGCTGTGCCTATCAGACAATGCCCTATAAAGAACAGCTTCGCCTAAAAGAGGAACAGGGGAAACAATTATTGCAGGGATTTTTGCAAAAGGAAACGATCTGGGAGGGGATTCTTGGGAGTCCAAGAGAATTCAGATATCGCAACAAGATGGAGTACTCCTTTGGCGACGAGGTAAAGGATGGGGATATAATGCTGGGGATGCATAAGAAGGGGAGTTTTTACGATGTACTTACCACCGATCAATGTCAAATTGTGGAGGAGGATTTCAACCGCATTGTAAATGGCACACTTAAAATCGCGAGAGAATTTGGATTGAAGTATTATCATAAAATAACACATTCCGGCTATCTTCGCCATCTTTTAGTGCGCCGTGCCGTCAAAACGGGAGAAATTTTGGTGCATCTGGTAACAACATCTGCCTGGGAGGTAACAAATAAAAAAGAAGAAGAGTTTTTTTCTGTCTGGAAAAATACATTGTTCTCCATTTGTTTAGATGGCAGGATAAAGGGAATTGTTCATACGATAAATGATCGTGTGGCTGATGTGATCTGCGCGGATTCGACAAAGGTCTTGTTTGGTGAGGACTTTTTTTTCGAGGAATTGCTCGGCTTAAAATTTAAGATTTCTTCTTTTTCTTTTTTTCAGACAAATTCGCTTGGTGCGGAGGTGCTTTACCGCAAGGTCAGGGAATATATTGGGGGGACAAAGGATAAGGTAATCTTTGATCTGTACAGTGGAACTGGGACAATCGCACAACTGCTCGCCCCGGTGGCAAAAAAGGTGATCGGTGTGGAGATTGTCGGGGACGCAGTAGAGGCAGCGCGCGACAATGCCAAAAGGAATGGACTTTTAAACTGTGAATTTCTTGAGGGGGATGTATTGCAGGTGCTTGATACCATGGAAGAAAAACCGGATTATATTGTACTTGACCCGCCAAGGGATGGAGTACATAAAAAAGCACTGGAAAAAATTATTAGATATCAGGTGGAGCGGATTGTGTATATTTCCTGCAAGCCGACAAGCCTGGCAAGGGATCTTGAACTATTGTGCGGGGCGGGGTATAAGGTGGAAAAAGTATGTATGGTGGATATGTTTCCGGAGACGGTCAATGTAGAAACATGTGTTCTTTTATCCAAGCTCAGAAAGGAACCATAATGGTATATTTGTCAAGTTATATTGGCGGATCTTACAAACAAGATGGTATTCGTATACCAGCACTGCTAAGCAGTGAAAATGGTCTGTTAGAAAGTCTTCGGAAAAACTGGAAGGGTGAGGCAAGAGTATTGATTGTCAGTGCAGATCCTGATAATATAGAACGCAATGACAGTATCTGTAAAATATTTACAGAAGCATTTCCGATAAGTGGGCTTTCCATTAAAGAAATGACTATTTGCGATCAGCGAAATAAAAAGATTGTGGAAAAAATTCCAACATATGATGTATTAATTCTTTCCGGCGGTCATGTCCCAACACAGAATAAATTTTTCAGAAGAATAAAATTAAAAGAATATCTCACCGATTTTTCTGGAATATTGATCGGAATCAGTGCGGGGAGTATGAACAGTGCAAAAATAGTATACGCACAGCCGGAGCTTTCCGGAGAGAGTATCGATCCCGGATACAAAAGATTTTTTCCTGGGCTTGGACTTACAAAATTTATGATTCTGCCGCATTATCAAAATATCAAAGATGATATTCTGGACGGAAAACGTTTGTTTGAAGATATTACATATCCGGACAGTTACGGAAGAGAATTTTTTGCTCTGGTGGATGGAAGCTATATTCAAATAGAGAATGGGATCACAAAATTATTTGGAGAAGCGTACCGGATTAAGGATGGAAAGCTTGAACAAATCTGCAAAAAGGATAGTCATATTGTATTAGAATAAGAATGCAGATGATTATGAAAACTTTAAATATGTACTATTATTTTTCCTATGCGGAGGATAGAAACAAAGAGAAGAAAGAGGGAAGATCACGATGAGTACACCTTTAAATTTAAAATTATCAAGCGAGCAGCAAATATTTATAGACGAGGCATTAAAGGGGAAAAATATTTTGGTAGATGCCTGTATTGGAAGTGGAAAAACTACGGCAATTCAACATCTGTGCAACCAATTACCGGGTACAAAAAAAATTTTGTATTTAACCTATAACCGGCTTCTTAAACTGGATGCTAAGTCAAAGATAAAAAAGAAAAATGTTGCTGTGACAAATTATCATGGATTTGCCTATATGGTTTTAAAACGAAACGGCATATCTGCGGGAATATCTGATCTGATACAGACATTGCTCCATGAAAAACCCTTGATTGAACAATATGATATTCTGATTATTGACGAGTATCAGGATATTGAACAGGAACTGGCAGAATTATTACAATTGGTCAAAGACCGCAATCCCAAGATGCAGATTATTGCAGTCGGGGATATGGAGCAAAAGATATATGACAAAACAACATTGGATGTAGAATTATTTATGAGGGAATTTCTTGAAGACCATCTCAGATTAAGATTTACACAGTGCTTTCGCCTGTCCAATAATTTGGCAGCAATGCTTGGAAGAGTGTGGAAAAAAGAAATAAAGGGAGTAAATAACCACTGTAAAGTGGAACAGATGACAAAGAAAGATATTGTAAAGTTTTTGGCAAAGCAGGAGCCTGCGGATATTTTATGTCTGGGAGCGAGAACCGGAGCAATGTCCGATACACTAAACACCTTGGAAGAAACGTATTCACACAAATTCAATAAGAAAACGGTATATGCGACAATATCCGATAATGATTCCATGGGAAAGACGGAACCCAAAGAAGATTCTGCGATATTTACCACTTATGATAGCAGTAAGGGATTAGAAAGAAAAATATGTGTTATATTTGATTTTACAGAGAGTTATTGGAGTTTAAGAATTACAAAACCACAGCAGTCCTATCTTATTTTGAGAAATATTTTCTGCGTTGCCGCCAGCAGGGGAAAAAATCATATTATTTTTGTAAAGACGGACGAGGCTTTATTGTCGGAGGGAACTCTTTCAACATTTGTAGAAACCAATCAAAAATTTAAAGATATTGATATTAGTGGAATGTTTGATTTTAAATATAAGGAAGATGTGGAGAGATGTTTTTCCCTGTTAAAAACTAAAAAAATAGCGGCGGATGACAATTCATTGATTACAATAAAAAATTCGGATGATTTGATTGATTTATCTCCCTGCATCGGAATATATCAGGAGGCGGTCTTTTTTAAACATTATAAAATAGAATCGGAGATCGAGTTAAATCTTTTATTAAATCCAGAACTGGAAAGATTATATACAAAAGCAGTAAAGAGCAGTTTATTGGAACAAAAAATATTATTTTTGGTTTCGCTTGAGACGAGACAGAGAAGATACCGAATACAGGTGGTAACCCCGTTTGTCAGTAAGGAGCAAAGCGAGAGGATAAAAGACCGGTTAAAAACGCGGTTGAACAGTGATGAAAATGCGCAGGTTGGGTGCCAGATTGATTTTTATAATCCGGGAAACGGAATGGCAGCATTTTCAGCAAAGGGATTTGCAGATGTCGTTAAGGATAATATTGTGTACGAATTAAAATTTGTATCCGAACTGATGCATGAACATTTTTTGCAGTGTGCTGCTTATATGGTGGCAATGAATCTGCAAAAGGGAATTTTGTGGAATACGAGAAATAATGCCTTGTATGAGATAGAGATTC
>CAJUCG010000250.1 GCA_910585065.1 uncultured Lachnospiraceae bacterium
CTAGGAGGGGGTGGCAGAATGCTTGGCGCGGTTATCGGAGATATTATCGGTTCTACTTACGAGTGGCATAATGTGAAAACAAAGGACTTTCCCTTGTTTCCAAAGGGCAGCCGCTTTACGGATGATACCGTCCTGTCCGTCGCGGTGGCGGATGCACTTTTGCACAGGGATCTGTCCGCCCTCTCCGCCAAAAAAACTTATGCTATGTGGTATAAGCAATATTTTCATCGGTATCCGGATGCAGGATTTGGACAAATGTTTTCTAAATGGGCAGAAGAGGAAAATTACAAGGTTCAAAGAAGTTTTGGAAACGGTGCAGCGATGCGGGTGTCCGCCATCGGCTATGTGATGCCCTGCCTGCGGGATCTGAAAAGAGAAGTGCGAGATAGCTGCCGTTACACACACTGGAATAAGGAGGCACGACAGGGAGCGGAGGCGATTGCAGTCTGTGTCTATCTTGCAAGAAACGGTGCAAAAAAAGAAGAGATCCGCAACTATGTGGAAAAAAATTATCCCTATCAACTGAAGAAGCTTGATGAGATCCGCGCCACATATATCTTTGACAGCCGCGCTTCCTACTCCGTTCCTCCAGCGATCGAAGCGTTCTTAGAATCTGATTCCTATGAAGATGCGATTCGCGGCGCAGTTTCCATTGGTGGGGACAGCGATACAATTGCTTGTATGGCAGGCGGAATTGCGGAGGCTTATTATCGCGAAATTCCAGAGAAAATAAAGGTGCGTGCCCAAGGCTTTTTGGATATCGGTCTGAAAAATACCATCGCTCAATTTAGGGCAAAATTTGTTTCCTAATAAATAAGGAAGGATTTCCTTCATTTGATCATTTTTTCGCGGATTTTCTCAGGTTACAAAAAATAAGGATTTGCGTAAGATTTTCTCTTGACATTGTACGAAAATCTGTTATCATTATTTGTAACAAGAAAGATAATTAAAAACAAAATTTTTGCTGATAATTAAAAAAATGTAAAATCAGCACTACGCAGGATTTCTGCGGAACTCTAAAAACAGCAGAATCCTGAAACAGCACTGGAAGGAATTTTAAGAACAAAGTGAATAAAATTTCTTCCAAGAAAAGGGTGCTGTGTAAGGATTTCTGCGGAACTCTAAATAAGGAGAAGAAAATGAAAGAAAAATTGCTTCAGGAATTTTTTAAAGTCTTTGGAAGGGAGGCGCAGGCGGTTTATTTCGCGCCAGGTCGGGTAAACTTAATTGGGGAACATACAGATTACAACGGCGGTCATGTATTTCCCTGCGCACTTACCATCGGTACATACGCTGCTGCGGCGAAAAATGCCGACAATACTTTGCGTTTCTACTCCATGAATTTTGAGGAACTCGGTGTGATTACTACAGAGCTTTCAAATTTGAAAAAAGAGGAAGCGCATGATTGGGCGAATTATCCGAAGGGCGTATTAAAAGTAATGTTGGATGCGGGGTATCCGATCACTTCCGGTATGGATATCGTGTACTTTGGCAATATCCCAAATTCCTCCGGGCTTTCCTCCTCCGCCTCCATCGAGGTTTTAACCGGCTATGTGGCGAGGGAACTTTTCGGCTTTGACGTGAGTTTTGTGGAACTCGCAAAGATCGGTCAGAAGGCAGAAAATGAATTTATCGGTGTAAACTGCGGGATTATGGATCAATTTTCCATTGCAATGGGCAAAGCAGGACACGCAATTTTCCTTGACACTGCGGATCTTTCCTACGAATACGCACCGATTGCATTGGAAGACGCGAAGATCGTGATTGCGTGCAGCAATAAAAAACGCGGGCTTGGCGATTCAAAATATAATGAGCGCAGGAGTGAGTGTGAGGCAGCACTTGCAAAACTTCGGACCGTGCTTGATATCCACTCTCTCGGAGAACTTAGCGAGGAAGAATTTGAGAAAAACCGCAGCATTATTGGCGACCCGGTAAAAGAGCGGCGCGCAAAGCACGCAGTATATGAGAATCAACGCACAATCAAGGCGGTTGCCGCGTTAAAAGCAAATGATATTGAGCAGTTTGGAAAACTTATGATTGCCTCGCACGATTCGCTTCGCGATGACTACGAAGTGACGGGGATTGAGCTTGACACACTGGTTTCTGCGGCACTTTCGCAGGAAGGTGTAATTGGCTCCCGCATGACTGGAGCGGGATTTGGCGGCTGTACGGTCAGCATTGTAAAAACGAGAGCGGTGGACGCTTTCATCAAAAATGTAGGTGAGATCTATAAGGACAAGATTGGCTATGCGGCAGATTTTTATGTTGTTGACGCAGGCTGCGGCCCGTACACACTTTAAAGAAAGGATGGAGAATGATTATGGCAGTTTTAGTATTAGGCGGCGCGGGTTACATTGGTTCCCACACGGTTTACGAGTTGATTGATTACGGGGAAGAAGTGGTAGTTGCGGACAATTTGGAGACCGGACATATCGAAGCGGTACATCCTAAGGCAAAATTCTATCAGGGCGATATCCGCAACCGCGCATTTGTGGATCGGGTTTTTGAAGAAAATAAGATTGACACAGTAATCCACTTTGCAGCAAACTCGCTGGTGGGCGAGAGCATGACAAACCCGTTAAAATACTATGACAATAATCTCTGCGGCACGAAAGTACTGTTAGAGTCGATGGTTGCGCACCGTGTTGATAAAATTGTATTTTCTTCGACAGCAGCGACCTACGGCGAGCCGGAGAATATTCCGATTTTGGAAACCGACAAGACAAACCCGACAAACTGCTATGGGGAGACAAAACTCTCGATGGAGAAGATGTTTAAATGGACGGGCAGAGCGCATGGTCTACGCTATGTATCGTTGCGCTACTTCAATGCCTGCGGCGCACATGAAAGTGGACAGATCGGTGAGGCACACGCGCCGGAAACGCATTTGATCCCGCTGATTTTGCAGGTTCCAAATGGCAAGAGAGAGTCGATCACCATCTTCGGCGACGATTATCCGACAGAGGATGGCACTTGCATCCGCGACTATATCCATGTGACAGATCTCGCAATGGCACATATCTTAGCGATGAAATATCTGCGCGGCGGAAATCCGAGCAATATTTTCAATCTTGGCAACGGTGTGGGCTTCTCCGTAAAAGAAGTGATTGAGACGGCGCGCTTAGTAACAGGACATCCGATTCCGGCGGTGATCGAAGGGCGGCGCGCAGGCGACCCGGCAAGACTTATTGCATCAAGTGAGAAGGCGAGAGAAGTATTAAACTGGAATCCACAACATGATGATCTTGGAAAAATTATTGCGTCCGCATGGAAGTGGCATCAGAGCCATCCAAACGGTTTTGCAAAATAATACCGTATAGAAAAGAAAGAGAAACGTTCCGTCAGGAATTGTTAGAAGTAGGAGCGAATAATTGAAGGTTCTTTCTGAACTTAGGGGAACAACATATTCTCAGGATTTGCTATGAATCACCAAATTGGTTTAGCAAAGCAAAATGGGAATGACAGAGTTACCTAAAGTTCAGAAAAACCTGACTGAGTATTAATTTATTATGATTTTGGAAATGGTGAGGAGTAAAGGGAAGGAACTTGTTTTTAATGAGAAAAAATTTTTTAAAGGGGCTAAGAAAGTTGTTACTTTAGCTTTGACTGCTGTTATTGCATTTCAGGGAAGCAATCTTGTGAAAGCGGAAGACTATGTTGGGGGACATACAGAGGTTTCCGATATCAATAAATGGCTTTCTGCAAATGGAGATTATGTGTACCCGCTGACACCAAATAATCCGGAATGGAAAGAGTTAGAGGATTATTTGGATAAAGTAGAGGCTTGTAGAATTCCACAGGAAGTTTTAAAGAGTTTATCAGACGAACAATTGGTTCAGGCAATTATTGATTATCCATTGATTTATGATGTTTTTTTCTTTTCTGATGTAAATAAAGGAGTGGCGCATTTGGCAAAAACTTGTGATGCGTTTGCTGAGTTGTTGGAGAGAGAAACAGCAAAGGATGTTTTGCTTGATGTAATTATGAGTGAAGCTGAGGATAAGTCAATTAATATGTTAACAGAAAATGGGGAAAGTGATTCGAGATTAGCAAATAAGACAGTAAGGGATGAAATTGTATTTGATACGTTAGTTGCTATTACAATTTTTCAGGAAAGAATTGGCGCAGAATTATCAGATGAAGAGTTAGCGTCACTTGCCGACGTGTCTGATGAGATGGATATATATGCTCCTATGGTAGCAATACCAGGAGTGGTAATAAAGAAAAAATATGGTGTTATGAAAACGCCAAATAGTCTAAATGTTTGTTATGCATTTACAGAATGTAATCA
>CAJUCG010000251.1 GCA_910585065.1 uncultured Lachnospiraceae bacterium
TGGTATCAGCAGGTGATTTTAGAAATGGTATCACAGTGGAAATCGATAACGCCGTGTATCAGGTGATTGAGTTTCAGCATGTAAAGCCGGGAAAAGGTGCTGCTTTTGTAAGAACAAAGTTAACGGATATCAAAAACGGCGGCGTGATTGAGAAGACCTTCCGCCCGACGGAGAAATATCCGCAGGCGCATATTGAGCGGACAGATATGCAGTATCTGTATCACGATGGGGATTTCTACAATTTTATGAATGTGGAGACCTTTGATCAGGTGGCGATGACCCAGGATCAGGTGGGCGATACATTAAAATTTGTGAAAGAGAATGATATGGTAAAGATGCTCTCCCACCAGGGACAAGTTTTTTCCATTGAGCCGCCGCTTTTTGTCGAGCTTGAGATCACGGATACCGAGCCGGGCTTTAAGGGTGATACCGCTCAGGGCGCGACAAAGCCAGCCGTTGTGGAAACCGGTGCGACCGTCTATGTGCCTCTCTTTGTCAATCAGGGGGACAAGATCCAGATTGACACGCGCACGGGAGAGTACATGAAGCGCGTCTAAGCAAAAGAAAAATAGCCAAAATTTTAAGGCGTGTTCGAGTGTTTTCGGACACGCCTTTGTTTTTGCACAGAAATATAAATATGTGTGAAAATATATATAAATTAACTTCTAACAGAATATTATTTTTATACTCGCATACTCGCAGCAATTTTTTCCTCGATCGGTGGAATCTTATTCTCTTCAATTTTAATATCAAGAAAATATTCTACGGCATATTTTGCCTGTGCAACTAACATGGAAAGTCCGCCCGCTGTTTTTGCCCCCGCTGTTTTTGCCTCGCGCAAAAATCTTGTTTCAAGTGGATTTGCAATAATATCCACCGCCGCAAAAATATTCTGATAGGGCGTGAGATCAATTGGAGTCGCATCCATATGGGGAAACATCCCCACGGGGGTTGCATTGATGATCACTTCCGCATCCGCGTGTTCTTTGGCTGCCCTTTCGTAGGTGATTGTGCCGGGTTCCTCCCTGTACTTTACCGTGAGAACCTCTTTTGCCCCCTCTCTATTCAATGCTAGAAAAATAGGCTGTGCTGCGCCGCCGTTGCCAAGCACAAGAACCTTTTTCCCTGCTACAGAGATCCCATTTTTGTGAAGCAAATACAAAAATCCATAATAGTCCGTATTGTAGCCGCAGAGTTTTTTGTCCCGGTTTACAATGGTATTGACTGCGCCGATTTGTTCGGCGAGTGGATCCATTTGATCAAGATAGGGGATCACTTCACATTTGTATGGGATTGTCACATTGATTGCCCTGAATTCTTTTCTTTTCATAAAAATTGGAAATTCTTCCCTGGTCAGGGGTTTAAGTTCATAAAGATAATCTGCAAATTCTGCATGAATCTGCTTTGAATAACTGTGTCCTAATCTTTCTCCAATCAGTCCGTATTCCATAAAGATTCTCCTTCTCTTCTTGAATTGGTGTGCGGGTTGGCTTTGCTGAGATGAATTATAACAAAAGACTCGCACTTTTGCAATTCATTTTGCGGGTATTTTCGATCAGAAATCCGTCATATTCCTCACTGGGGAACCATATATTTAGACAAGCTGGAATGTAGCTGGCACATGGAGAAATTATTAAATTTTTGGAGGGATGCGATGGAAACCATTCTAAAAATTATGGCGGTGCATTTGAGGGCAATCCTCCAGAAAATGTCCGCCGATCCGAAGGGGATTGTTGAGATGCGTCTTCGAGCAGAAAAACCCCTGCTCATCCATACGATATCGGGTAAATTTTTTTTGACGGAGGAGGGGGAGCTGACAACCAAAGCAATGCGGGCTTATATCGTAAAGAAAAATGAATTGCATGAGACCATGGAGTATATCAGCAATTATTCTCTCTACGCATTTGAGGAGGAGGTGCGTCAGGGCTATATTACTTTGGTGGGCGGACACCGGGTGGGACTTTGCGGGCGGACGATCTTAGAGGGAAACCGGATTCGTGGTATGAAATATATTACGTATTTAAATATCCGCTTCGCGCGTCCGGTAATCGGGTGTGCAAATGGGATTCTTCCCCTTCTTAAAGAGGGGGAGAAAGTTTATAATACGCTGATTCTCGCGCCGCCGGGCTGCGGGAAAACTACGATGCTGCGCGATGTTGTGCGCCAGCTTTCGGACGGGGGAAAAACCGTTGGCATAGTGGACGAGCGTTCGGAGATCGCGGCGTGCAATATGGGGATTCCCCAGTACGATGTGGGAATGTGTACGGATGTTTTAGATGCTTGTCCCAAGGCGGAGGGAATGCTTTTGCTTATCCGATCGATGGCTCCCGAAATTATCGCGGTGGACGAGATTGGGAAGGAGGAAGATATTTTCGCGCTTCGTCAGGCGATCCACTGCGGCTGTAAAATCCTTGCAACTGTGCATGGAGAAAGTTTTTCAGAATTGCAGCGAAAGCCGGGGCTGAGAAAATTATGCGAGGAGAAGCTCTTTGAACGCTATTTAATTCTTGAAAAGGGAGGGGGACGCATTTTCCTTCGCGAGGCATTAAATGGAGAAGGGAGGCGGCTTTGATGCGGGGAGTATTAAAAATTGCCGGGAGCATCGCTGTGTTTTCTGCCTGTGCAGGATTTGGCTTTTTTGCTGCCTCTGAGATAGATCGCAGACATCGGCAGCTAAAGGCACTCTACGCGGCGTTTCTTTTAATCCAGGGGGATATCCGTTACCGAAAGAGTAGTTTGCCGGAAGCGTTTTTGACCGCAAGTAAAAGAGAGGGGGATTTCTCTGCCTTTTTTGGTGGGGTCGCAGAGCGGCTCTATGCATATGAAGCGGATTTTGAACAAGTCTTTTGTGAAGAACTTAAGAAAAATATGGAGGAGAGCGCGTTAAAGAAAAAGGATATCGCACTTTTAGCGCAGCTTTCTGGAATGTGTGGAAAAATGGATGAGACATTGCAGACGACAGCATTCGACTGGTATCTTTCACAGGCGGAAAAGGAAATTGATCTGCTTTCCACAGAAAATGCGCAAAAGATAGCACTTCTAAAGCGTATGGGAATCCTTGCCGGCATTTTTTTGCTGGTACTTTTACTTTAGGAAATGAGGTAGTCTATGACCATTCAGTTAATCTTTAAAATTGCGGCGGTCGGTATTTTGGTATCGGTACTCAACCAGATTTTAAAACATTCTGGTCGGGAAGATCAGGCGTTTCTTGTCAGTCTTGCAGGGCTTTTAGTTGTCTTGTTCTGGATTGTGCCGTATATTGCGGAGCTTTTTGAAACCATACAAGAACTTTTTTCTCTTTAGGGGGGATGAATATGGTAAAAATTGCGTTGGCTGGAATTGTAGCGGTACTTTGCGCGCTGTTAATCAAGCAGGAGAAGGGCGAATATGCTGTTTTTATCAGTATGTCGGGATGCCTAATGATTTTTTTGTTTGGCATCTCTAAACTGGAAGTGATTCTTGAGGCAATCGGGCGGCTGGATTCATATTTGGGTGCGGGCAGCGAATATCTGCCGATTTTGCTGCGCATTGTCGGGATCACTTACCTTGCAGAATTTGCCGCCGATCTCTGCCGGGATGCGGGATTTGCGGCGATTGCAGGACAGGTGGAATTGGCGGGAAAGCTGACGATTATGGCGGTGAGTCTCCCGGTAATCTTAGGACTTTTAGAGGCTTTAGAAGGATTTCTGCCTTAAAAAAAGGGACAAATTATGGGAAAAAAAATATTGTTTTTTCTTGTGCTTGCAGGGTTCTTTTGCTCTTGTGGTAATCTTTCCTTAAAGGCGGCACAAGCTGGAGAATCGTATGTGGAAGAGATGATGGATGGGGAGGAATATGCCGCCCTGGAACGGACAGTGGAGAAAATTCTTCACGCGGAAAAATTTAGTTTGACCGATTACATCCGCCGGGTACTTTCGGGGGAGAGTGCCTTTTCTTTATCGGATTTTACTGCGTCTATAACACGCGGGCTATTTGGGCAGATGGACGAGCTAAAAAAAGATTTTGTGCAGCTTTTGGCACTGGTGCTTTTGACTTCGGTATTTAACGGATTTGCAAAGGCGTTTCGCGATGGTCAGGTTGCGGAGAGCGGCTATTATGTCTCCTATCTTTTACTTTTTTCCATGTTGGCTTCGGGTTATCTTTCTATGAGCGGTGTTGCGGAAAATACGCTTAATACTTTATTAGAATTTATGAAGGTATTTGTCCCCGTATTTTGTGGAACTATTGCCTTTGCCGCTGGAAGTATCACCTCGCAGTCTGCCGCCGC
>CAJUCG010000252.1 GCA_910585065.1 uncultured Lachnospiraceae bacterium
CATTTATGGCACCCCTTCCGTTTACTCTGTCACAATCACAGCTCTATTCATCGAACTCCTCATCCACATCCTTGAAATCCAGACTTTCCTCGTCGTCCTCCTCGTCCACATCGTCAAATGTGTCAAACATTTCTCCGTCCTCCACATTGACTTCGCGATATCCGGCATCCTCATATCCGTCATCATAGCGGAAATTGTCATCCCCCTCGATAAGCGGTGTAAGCTCCGTATCCCCGTACTCAATGTTTTCAGTCATTAAGACTTCCTCGCCGTTCTCGTCAAGCACAGTAACATCAAGTGCCAAGGACTGAAGTTCCTTTAACAGCACCTTAAAGGATTCCGGAATCCCCGGCTCCGAAATATTCTCTCCCTTGATAATCGCCTCATAGGTCTTCACGCGCCCAGTCACATCATCCGATTTTACTGTCAAAATTTCCTGTAAGATATGCGCCGCACCGTAGGCCTCAAGTGCCCATACCTCCATCTCTCCGAAACGCTGTCCGCCGAACTGCGCCTTGCCGCCTAAAGGCTGCTGAGTGACAAGCGAATATGGGCCGGTCGAGCGCGCATGAATCTTGTCGTCCACCAGATGGTGAAGTTTTAAATAATGCATAAAGCCGATGGTGACAGCACCATCAAAATACTCGCCTGTGCGCCCGTCGCGAAGTCTTACTTTCCCGTCGCGATTGATTGGAACCCCCTCCCACTCCTTGCGGTACTCTTTGTTCGTCAGCAGGAATTCCATTACCTCCGGATCAAGGATGTCCTTATATTTTTTCTCAAACTCTGTAAGCGGCGTGTTGACATAGTCATTTGCCATCTCCAGGGTATCCATAATATCATTCTCATTTGCACCATCAAAAATCGGGGTCGAAACCTTAAATCCTAGCACATTCGCCGCAAGGCTTAAATGGATCTCAAGCACCTGCCCGATATTCATACGGGACGGCACGCCAAGAGGGTTTAACACGATATCGAGCGGTCTTCCGTTCGGCAAAAACGGCATATCCTCCACTGGAAGCACACGCGAAACTACACCCTTATTCCCATGGCGGCCAGCCATCTTGTCGCCGACTTGGATCTTTCTCTTCTGCGCAATATAGACGCGCACGGTCTCGTTGACTCCCGGAGGCAGCTCATCGCCATTTTCATGGGTAAATACTTTTGCATCAACAATAATGCCATACTCTCCGTGTGGAACACGCAGCGAAGTATCGCGCACTTCCCTCGCCTTCTCGCCAAAGATAGCACGAAGTAAACGCTCCTCAGCAGTAAGCTCCGTCTCGCCCTTCGGCGTTACCTTGCCCACTAGGATGTCCCCGGCGCGCACTTCCGCACCGATGCGGATAATCCCGCGATCATCTAAGTCCTTTAATGCCTCATCGCCCACGCCCGGCACATCGCGCGTGATCTCTTCCGGCCCCAGCTTTGTGTCGCGCGCCTCAGCCTCGTACTCCTCAATATGAATGGAGGTATAAACATCCTGCTGTACTAACCGCTCGGAAAGGAGAACAGCATCTTCATAGTTGTATCCCTCCCAGGTCATAAAACCGATCAGTGGATTCTTTCCTAGTGCCAGCTCGCCGCCTGAGGTAGATGGACCATCTGCAATAATCTGCCCCGCCTCCACGCGATCGCCCTTTGTCACAATTGGACGCTGGTTGATTGAAGTTCCCTGATTGCTTCTGGTAAATTTTGTAAGCCGATACTCGTCCTTCGCATTGTCCTCGGTGCGAATCACAATCTTGCAGGAAGTAGAAAGTTCCACAACTCCGCCGCGCTTTGCCACAATGCACGCGCCGGAATCGACCGCAGTCTTTGTCTCCATGCCAGTGCCCACCACTGGGGATTCAGTAAATAAAAGCGGCACCGCCTGGCGCTGCATATTCGAACCCATCAGCGCGCGGTTCGCATCGTCGTTCTGCAAGAACGGAATCATGGCGGTTGCCACGGAGAATACCATGCGCGGCGACACATCCATCAGATCCACCTTCGTCTTTTGGAACAGAGAAGTTTCTGTGCGGAAACGTCCTGATACATTATTGTTAATAAAATATCCATTCTCGTCCAGACGTTCATTTGCCTGCGCCACAATATATTTGTCCTCCTCATCCGCCGTCAGATAAATCACCTCGTCCGTAACGCGCGGATTCTTCGGATCAGATTTATCCACCTTGCGGTAAGGTGCCTCCACAAAACCATACGGATTGATTCTCGCATAGGAGGCGAGGGAATTGATCAGACCGATATTCGGACCTTCCGGTGTCTCAATCGGACACATTCTGCCATAGTGTGTGTAATGCACGTCGCGCACCTCAAACCCGGCGCGATCGCGTGAGAGACCGCCCGGACCTAGGGCTGACAGACGGCGGATATTGGTCAGCTCGCTGAGCGGATTGTTCTGATCCATAAACTGGGACAGCTGGGAACTTCCAAAAAATTCCTTTACCGCCGCCGTCACCGGCTTAATATTGATCAGTGACTGCGGGCTGATCCCCTCAAGATCCTGCGTTGTCATGCGCTCACGCACCACGCGCTCAAGCCTTGAGAGACCGATGCGGTACTGATTCTGCAAAAGTTCGCCGACTGCGCGGATTCTTCGGTTGCCCAAATGGTCAATATCGTCCTGGTTGCCAATTCCATATTCTAGATGCATATTATAATTGATTGAGGCAAAAATATCTTCACGCGTAATATGTTTTGGAATCAGATCTAACACGTCGCGCTTGATGGCCGCCTTGATATCTTCAATATTGTCATTTTCGTTTAAAATGCCCGCAAGCACAGGATAGTAAACGTCCTCCGTAATGCCAAGTTCCGCCTTGTCACAGTCCACATACGCATTTAAGTCAACCATAAGATTGGTTAAGACCTTGACATTGCGCTCCTCTGTCTGTACAATAATAAACGGCAGTGCCGCATTTTGAAGCTGCACTGCAATCTCCTCCGTAATAAGCGTTCCGGCCTCAATCACTTCGCCCGTTGAGCGATCCACAGCATCCTCTGCAAGTGTAAGACCTACCACACGGTTTTTTAGTGCTAATTTTTTATTAAATTTATAACGCCCCACCTTCGCAAGATCGTAGCGTCTTGGGTCAAAGAACATCGCGTTGACCAAGGTTTCCGCGCTCTCCACGGAAAGCGGCTCACCTGGGCGCAGCTTCTTGTACAATTCAAGCAAACCGTCCTGATAATTGTCCGAAGGATCCTTGGCAAAGCTTGCCATAATCTTCGGTTCCTCGCCGAACATATCTTTAATCTGCTCATTTGTGCCAATGCCGAGCGCACGCAAAAGTACAGTGATCGGCACCTTGCGGTTGCGATCCACCCGCACATAGAAAATATCATTTGAGTCCGTCTCGTATTCCAACCACGCGCCGCGATTTGGAATTACGGTACACGAATACAGGGTCTTTCCGATCTTATCATGCCCAATATTATAGTAAATTCCGGGGGAACGCACTAGCTGGCTGACAATGACACGCTCGGCACCGTTGATTACAAACGTCCCGGTCTCTGTCATCAATGGCAGGTCGCCCATAAAGATATCATGCTCGTTGATCTCGTCATTCTCCCTGTTGTGGAGGCGCACTTTTACCTTTAGCGGGGCAGCATAAGTCGCATCCCGCTCCTTGCACTGCTCGATCGTGTACTTCGCATCCTCCTCGCAAAGATGGAAACCAGTAAACGCAAGGCTGAGTTTACCGCTGTAGTCAGTAATCGGAGAGATATCCCTAAAGGCTTCGCCCAAGCCCTCATCTAAGAACCACTGGTAGGAATTTTTCTGAACCTCGATAAGGTTCGGCATTCCAAGTACTTCCTTCTGGCGGGAATAACTCATCCTCATACCCTTACTGCCAACTTTAATTGGACGTATCCTGTTTTTATCCATCGACGTTTCACCCCTTGATTTGATATAAAATCTCCGTTTTTCTATTTCCATTCCCCAGATTTAATATATAAAATATAGTAATAAGATTGCTTTTCCCTCCATATCTTGTGAAATACGCACATTTTTTGAGATATTTTTGAAAAAAACATTTGCATTTTTACCATACTGTGATATAATATACTGTAGGTATGGATAGAGAGCATCATAATAGTGCATCTTTCATGCTAACACATTGTTGTCAAGCTGTCAAGATTTTTTTGGCATTTTTTTGTTTTCCGTTTTTTTCCATATCAAGTAAGAGAGAGTTTTCCCTCTACCCGCCGCGCCGGATACCTGTCAGCTTCAGTTGACATATTTATCC
>CAJUCG010000253.1 GCA_910585065.1 uncultured Lachnospiraceae bacterium
TTATCCTCTGTTTTGGGTCAAAAAACAGAACCAACACCACAAAACCCGCATTTTTAGGGGCTTTCTGCGTTTAGTTCTAAAATAACACAATCATCTTTTACAATAATACAATTCACTCTGCCCGCTTGTACGTCGCCCATCATTCTCTTAAATTCTGGCCGTTCGAAATTGCTTCCTGAAAATCCATCATCCACATAGATATCGTATAACTCAATATCCGGCTGTTCGTGAATAAAAGCCCTGATTAACTCCCTCTGGCTTTTAATGCTGTTGCTCCCAAGCCCCGTCATATTGCCCTGTCCTGCCGTATCACGGTCAGAAGAGGTATTGTCATCCCTTGAAAGTCTGAGGTACATTGCTGCTAGAAAATGTTTACCCTTTACCGAATTTTCTTTCATAAACATCACTCCCGATTTTACCTTTTTCATTATTGCCAACCAAAATCGGGAATTCCATTGATTCGTCCTCCTTTAGGTTAACAAGATTTTTAGACTCTTTCAAGTGTAATTCTAATTTTCCATTTATTTTTATCCAATATGTACTTCTGCCAAATGTTTCAGATACCCTTCCATCTTATCATCAATTGTCGCCCCACCTTCCTCATAATGAACTTTTACAATATAATCGCCGATCCGATGTACATAAAGATTTCCTGTCTGCCTTGCAAAGGACATCAATTTTTTTTCCACTGGCTGCTGTGTATTAATCTTGATGTCCCGAAGATCCGTTAATGTATCAATATCCACGGTACGGATATCCACCGCTGCCATCGCATCTAATTCTTTTCTTGTCAGAGAAAACATCTTCCCTTTTCCTTTCCGCTCCGTCTGTATTTATTTTATTCAGATAAAGGATTGTCCTATGACACCCCTTTTAATCAAGCTATATTGTTATTTCTTTAAAGGGGATCCGTCATACAAAAAACAATACAATATATAGCGGTTTAAAATTTTTATATATGTTATACGCATTTTTTTCGTGCAGCAGCCCGCTTAAGGTTCCTATCAGTGATTGCAAATAGCTGAAAGTAAATACTTTTATAATTGATAGGACTTATTTTCCTTTATATATTAGGGGAACAGCTATCAACTATAGTTATGTCTAGAATAATTTCCCTGTCTGTTAAAATAAATATATTAGAATTTAGGTAAACAGTAAGTTTTATTTTTGTAAAATTTAAAATTACTCCGAGTATTTTCATGTTAAATATTCAATGGACTGTGATGAAAGTCAGAAATTTAATAAAAGAATTTTAGAATCATAAAAAGAATTAAAAGTAAAGTCATCAATCATAATAATTATAAACTCAAAGTTTTAGAAAGACTATAATTCTTCTTTCTTCGAACCATAATTATATATTGGCTTTGGCAACCAAATAAATCTTTCAGTGCCAAAGCCAATTTCTAAAGTATATTTATTTATATTTACGGATTATAGTATATTCTTAGACTGTTTTAATATAGACTAATTTTCTGCCCCCTTTTATTCCTTTAAATACAACTGAAGCCTGCGTTCCCTTTCCTTTGCATATTCCCCCAACGGCTGGTTACTTTTTTTGCAAACCTATTCCCCGAAATAAATTTTGAGTTTCCTCTCCGTATCTTTTATATATTCCTCCATCCCTTTCTCACCGTCCAGCATTTCATAAAACCCTTCCAGGTAGGCATCCGCATCCACCGTATACGCAATTGTTCCATTTTGGTACAGTTGATAAATTTCTGACTCAAAACTTCCCGCCGCCGGGACTGGCTCCGTAAAAAACAGCGGTGCTTCCTCCTCCGCCATCTGCCATGCCACATAATCCGCAATAAAATCCAGCGTTTCCTCCAAATGGCTTGAAGCCGGGTTGACCGCGAGCAGGATACAGGTGGCTGTATTGGCATCCCCTTCTGAAAGCTTAGGCATTGGGTAAACCTTCGCATTTTCACCATAGTAATACTCCTTTAAGAAAGGGTTTGTGTAATCCCCCATATACCGGATATAATAAAACAAATACCTTTTATCCTCCCGGTAAGGTGCAAGCCACAGATCGCTGCCAATTTTTTGCATTCCCTTCATATTCTGCCGGAAAATTTCCTGATCCACGGAGTTATACTGCCCAAAGTACTGTTGAAAAAATAACATGGAACATACCATCCGGCTCAGACTGATAAATCCCTTTTCTTTTTGTGTCATCCCTGCAATAACAGAAGAAAACTCTTCCCAGTTCATATTCCGCTGCAGGGATACCCCCATTTCCTGAAGCGTTTCCTCCTGCACGATGAGCTCCGGCATATAAACGGAAATCGGCAGCATCCAGACCATGCCATCCTCCTTCGTTACCGCCTCTTTCACATATGGGAAACACAAATCCAAATATTCCTCCACCCCCGGCACATCATTCAACGGATAAAACACACCATTTTTTCTCAGGTTATAGCTGCTGCTGTTGATTGTATCAATCAAACACAGATCATAATCAGAATCCTGCGCCAGCACCTTCAATACAAACTTATCCTCCGAAAGTTCCTGCCGCTGCATCGTATGACCGCAGCCGTAAGGGGCATCGATCTCGTAGCCTGGTGAAATATAACGGATCGCCTCGTTCCCACGGTAGACATCCGCCAGTGCAAAGCGCACCACACGATCTTCCCCATCCAGCAGATAAACCTCCCCATCCTGGTAGAGCAGTTTGGTATCCGTCCTGCTCCCAATCACTTTGTTTGGACATTTTACTCAGAAGAAAGCATTTTTACGGATTCCCTTTACAAAAACCGCACTTTACAATATAGCAATAATTATTTATTTTCTCTCACCTATGGTTTGGATCGTTTGCCAAAGAATGCATCTTACACAGCAAAATTTTATTTCATTTTCCCCACTGTTAAAAATCTTTGTGCCATTTCAAACTACATAAGCACTACTTACTCTCCCCAATACATTTTAAGTTTTGATTCCGTTTTCTGTATATATTCCTCCAATGGCAATGTTCCTGAAAGCATCTCTTCCAGTCCCTCACTATACACATCGGGATCAATTGCAAACGCAATCTCCCCATTTTCATACACCTGATATAATACCTCATCCAGCGCGTTTTCTCTCTCCCAATCCGTAAAATATGGCATTCCCCCGCCATCCATCAAATAGGCAATCAAATCGGTTAAATAGGCAAGTACCTCGTCCAGTTTCGCCGAATCCGGGTTTACCGCCAGATAAGTACACGAAGCAATATTTTTGTCCGTTGCCGCAAGCTTTGGCAGGCTGACCAGCACAGCATCTTCCCCAAATCCAACTGGCACTTCTTTTCTGTTTGGTCCCATCCAGTAGACTTGTTCCAATGGCTGCCAAAGGATATTCCCAAGCGTTGCCTTTGCACCACAGTTAAGCTTGCAGATTTCAGATAAAGCATTAATGGACTCCGCAAATAAGCTATTTTCCAAGGTATGATAATAAGAGAAATATTGTTCGCAAAAATAAGCTTTTGCCATACTATCATTTAAAAAAATCTGTTCTCTCTGTTTTTCTGTCGCCAAGCGAAGAAGTTGTCTGTATTCCTCCCATGTCATATTTTCCTTTAGCGTAAGCCCGCTTTCTTCCAATACTGTCCGCTCTGCAAACAAACAGAAAACCTCAACTGAAACTGGCAGCATCCAAATCGTTCCATCTTCCTTTGTCGCTGCCTCACGCACATAAGGAAAACAGCGTGTGAGATATTCATCGATTCCCGGCACGTCGTTTAATGGATAAAATGCCCCATTCTGCTGAAAGTTTTTCCCATCTCCTGCCAAAGTATCCCCCAGACAGAGATCATAATCTTTATCGCGTGCCAGAACTTTTAATGTAAACTTGTCATCCGACAATTCAACTCGTTCCATCTGATACCCGCACCCATAAGGAGTTTCCTGCCAGCGATACTCCCGTGTGATAAAAGAAAGCGTTTTGTTTTCCCGCTGCACGGCATCGAGCGGAAAGGAATGGAGTGTTGCAGAATACAGATCTTTGCAGTAAACCTTTCCGCTGACAAAAAGCACGGGAGCCCACGCTGCACTTCCGGCTGGATAAAGCTCTGTCTCCACCGCCAGATTCTTAATCTCTGACAAAACAAGTCCCCTCTGTTTGTTTATATAATCATAAATTACATCCTTGCCATCATTGCAGACCGCAAACCGATCAAATTTATACTTCTCCATCGAACCAATTACCTGCATAGAATCTTTTTCTGGGTCGTATTCCATCAGACAGTAACCAGTTCCATTTAAATA
>CAJUCG010000254.1 GCA_910585065.1 uncultured Lachnospiraceae bacterium
GGAAGATCAAAAGGCGGGAATGGCAAATTTCCTTGAGAAAGACAAGGAAAAGAAGCTGAAAGTAGTTCCATTTAAAAATTGTTAAAAATCAAAAATCAGCAGAAGCCCGAAAGCAGTGGAGAAAAGGGCACTGTGCAGGGATTTCTGCGGAACTAAAAATAGGAGGACTAAAAAATGAAAGTAGGTATTATCGGCGCGGGCACGATGGGTGCTGGGATTGCGCAGGCATTTGCGATGACGGACGGCTACGAAGTATGCTTATGTGATATCAAGCAGGAGTTCGCGGACGGTGGCAAGGCTAGGATTTTAAAGAATCTTAAATTCCTTGTCGGCAAAGAAAAGATCTCGCAGGAGAAGGCGGATGCCATCGCTGCAAAGATCACAACTGGTCTTAAGGACATCTGCACGGACTGCGATCTTGTGATCGAGGTAGCACCGGAGAATATGCAGATCAAGAAGACCACCTTCAAGGAATTGCAGGATATCGTAAAGCCGGACTGCATTTTTGCGACCAATACCTCTTCCCTCTCCATCACAGAGATCGGTGCGGGACTTGACCGTCCGATGATTGGTATGCATTTCTTCAACCCGGCAGATCGCATGAAGTTAGTTGAGGTTATTGCGGGTGAGAATACTCCGGTGGAACTTGTGGAAAAGATTAAGTCCATTGCGACCGAGATCGGTAAGACCCCGGTAGAAGTAAAAGAGGCTCCAGGCTTTGTGGTAAACCGTATTCTTATCCCGATGATCAACGAGGCGATCGGCATCTATGCGGACGGCATTGCAAGTGTACCAGATATCGACGAGGCGATGAAACTTGGCGCATCCCATCCGATGGGACCTCTCGCACTCGGTGATCTCGTTGGTCTTGACATTGTTCTTGCCATTATGGAAGTATTGCAGAACGAGACTGGCGACCCGAAATATCGCCCGCATCCGCTGCTTCGCAAGATGGTGCGCGCAGGCAAACTGGGAAAGAAGACCGGCAAGGGCTTCTACGATTACGCGAAATAATCCAGCACATAACAAAACTTAGTTTAAAATGTAAATAATTTTATGGAGGAATGAAGATCATGGATTTTACGTTAAGTAAAGAGCATGAAATGGCGAGATCCCTGTTTCGGGAATTCGCTGAAAAAGAGGTAAAGCCTCTTGCGATCGAGGTGGATGAAACCGAGGAATTTCCGGTTGAGACCGTGAAGAAAATGGCAAAGGCAGGGTTTCTTGGCATCCCGATCCCGAAGGAGTACGGCGGTCAGGGCTGCGATGTTTTAACCTACGCAATGTGCGTGGAGGAACTTGCCAAAGTTTGTGGAACAACTTCTATTATTGTATCCGCACATACGTCTCTGTGCTGTGACCCAATCTTAACCTACGGCACGGAAGAGCAGAAGCAGAAATACTTACCAGATCTGGCAAGCGGCAGAAAGATTGGCGCGTTTGGTCTGACCGAACCGGGTGCTGGTACGGATGCGCAGGGACAGCAGACAAAGGCAGTTCTTGACGGCGATGAATGGGTGTTGAATGGCTCTAAAATTTTCATTACAAACGGCAAGCAGGCAGATGTATATATTGTGATTGCAGTGACTGGCACAGTGGAGAAAAAGGGCAGAACCTCCAAGGAGATCTCCGCATTTATTGTGGAGAAAGGAACGCCTGGCTTTACCTTCGGCACGAAGGAAAAGAAGATGGGAATTCGCGGTTCTTCCACTTACGAACTGATCTTTACGGACTGCCGTATCCCGAAAGAAAATCTCTTAGGTCAGAAGGGTAAGGGATTCGGTATCGCGATGCACACACTCGACGGCGGACGTATCGGCGTTGCGGCACAGGCACTTGGTATCGGTGAGGGCGCGCTTGACCGCACGGTTGCTTACGTAAAGGAAAGAAAGCAGTTTGGACGCACGATTGCACAGTTCCAAAATACTCAGTTCCAGCTTGCAAATATGGCGACACAGGCACAAGCTGCACAGCTCCTTGTTTATCGTGCTGCCCGCATGAAGGATCAGTACACGAAGGATCACAAGACTTCCTACAGCGTGGAGGCAGCTCAGGCAAAGCTTTACGCGGCGGAGATGGCGATGGATGTCACTACAAAGGCGGTTCAGCTGCACGGCGGCTACGGCTACACAAGGGAGTACGAGGTAGAGCGCATGATGCGTGACGCAAAGATCACCGAGATCTACGAGGGTACCAGTGAAGTTCAGCGCATGGTGATCAGCGGTGCATTGTTGAAATAAACAGGCGGTGCCATATCAAATATAAAATAAGGAGTGAGAATACAATGAAAATCGTTGTTTGTATTAAGCAGGTTCCGGATACAAAGGGCGGCGTAAAGTTCAATCCGGACGGAACGCTTGACAGGGCTTCCATGATGACCATTATGAACCCGGACGACAAGGCGGGGCTTGAAGCCGCGCTCAGATTAAAAGACGAGTACGGCGCGGAAGTTACTGTGCTTACTATGGGTCTGCCAAAGGCGGAGGAAGTACTTCGCGAGGCGATCGCGATGGGCGCAGATAAGGGTGTGCTGGTTACTGACCGTGTACTCGGCGGCGCGGATACTTGGGCGACCTCCCAGACGCTTTCAGGGGCACTTCGCAATATGGAGTATGATCTTATTATCACTGGTCGTCAGGCGATTGATGGTGATACCGCACAGGTTGGTCCGCAGATTTCCGAACATTTAAATATTCCGGTTATCTCCTACGCTCAGAAATTAAAAGTCGAGGGTGACTCTGTAATTGTAGAACGTCAGTTCGATGACAGATACCATGTATTAAAGGCAAAGATGCCTTGCTTAATTACAGCACTCGCGGAGTTAAACGAGCCGAGATACATGACACCGGGCGGGATCTTCGATGCGTACAAGGCAGAGATTACCGTATGGGGCAGAGCAGATTTAAAGGATGTCGAGGACTCCAACTTAGGTCTTAAAGGTTCCCCGACACAGATCGCAAAAGCTTCTGATAAGGTAAGGAAGGGCAGCGGCGAGATGGTGACGCTTGACCCAGCGGAAGCGGCAAGCTATATTACCGGCAAGCTTAAAGAGAAGCATGTCATTTAATATTGTGGATAAATGGAGGCGGAACAATGGGTTTAGAAGAATATAAGGGCGTATATGTCTTCGCGCAGCAGGTGGACAACGTTATCAATAGTATTGCGTTTGAGTTGATCGGCAAGGGAAAAGATCTTGCAGAAGCTCTTGACACGCAGGTAACTGCTGTTTTGGTGGGCAGCAATGTAAAAGATCTCGCGGACGAACTTGCAGAGTACGGCGCGGATAAGGTCATTGTTGTAGATGATCCAGAATTGAAAGAGTACAGGACAGAGCCATATGCACACGCGCTCTCCTCTGTAATTGAGAAATACAAACCGGAGATTATGTTAGTTGGCGCAACTGCGATCGGTCGTGATTTGGGACCAAGAGTATCCGCAAGGATACATACGGGTCTTACAGCGGACTGTACACAGCTTGAGATCGGTGATTTCCCAATCAATCCGGTTCCGGGCAAGGAGACAAAGCATAATCAGCTTTTGATGACTCGTCCGGCGTTCGGCGGAAACACAATTGCAACGATCGCCTGCCCGGATTTCCGTCCGCAGATGGCAACCGTGCGCCCAGGTGTTATGCAAAAGCGCGCAAGGCAGACAGGAGTGAAAGCGAATATCGAGGAATTCAACCCAGGCTTTACGCCGGATAACAAGTATGTGGAGATCCTTGAGATCGTAAAAGCAGTGACGGACACAGTGGATATTATGGATGCGAAGATCCTGGTATCTGGTGGTCGTGGCGTTGGCAGTCAGGAGAATTTCAAACTCCTTGAGGATTTGGCAGAAGCGATCGGCGGAACTGTAAGTTGCTCGCGTGCAGTTGTGGATGCGGGGTGGAAGCCAAAGGATTTACAGGTGGGACAGACCGGCAAGACCGTGCGCCCTCATGTATATTTTGCGATCGGTATTTCCGGCGCAATCCAGCATCTCGCGGGAATGGAGGAATCCGATATTATCGTTGCCATCAACAAAGATGAAACGGCTCCGATTTTCTCCGTGGCAGATTATGGTGTTGTAGGCGATCTAAACAAAATCCTGCCAGTTTTGACGGAACAGATTAAAGCGGCAAAGGCAGCAGGCTAATCGGTACGGCAAAACGAAGGCACTTTCATCGTTAGCATACTGCGGTTGGGCTGTCTGAAAAATTCAGGCAGCCCTTGTATTTTCCAGGATGGCCA
>CAJUCG010000255.1 GCA_910585065.1 uncultured Lachnospiraceae bacterium
TGGAGTTTCTTCTGGAGATGAAGTCTGGCTCTCGGTCAAAGGAGGAAATCCTGCGCGGGGAATTCTTGTAGCAAAGATGTATGATTATATGGAGGATGTGATCGAGGCAGTAATTTTTCCGCAGGAGGGAGCATATGCCGTGGGACAGGAAGTGGAGTTTGTGCATGAGGAGGCGAGAGTGCGCTGTAGCTGTCATATTCCAAATGAGGTGATTTATCAAGAGGAAAATGGGGATACCTATATTTATGTTTTAAAATCGCGGGAAGGGATTGCGGGCAATGTAACGGTTGCTGTAAAGACATTGGTTCATATTGTGATACAGAATGAAACGCGCTCCGCAATTGCAGAGGAACTGGAGATGAGTACAAAGATTATTAAAAAGGATGAGGCGTTAAGGGATGGAATCCGGGTAAGGGAGCGGGAGTGGTAGAGGATAAAATAATCAAAAATTTGATAAGATAAGCTATTGAATTTTGCCATTTGTACTGCTATAGTAAGGGGCTGTGGGCAGAAACCCATACATTTATATTTAGCAGGAAGGATGGCATTTTTTTATGGCAGCAGGATATAGGGGAAAGGACATGACGGTGGGCAGTCCGATGAAGCTTATTTTATTTTTCTCCATCCCACTCTTGATTGGGAATATTTTCCAACAACTATACAATATGGTGGATACTATTATTGTTGGAAGATGCATTGACGAAAACGCTCTGGCAGCGGTGGGACTGACAGGACCAATGTCGTTTTTGGTGATTGGATTTGTAATGGGGCTTTCCTCCGGCTTTGCGGTTTTAGTGGCGCAGCGTTTCGGCGCGAAAGATGAGGATGGAATGCGGCACTGCGTCGGCATTATGGTGATTCTGGCGGCGGTGGTTACCGTGACAGTCACATTTTTGGCGGTGATCTTTGCACGTCCAATGCTGCGCGCGATCAATACGCCGGATGAACTTTTTGAACAGTCCTACCAGTATATTGCAACAATTTTTGCAGGGATTTTTACCACGGTACTCTACAATATCCTTGCCTGTATCCTGCGCGCTCTTGGCGACAGCAGAACGCCGCTGTATTTTCTGATGGTTTCGTCCGTGTTAAATATCGGGCTGGATTTTTTATTTATTGTGAATTTCGGTCTTGGCGTGAGGGGCGCAGCACTTGCCACTGTGCTTTCGCAGGCGGTTTCCGGCGTGTGCTGCTTTTTGTACATCGCGAAAAAATATCCGATTCTGCATCTTTCCAAAAAGGATTTCCGATGGGATATAAAAATCGCGGCAAAACATATGGGTATCGGGCTGCCAATGGCATTTCAGTTTTCGATCACAGCGATCGGGGTAATTGTATTGCAGGGCGCGATCAATTTGTTTGGAGAGAATCGAATCGCAGCTTATGCCGCCGCGTCAAAGGTGGAACAATTAGTTAGTCAGCCGGCTGGAACATTTGGTGTAACCATGGCAAATTTTTCCGGACAGAATCTCGGCGCGGGACGGGTGGACAGGGTACGCAAGGGAGTGCGGCAGGCGAGTTTTCTGACCCTTTGTTTTTCGGTTCTCGGAATGATTATTCTTTTTACCTGCGGGGAGCCGCTCACACGCCTGTTTATCAAGGAAGATGCGGGAGCTGTGGATGAGATTATCGCTGCGTCCATGCACTACCTGCGCATCTGCGCCGCGTTTTTTCCATTTTTGTTTATGATTTTTATTTACCGTAATGCTATGCAGGGAATCGGCCATAGTTTTATGCCGTTGATGGGCGGCGTGATGGAGCTTGTGGTGCGCTGTATTGCGGCTCTTACCCTGCCGGGGCTTTTGGGATTTACCGGTGTCTGCCTTGCAGGACCGCTTGCCTGGTTGTCAGCCGCCGTGCTTTTGGGCATCTCGTATTTTGTGATTATCCGCAAGGTGGAGAACAGGATGAAGGAGGCATAAGAAAAAAAGGATTTTATGATATTTTAATGATTCTTCCCGTTTGTTTAATTGACTTTCCCGCCCAGAAAAATTAAGATATTTCTGTAGTCTTTTTGTATGACAGCGCATGGAAATGGGGCATATTATGAGAGGAAAATTGCAGCAGTTTATGATGGGAAGGTACGGCGTAGATCAGCTTGCGCGCTTCTTAAACCTTTTTGTTGTTATACTTTTGGTGGTTTCAATGCTTACAAGACAATGGGTCTTGTACTTATTTGCACTAGCACTGATGACATACAGCTATTTTCGTATTTTTTCGCGAAACCGTCAAAGGCGTTATGCGGAGAACATAAAGTATCTGCAAAAGACAGCGAAGATCCGAACCTCTTTCGGGGCATTTTTTAGAGAGATGAAAATGCGCAGGACACATCATATTTACCACTGTCCAGGTTGCAGACAGAAGATCCGCATCCCAAGAGGAAAAGGCAAGGTAGCAGTGCGCTGTCCAAAGTGCAGTGTGGAGTTTATCAAAAAGAGCTGACAGGGAGTGAGAGCGGGCGATGTTTGGGTATGTGACAATCAATAAAGAAGAACTCCCAGAGGAAGAATATAGGCGGTTTCATGGCTATTACTGCGGACTGTGCCGTGTGCTGCGAGAAAAATATAAGAAGCGGGGACAGTGGTTATTAAATTATGATATGACCTTTCTTTTGGTTCTCTTAACCTCGCTGTATGAGTGTGAGACAAAGACGGAAATGATACGGTGTATCCCAAACGGTGCGAAGCGTCATGAGGTGCGCATCAATGAAATGACAGAGTATGCGGCGGATATGAATATCGCGCTGACATACCACAAATGCAGGGATCATTGGAACGACGATCATTCCCATAGTCAGAGAATGATTGCGCGGATGCTTGAGGGTGGCTACAAGATGCTTTGCAAGAAATATCCGCGTCAGATCGGGACGATGGAAAGAGAGCTTAATCTGCTCTGTGAGATTGAAAAGAAGCGGGGAAAAAATCTGTGGGCGGACGAGTTAAATAAATGCGGGGACTGCTGGAAAAAGCGGGCGGAGGATCATTTGATGATGGCTCTAAAGGAGGGGGACACGGATATCGACAGTGCTGCGAACTGCTTTGGCCGGCTGACGGCAGAAATTTTTGTTTATCGGGAAGATGAGTGGCGGGAAACGCTGTGGGAGATGGGATTTTATCTTGGAAAATTTATCTACCTGATGGACGCATATGACGATCTTGAGAAGGATAAGAAAAAGGGGAGTTACAACCCCTTTCTGCCGATCTGTGGGAGAAAAGATTTCGAGCCATTTTGCAGACAGGTATTGGTGATGACGATGGCGGACTGCTCAAGAAAATTTGAGATGCTTCCGCTGATCGAGGAAGTTGCGGTGCTGCGCAATATTATTTATTCCGGTGTCTGGACAAAATATGAGATTTTACAGGTGAAAAGGGAGCAGGGGCGGACGGAGTAAGACGCTAGGATGCGTGGAAACGAGGTAAATCAACTATGTATTTTGACCCGTATCAGGTGCTCGGGGTATCGCGCGACGCATCGGAGGAAGAGATAAAAAAAGCATACAGAGCATTAAGCCGCAAATATCATCCGGATGCAAATGTCAACAATCCGAACAAAGAGCAGGCGGAAGAACACTTTAAGCAGGTGCAGCAGGCCTATGCCCAGATTATGAAGGAGCGATCCGGGGATTATTCGGGGCAGGGCTATGCCGGATCGGGCTTTGGCGGATTCGGACAGGGTTTTGGATCACAGGGAAACCAGAATACTTATGGTGGACAAGGAAATTATGGCGGTTATGGAAATCAGGGCAGCTACGGGAGTTTTGGTGGATTTGGAAATTATTGGCAAAATACAGGCGGCTTTCATGTGAATGATGATTATGAGGAATCCACTGTGCAGATGCAGGCGGCACGCAATTATATCAATGCGGGGCATTATGCGGAGGCATTGCATGTGCTTGCAGAAATACGGGAGCGCACAGCCAGATGGTATTATTTTGCGGCGGTGGCAAACGAGGGTGCGGGCAACAAGGCAAACGCGCTCAATTACGCAAAACAGGCTGTGGATCTGGAACCTGGCAATACAGAGTACTGCAATTATCTGGACAAGTTACAGTACGGCGGAAACTGGTACCAGAATTTCGGGCAGGGATACGGGTATGGCAGACCAGTGGAGAGTGTCGGCGGTTTCTGTATCAAACTCTGGATTTTGCAAATTTTATGTAATTGTTTCTGCCGCTGCGGTTTGTAATAAAAACTCGAAGAAAATATCAAGAGCAGCGGCAGTGCCGGTT
>CAJUCG010000256.1 GCA_910585065.1 uncultured Lachnospiraceae bacterium
CCTGCGCTTCCTTAAATGTCGCCTTTAACTCATAGCCCTCACTGACAAGCTGTGTCTCCGCGCCGTTTAAAAAATAGATCCGCCCGCCCGCGCTCTCCTCGCCAGGTTCCTTTCCACAGCCTAAACTGCCGCAGAGCAAAAGAAATGCCAGCACAAAAAGAAATACTTTCCCGCGCTCCATGCCGTTCCTCCTTTCCTAAGCGATAAAGTTTAACGGAATGCGCACCGTAAATGTTGTCCCTTCATTTTCCCGACTGTTGACCTTGATCGTCCCCTTGTGCCGCAGCACCACGCTCTTTGTGATGGCAAGCCCCAATCCTGTGCCGCCGCTCTCGCGGGATCTGGCTTTGTCCACGCGGTAAAAACGGTCAAAGATAAACGGCTGTGCCGCCTCTGGAATTCCAATGCCTGAGTCGGAGACTGATATGTAAAAATACTTGTGATCTGCATTGACCGACACACGCACTGTACCGTCCTCGACATTATATTTTACTGCATTTTCAATCAGATTGGACACGGCAAGCGAAAGTTTGACTTCATCCACCTCCGCAAGTACCGGGCGAAAACTTTCAAACATCAGTTCGATATTTCGCTTCTTTGCAATGGGCTTGATGCGCTTTAAGATAATCTCCATCAGCTCGTTGATGGAAACCTGTGCGATATGCATTTCCGCATCCTTGCGATCAAGGCGCACTAAAGAGAGCAGATCGTTGATAATCTGATTCTCGCGCTCGATCTCATCCGTGATATCAGTGAGGAATTCCCGATACAACTCCGCCGGCACATCCTCCTGCATGGTAAGCGAATCCGCAAGCACCTTGATGGAAGTCATGGGGGTTTTCAATTCGTGCGAAACATTTGCGACAAATTCCTGCCTGGACTCCTCGACTTTCTTCATCTGTAAAAGCATCTCATTAAACGAGTCCGAAATGCGTCTGACCTCGTAAAAACCGCCGATGGAAACGGGGTCTTCTAAATATCCGTCCGTCACATGCTGGATGGAAGCAATAATGGACTTAAATGGTTTCGTCATCCTGCCGGAGCAAAAGAACGCCACAAGTGCCACCACAAACAAAACTACCAGATCAATAATCAATACCGTATGTTCTCTCCGGTTTAAAAATGTAGTTTCGCGCTCTAGGGAGGCACGGAGAATAATTGCACCCGCATAGGCATTCTCCGCCGTCTCGCCGCCCCGCACAGGGAGCGTCATTTGAATATAATCGTCTTTTTCCTCCACCCGATAAGTATTTATGCCGCGAATGCACTCAATCACTTTCTGCGAGAGCAAAATCTTGCCCACCTCATAATTGAATGTATCCGCGACCACGCGCAAGTTTTTGTCCACCACAAGAATGCGCCCGTCAAAGATATCCGCCGCCGCCGTCAGCTCCGTCGTGATCTCCAGCCCCTGTGCCGCGAGATATCCGGAGGATGCCATCTGATTAGTAAGGATTTTCCCGTATTCCCCCACCTCTGAGATCCTCCCCAAAACCGCCTGTTCCCTGCATATGGCAAGCGCGCCCACACTCACGCCAAAAAGCGTGACTCCCGCGGTAAACAAGATTAACGCAAACAGAGCCACACGCATACTTGTCAAATATTTAAATTTCTGTGTCAGACGAAATTTTTTTGCCCACCCCCGCATTTCTTCTCGCTCCTTCACCCTGGGATTCCTTTACAAATTTTGGAAATAATAGCCGACACCCCACTTGGTATGAACAAATTTTGGGTCGCTCGGATTTTCCTCAATCTTCTCGCGAAGCCTGCGGATATGTACATCCACTGTGCGCACGTCCCCCGGATAATCATATCCCCATACAGTACTTAAAAGCTTTTCCCTGCTGTAGACCTTATTTGGGTGAAAAACAAGAAGTTCTAAAACATCATACTCTTTTGTAGTCAGATTGATCTCCTTTGTGCGGATGTAGACGCGTCTGCTCTCTCTGTCAATGCGCAGATCACCGAACTCCGCCGCACTTTTCTCCTTTCTCGCCTGCTCCGCCTCCGGAATTTTTTTGTCATTGCGCCGGATAATCGCCTTGATGCGCGCTTTGACTTCCAGAATATTAAACGGTTTTGTAATGTAATCGTCCGCACCGTACTCCAACCCCAAAATTTTATCCATATCATCCCCCTTTGCCGTCAGCATAATGATCGGCATATCCGAGAATTCTCTAATTTGCTGGCATACCTCAAAACCGTTTATCTTCGGCAGCATCACATCCAAAAGGACAATATCATATTCTTTTTTGCGCGCCGCCGCAAGTCCCTCCTCGCCGTCAAACGCAGAATCCACCTCCATACCGTCCTGTTCCAGGCTAAAGCGAATCCCTTTTACGATAAGTTTCTCGTCATCCACTACCAGTACTTTTTTACCCATGATAATTCTGCTCCTTTTCCCCAAATGCCCCAAATCTGCAATTATTTTTTCAGTTTCCCACCGTTATATTATCGCGAATTTTCTCGTACACACTCTGTTTGATCCCCGGAACCTGCATTAGTTCCTCGCAGGAGGAAAAGCTGTGTTCCCTGCGGTATGACAATATCGCATCGGCTTTTGCCCTCCCGATACCGGGAAGTGTCATCAACTCATCCACCCCCGCAGTGTTTAGATTTACTAACCCCCCACTTTCCGATTTCTCGCCCGGAAGATCCCCCTCGGACTCCAAGAGCCCAATAAGACTTTTCTCCAAAAAAATCTGCTCCGCCTCCTCTTTGTTGGGAACATAGATCTTCTCCCCGTCCAAAACAGGCTTTGCCAGATTTAAATAATCTTTTGCCGCATCCGGTGAAAAATCTCCCGCATAAAAAACTGCGTCCGCAATCCGCGAACCCGCGGGCAACTGATACACACCGGGCGCATTCACCGCGCCGCAGATATGCACATAGATTAGTTCCTGTGTCTGCTGCAGCACCTCCTCTTTAGTTTCCTGTTTGGTTTTCTCTTCCGCACCCTGCGGCAATTCCTCTTTCTGCAAGATTATCTGCGCGCCCTCTTCTGCCACAGAACTTTCTGCTGCACCAAGATAAAAGAGCCCTGCTGCCGCCACAAAAATCACGCTGCAAACTCCTTTTATCAAAGTATTTCTTTTCATACAGAAACACCCATCCCTTTCTGGTGCTTCCGCTCATTGTACCCTCAATACAACTCATCTCCATTGTACTGGATTCGGGCGCGCTTTACAAGTGCATTTTTTATTAAATTTTCATTTATCATTCTATATTTTTCCAGATCTACTTTCCCTTTGCCCCCGACCACTGAAATAATAAGATCCCCCCGATAACCAGGACAAGCGCAATCAATTTTCGCCATACAAATTCCACCTTTTCTGTGCCAAACAGACCGAACAGCTCAATCAGATACGCCGCGATCAGCTGGGAAGTGACAATAACCATCGCCGAAGGCGCAGGACCTAGGATTTCCACACTTTTAATTACGGTGTAGGTGATCGCAATTCCGATTACGCCGCCAAGCAGCATATATTTCCCCTCAATATGAAAGAGGCTTAGAAACGATGCCTGTTTTCCAGCCAAAAACCATGCGGAAATACTAACTAAAAACGCGCTGAACTGCACGAATGTCGCGGCTGTCCAGATGCTGGTCTGTTTTGTGACACCAGTATTGAAAACGCCCTGAATACTCATCATAGCACCGGATAAAATCGCAATAATAACCCCTATCATAACAAAAACCTGCCTTCCTTTTTTACTAAGTATCCTCGGAAAACAGGCTTTTTATTCGCGGTTCTATACACTTTTTTATTTCTGGTGAGAAATCTTTCTCTGTGAAATTCTTTACGTGAATAATCACTCCTCCCCGCGCAAAACAATCTCACATACCGTCAGTTCCTCCCCCCGGACAAAAAAACGAATATCATACTTCGCATACGCCATGCCATAGATTCTGTTTTCATCGTGTTGGTAAGCCGGGCGGGGGTCTGTGGCTAAAAGATTTGATATTGCTGTCTTTTCCTCACTGCTAAGCCCCTCCTGCATCTTTGGCGCGAAACGCACCTTCAATTTCTGTTTTTGGTCGAGATCAGTAAATCCGCCCTGCGCGTCGGGATGGCTGTCCGTGTAAGCGAGATAGGGCTTGATATCGTAG
>CAJUCG010000257.1 GCA_910585065.1 uncultured Lachnospiraceae bacterium
CCAGATACCGTACCAGTAGCTGGCGGGCATAAAGTTCTGCCTCCTCCTTTGTGCGCACGGCATCAGCAAGCGTATATTCTCTCACTGTTTTCCTCTCACACAAAAGCGGAAGATAAAAATTCTTCCCGATGCAGTACTGCCCTATTTCCGTTATTATATCACAGTTCTGATAAAGATTTCCAGAATTATATGAAAATATTTTTTTTCCGAATATTTCCAGCACAAATCCCTTCTTGCTGCGCCCGGTATAAATTTTTTCCTGATAGTTTAATGGGACACTTCCCCGATAATCCTCCACACATTTTAAACGCACATTGCCCGCCGCGAGTACCGCATGTTTTGCCACAATGCCGTCGTCTCCGACTACGTCTAGGACACCGCTGATCAGAATATCCCCTTTTTTCACCACATCGCCCGGTCGGACAAGTGCAGTACCGCTCTTTACTGTCAGTTCTGCCACCACTCCGTCACGCGCTGCCACAATATGCCCCGTCTCTTCCTCCCAGGCATTCCCCATACCATCCACCACGCGCTCTGCGTCCAGGGAAGGCATACGTGTTTCCTTGATATGTATTTTCATTACGGTTCCAGTTAACTCCGCAGAAACCCATCCAATATCCGTAAAACGGCTGCGGATACATTCTTCAATCGCTGTGCAGTCCGCTGCATCCTTTCGAATCCCCGACGCAATTCCCTCCTCCTGCAAAAAATCGCGCAATTGTTCCTTGGTATGATAATAGCAGCCATCAAATTCAATGCGCCACAAAAAGCCGGAGAGATAATAGATCATTCCGGCAAAGAGAATAGCACAAAAAAGCAATACTTTGCGCCTTCGATTCCTTTTTAAAAAGAAGGGCAGTCCCTCACGTTTTATAATGCGCGGACAGACCCCCGTCTTTTTAATTACCGGACGCAGACGAAAATAATCTTTAGCGGGAAGTTCCGCCTGGTAGCGGCTTCCGTCCTTTTTTATCTCCTTTAATGGGATTTCCTGAAACTGGCAGAGATTGATAAAGCGTTCCGCATTGCTTCCGGAAATACAGATTTGCACTGTTCCGCCAAAAAAACGAGTCAGGGATTTGGTTGTCTTGCTGTTCACATTGCCTCCTCCCCGTAGGAGATGCGCCGGATCAGCCCGCTAATCTTTAGCTCCTCCTTCGTAAAATAATCAATTTTAAGACTTTTTCCCTCGATAGAAAGCTTGCAGCTTTTCGTCTGTATCAGAATATGCTCCTCGCTGTACTCCGTAATCTTTTTATGATTTTCAATATAGATTGCATTTCTGCCATGCATCGTGACAATCGGTGCCCCTGCCAGGACATCCGGCGGCAGACAAATGCTTTCAGAAAGAACTTCAAGAAAGCTTAGCCGCTCCTGCCGCTCGCGCTTTTCCTGCTCCTTTAGCTGTCTGTAAAGTCCGCTGTTTTCTTTTTTCCGGTTTCTGTCATGTTCCGGTTTTACATTACTCTGCCAGACCATATTCCACACATCCCAAGAATATTCGCTTCCTTTTAACATATTCGAAAAACGGCAAAAAAAGACCTCAATCTGTTCGATCGAGGTCTTTCCCTGCACATGATTATTTGAACTTCCTCTTGCGAGCTGCCTCAGACTTCTTCTTACGCTTCACACTTGGCTTCTCGTAATGCTCTCTCTTGCGGATTTCCTGCTGAATCCCTGCCTTCGCGCAGTTCCTCTTGAATCTGCGGAGAGCGCTGTCTAAAGTCTCGTTCTCTTTAACAATAACGTTCGACATATTCTCTCACCTGACCTCCCTCCAGTTGTGTATTGTGCTTACACCAACTGTTTGGGTATTATAAAAGCACTGACTCAATTATAGCATATTTTTCTATTTCGTCAACTGTTTTTTTGAAAAAAATTCAAAAAGATGGCGAAAAAGGGATATCTTAGTATTTATCATTACTAATAAAGCGTTTTTGATTTATTCTTCCTCCCAATCTGGATACCACTATACCTGCTTTTTCTTTGCAATCCGATGTTTCTGCGGAGTGAGTGTGATCTCCGAAACCACCATGCCCTCCCTAGCTGTAAGTACAGCGCGCACTGCGGCAGAAATATCCGATGGCAAAAGGCAGTACTCTTCTCCCTCCTGCGCCTCAAAATCTGCATTGCGGTAGAGATTGCTCCTTGTCATATCCGGGTGAATGCAGGTGAGATGAACCCCGTATTTGCGCGCCTCGTCAAACAGACTCTGCGAAAACATACTTAATCCCGCCTTAGTTGCACCGTAAGCGCATCCATGGGGACTGCTCTTTTTTGCAGTGACGGAAGAAATTTGAATAATATGCCCCTTTGTTTCTTTCAGATCGCGCAAAAGCATCTGGCATAACAGCATTGGCACTTCCAGATTGACCATTACCATCTCGTGCAGCATTGCGGGACTTAATTCTTCGTGCAAACCAAAATAGGCGGTCCCCGCATTATTAACCAACAGGGAAATCCGCTTATTTTTTTTAATTTCCCTGATTTTTTCGATAAGCAGACCAGTTTGCATCAGGTTTAATTCTATCGGGTGAAATTGCGCATCCTGCGGCACAGGTACACTGGCTCTAAAATTTCTTCCAAAGCCAAAAACTTCATAGCCAATCTCCAACAATTCTTTTGCAATAGCCTTTCCAATCCCACTCGATGCGCCGGTTACAATTGCAGTTTTCATACAACACTCCATTCCATATAAAAAGTTATTCCAGGGTGTAAATATTCTCTTTTGGAATCCATTCTTTTAGATAATCCTGCGCAAAAGAGATCATTTTTTTACTTTGCCTTCCATAATTACAGATATGATCTTCATTAGTGAATGGATACTGCAAGATCGCAGAATTTGGTCTTGCCTTACGCATTTTCTTGAGATAGCTGTCCGAAATACGGAATACACCAATGCTTGCATCCTGTATAGGAATTCCATAAAGTGTCTCCTTTACCTGCACAAAAAACTTGCCGTAAATCGATTCAAAATCCGGTATGGCAAGCAGAGGATCAAAGCAAAGCCTTATGGGAAATCCCGCACTGTGTGCTTCTCTAATGGCTAAGAGCCGCTTAGAAAGCGGCGGGGTACGGTGTTCAAAGCGAGAGATCACCTCGTCCGGCGAGAGTGTGTAAGCCATAATACTGCGGGAGAGTACACTCTTTGCGATCCCCGCCGCAAAAGAGGCAGGAGAGACGGCACTTTTTGTTCGGATCTCCGTGGTTAGATTCGTCCATCGCGCTGCAAATGCAAGATAGCGGGAGATAAATCCCGTCATTTTTTCCAGTGCAGGCAGATCGGTATCATAGGAGATACAAAGATAAACAGGATGCTTTGTTAAACTCTTAGTCAGCTCCGTAAAATAGTCCTCCTGATTGACAAAAAGTACAAGATTAGCTGAGGCATACATTCCCTGAAGATAACAGTATTCACAGTCAAATGGGCAATTCATTGCAAAGGAGGTATAATAAAAATATTGATTTCCAAAATCCTGACAAAATGGCGCGCCCGGATAGAGAAAATTTCCATGTTTTACGGCAAGAATCAGCGCGGGGCTATATTTTTGAGCCATGAAATTTTGGTGGGTGCGCCCGAACAGATCCATATAATGCTCGATCTCAATTATAGAACTGCTGTCCGTATGTGATTTTATCAAATCTTGCGCAATAGGGTAAGAAAATGCTTCATGCTCGATATAGATATGGCTATAGGTCGGATAAATAGTATTCATAAAGTTCTCCAAGATATTGTAATCCCTCCTTTTTTGTCCGGCATGGCGTTTTGAGCGGGGAGGCAAGCAATCTTTTCATCGAATCCGCATAGGGAATTTCAGACAGCGTCAGATAGAGCATAAGCTGGCGCAAATGCAGACTGCTTGCCGTTGAAAGGTGCAATGCAGTGCATAGCCTGGTGAAAAGAATTTCCCCCTCCGGGGCAAGCATCGGCTTGCGAAAATGATCTGCAGAAAAATTTTTAAAGAAGTCGTTTAACTGTGCAAGCCAAGGTTCTAAGGTTGGAAGGATGGACGCGATATTATCCGTTATCCTTCTCCGTCTTTCTTCCATACTCAGTTCAAAGAGACC
>CAJUCG010000258.1 GCA_910585065.1 uncultured Lachnospiraceae bacterium
ACTGATAGATCTCCACATTCTCTCCACCCCGCTTTAATTCTGCCGGCACGACCAATTTCAGCCGCAGCAATCCCCCTATAATTTCCTTTGCATTTTCGAAATCTATTCCAAGTTCCTCCATTAACGTATTGCAGTCAAAAAATATATTCTGCTCCTGCTCCGCTAACAAAAACAGGACGCGCAAGACATTTGGCGTGCCCAAAAAGCGGAATAATTCTTCCATCCCCTCACCATATTTTAATTCCCCCGCACTATCATACCCCTCCTCCGGCTGCGGCATAATCAAAAAATATCTCAGTGACTTATTTAATTTTGCCTGAATAAATCCTCCTTCATCCACAATCTGCATATATACCCTATTCCATAAATTTCCTTCAATCGTCAGTTCCGAAACCTCGCGAATATTGCTGCACCGCATATATGTGCATCCGAGAAGGTGGCAGAGCCGCCACACACACAGCATTCGGCGTTTCTCCGCCTCCGCCCCATAGAGGAGTTTTCCTTCCTCATCCCGTTCTGCCGCGTCAAATTCCTGCATAAGCAGTTGTTCCAAACTAGGGTGTTCCTCTTTCCTCCCAAACAGCTCATCAATCTTCACCCCAAGAAAATCCGCTGCTGCCGGGAGAAGACTTGCGTCCGGAAAACTTCCCTGCTCCCATTTTGACACTGCCTGCGCCGACACACCGACCGCGTCCGCAAGCTGCTCCTGTGTGATCCCCTTCTCCCTGCGGATCTGCTTTAAATTTTCGCCAAATTCATTTGCCATAAAATTTCCCCTTCCTTCCTGTAATATTCTTCCATTTTATTCTGCAGGGTTTAGAAATTCTTCGCTTCCATTCTGCCAAGGTTCAAAAATTTTTTACTTCCGCCCCACCAAGATTCAAAAGTTTTTCACTTCCTCCCTGCCAAAGTTTAAAATTTTTTTGCCCCGATCCTTCTTCCTGCAGATATTTCTGTTTGACATTGCCAGAATAGCACAAATCATAGTTGTATGCAAGGTATGGAAACTCGATAAATTCAACCTACAGTTGTTATCTTTTTTATTTTTCAACTTTGCTAAAAATTAATTTTTTTCTCTCCCCCTCCTGCACAATATATAATACCAGCTTTTTTTCAAAAATCTTTAAAAAACACTTGCTTGTGACGCAGCGTAATGAGGTATACTGTAAATAAGGAGGTATGATATGGATAAACATAAAGCTATATCACAAGGTTATATGACCATTGGAGAAATCGCAAAAAAGATGGATGTTACTGTACGAACATTGCAGCATTATGATAGAGAAGGTTTGCTTTCCCCGTCTGCCATTAGTGAAGGAGGGCGCAGGCTATATACAGATAAAGACATCGTAAAGCTTCATCAGATTTTGTCCTTCAAACATTTAGGCTTCTCTTTGGATGACATAAAGAATCGGCTTATTCCGCTTAATACACCGGCTGAAATTGCCGATGTCCTAATGGAGCAGGCAGCCGCTGTCAAACAAAAAATAGAAAGTTTATCTGAATCGCTGAGGGAACTGGAAGTCTTGCGGGAGGAGGTTCTTCAAATGCAGTCAGTTGATTTCAAAAAATATGCTGATATTATTGTCAATTTGCAGATGAAAAATGATTTCTATTGGCTGATTAAACATTTTGATGACCGGACTCTTGACCATATCCGCCGCCATTTTAATAAAGACAGCGGAATGGCATTTTTAAACACTTTCATGCAGCTTTTGGAGGAAGCAATAAGACTTCAAAATGCGGGTGTTCCTGCGGATAGTGACGAGGGACAGAATTTTGCAAAAGCCTATTGGAATATGATAATGGATTTCACCGGCGGAGAGATGAGTATGCTTCCCAAACTTATTGAATTAGGGCAATTTCAAAATGCAGACCATAAGTGGAAAAAGAAACAAGATATTGCTAACGAATATATTGGTAAAGCATTAGACTTCTATTTTTCCCATTTAGGTATCAACCCATTTCAGGAGGAAACAAAATGAATGAAGCCATAAAAATTAGTAACTTAACAAAGAGTTATGGAACCCACATTGTACTGAACGGTTTAGATTTTTGCGTACCGCAGGGAGAAATTTTTGCCCTGCTCGGCGTAAACGGCGCAGGAAAAACCACATCCCTTGAATGTATCGAAGGTTTAAGAAACTACGACAGTGGAAGCATTACTGTAAATGGCAGAGTGGGTATTCAATTACAGTCGGCTTCCCTGCCGGGGCATATTAAAGCATTGGAAGCAATCATACTATTTGCTAAATGGAATAGGACAGCCCCTGACAAAGCAATGCTTGACGCTCTTGGCATTGACGAATTTGCAAAAAAGCAATATTATCAATTATCAACCGGGCAAAAGCGGCGGCTTCATTTGGCACTTGCTCTAACACGAAATCCGGATATTCTATTTCTTGATGAACCAACCGCAGGACTTGATGTCGAGGGACGGCTATCTTTACATAGACAAATCCGTCAGTTAAAAGCAAGGGGAAAGACCATAATATTAGCAAGCCATGATATGACAGAAGTTGAAAATTTATGTGATCGGATTGCTATTCTTTCCGGCGGAAAAATTGCCTTTACCGGGACGGTAAAACAGTTGGGTGAAACCATTGGAAAGCATTATAATCTCACAATCCAAACTGAAAATGGAACCGAGAAATATGAATCTGAAAATATCGGGGATTCTCTGCTCTCGCTGCTTATGCAGTACAAGGAGAAGGGAGAAACTATCATAGATATTCGGATAGACCGCGGTTCACTGGAACAGCATTTTATAAAAATTGCGAAGGGAGCATAACAATGGGTGCTTTTCTATACGGGGTTTCCTTACAATGGAAATTAGATATAAGGAGTAAGACATTACTTATCACTTGCTATATTGTACCGCTTTTATTCTTTGTTATTATGGGTGGTATATTCACGTCAGTTATGCCGGAAACAAAATATACACTTATTCAGTCAATGACTGCATTTGGTGTGACAATGGGAGCATTGATTGGTCTTCCCCCCTCTCTCGTTGAAATTTACAGCGGCGATATTAAAAAGGTCTACAAAGCAAATGGTGTTCCATTATATCTTGGTCTTGTTTTAACCAATATTTCAGCATATATTCATTTGTTCATTATGAGCATTATTTTATATATTGCTGCGCCGCTTGTCTTTCGTGCTGAAATACCAGAAAATCCGGGGATATACTTCGTCAGCCTTGCTATTTTTATTGCGGTATCGCTTAGTATTTCCAGTATAATTGGTCTGACCGTAAAGGACCAGGCAAAGACTTCTATGTTTTCTATAATAGTTTTTTTGCCCTCTATTATGCTTTCTGGAATTATGTTTCCGATAGAACTGCTTCCAAAAGCGTTTGAAACAATAGGAAAACTATTTCCGGCTTTATGGGGATATCAACTAATGACAGCAAGTGTTTTTAAGTTTGAAAGCCTTTTGCCGTTACTCTTGATTTCTGTATTAGCTATTGTTATATGTAATATTCTGCTGCGAAGAATTGATCAATAGCAATGCCACACATAACATCCGATAGAAGAGCCGCCAATATACCAAAGATAAAGGTATTACAATGCACGGTTTATTTCCTCCTTTCGCAAAATACAATCAAAACAATAAGAGGTTTAATGGAAATTTTATTGTAAACAGAGAAATTTTTTTGTATAATAAAATATAATAAAAGTCTGCTATACTATGTTTTACAGTAGGTTTCTATGTACTTTAAAGAAACTTAAAGCTAAGCTCTTACCCCAATCATAGAAAGGATTTCCAAAAATGATTTATCGCCTCGATAAACTGAATGAAAACCGAATAAATCCCATTACCAACTGTAAATATGATAACTCATGGATGATTTTAGCACTTACAGACAGCAGAGATTACAAACAGATGTGTGGCAGCAATTCTGGCTGCGCCTACACAATAAAAATCAGTCGTTTAACTAAAAAAAATTGGGAAATATCTGTTGGCGATTTTATCGGTTTTTGTAAGGCAAACAATAAAAATGCAATTTTAGTAATGTCTGAAACTGATCTTAATATTGCAAAAGAGCAT
>CAJUCG010000259.1 GCA_910585065.1 uncultured Lachnospiraceae bacterium
TTATATTTTGAATTTTTTCATCATAGTGATTTGTTGGAACAAATCCAAGAATTGAATGAATTTCATTGCTTATTCTATGTTTCGCAATCACAAAATTATATCGATGATTTTTTTGATCTAAATGTTGAAAGTCCAGCAATTCTTTTGACAATGTAAAAATATGATCTTTTTTCCAGTAATTTTTTAAAAATTCCACTAATTCTGCATACTCTTCTTCTCTGCAAAAACGTATTTCGTAGTCAGCATTCAATGATTCAATATAATCTTTTCCATTCAGTTCTGGTAAAATATCCTTTTTCATATTATCTCCCTATAATTATCACTTTTCGGTGGAAAATCATTACAATCTAAACGCGGCAATTCAAGCGGATGATCATGGATAAGATCAGCAACCGCGACCCTTGTTGTCAACCCCAGACAAGCTCCTTGTTCTTGGATATAATCCAAAACATCCTTATTATAATTTCCATAAGGATAATTCATCACCCACTGTTTCTGATCAATAAATCCATCCATCACATCCAAAGCTTTCTGAATATCCTTTTCCATCTTCTCTTTTGGAAGATTTCCTAACCAATCATGATCATAGCCATGCACTCCAATAAACATCCCTTGCTTCTTCATTGACCATATCTGATCTTCTGTCATATATAACTCGTATGCTAACTTCTCTTCTGATAAATCGACATATTTTTTAAATAAATCACAAACGATTTGCTTTCTTACTTCCTCAGGCAAAATCGTCTGTAACATCCGCTTTATAAAGATAATCTCTCTTGTATCAAAACGGGTCTCTTTTGCATATTTCGCAAAAAGCTCATCATTCTGTGGATAATAATCTTTACCATCACGATAAAAATTCATTCGTTCAAATACATTATGCAACAAACTTTCAGTATCTGCATTTGCAAGAATATAATGGACTTTATTAACATCTAACAATTGATGAGTTGCAAAAGTTTTTCCTGGAATAAAAAAAGATCCCTGAACTCCTGCCTTTTCTAAAATTGGAAAGATAAAAGTATAGTTGTCAATATAGCCATCATCAAATGTAAGAAGTATCGAATCATTAGGCAGGTTCTGCTCTCCCTTACACGCGGAAATAACTTCTTCCATTGTTACAATAGAAAAATTATTTTTAAGAAATTGTATTTGCTGTTGAAATAAACTCACATCAAGTCCCCTAATCTTAGGATAACGGCTATGTAGTAAATCTCTCACATAATGATACATTACAATCGTTAACTTATTCATACAATATCACCTTTTTATCTTTAATATTAGTAATCTTTTGTTACATTTTTACTGAATATCATAAAATTTCTTTTTTAAATCGATTCTTTCATTTTTAATTACTTCCAGCACTTTTCTTGCAATCCTTCCGGATGTATTCCCATCCCCATAAGGATTCTGTGTATTTTTGCAGCATTCCTTAAATTTTTTCGTTAAAGATAAATTGATGGCTTCCATAATAAATACTTTGTCTTCCTTACAATTAATAATATTTTCTGCCTGCAATCTTCCCCTTTGCCGGTTGCCAATATTTATTGTAGGGACATGGAATGCAGGAGTTTCAATAATTCCACTCGACGAGTTTCCTAAAACAAATTCAGAATATTTCATCAGTGAAAGATACCGCTTTACTCCAAGAGAAGCGAATACATGAAGATTAGAAATCTCTTTTTCCGCCTTATCTAAAAGTTCATTGATCCGCGCACCGCCCTGATCTGCATTTGATTTTGTAACAATAAATTCTATTTCCGGAAATACTTTGATTGCTTCAAGAAATTCCGATATTTGTTTATCTACACTACCGCCCTTCATGGTAACCGGATGATATGTGCAAAGAGCATATTTACAATCCCCAAGTCCTACACTTGATAATGCCTCTGCCCTGCTCATCTTTGCAGCCCGCATAATATTGTCAATGCTGGTCGATCCATAGTTAAATACTCTTTCCGGATCCTCTCCAAGCTGGATCACTCTCCTTCTGCTTTCCTCATTGGTAACAAAATGGAGATAACTAATCTTTGTGATGGAATGACGAATCCATTCATCCAAAGCTCCCTCGGTGGTATCCCCTCCACAAAGATGAAAGATTGGAGTTCTTGTATTCCCTGCGGCGATCGCTATCGCAAGAGTTTCATATCGGTCCCCAAGTAAAAGAACGGCATGATATTTTTCTTTTAGAAATAGTTCCGTAAATTTCACAAGAGTTTCCGCCTGATTTGCAGAAATATCTGCCTCTGAAGTTGACTTAATCGGTATCGGAATGCAATAATCAATTCTATCATCAATTTCTTTCACCGTCATGCCGTAGCTGTCGCTTAAATGCGTTCCTGTAACAACAAGTTCAACTCTAAGTTCGTCGTTTTCCTGTTTTCGCAATTCCCTTATTACAGGTGACAGCAAACCATATTCTGCTCTTGTTGCGGTTACTACTGCTATTTTTCTCATAATTCGATCATCTCATCTTCATCAAAATCTCGGCTTGCTCTTGTTCCTAGAATTTCATACCACTTCATGGGACTAATGCCATTTCCCGGACGCTTCGTTGTTAAATTATTTTCTGTGAATATCTCACCCTTCTTAATATTTCTGGAAGCAATAATACTCTTTCTTGCAATCACTATATTCTTTTTTTCCGATTCAGAAGGTTTCTTTTCTCCGGTTCCTGCCGCTAGTTCAATATTTCTAATTGCTTTTACCATCGCGGCAAGTTCATCCGGCTCAAGGCTTGCCTTGTGATCCGGTCCTTCCATGTTCCGATCCAAAGTGAAATGTTTTTCGATTACTGTTGCCCCCATTGCGACCGCAGCAATCGGAACCTCAATCCCTTTTGTATGATCGGAATACCCAACTTCAAACCCAAATTCTTTCTGCAATGTCTGCATAGCGTTGAGATTTACTTCTAAATACGGTGCGGGATATTGTGTTGTACAATGAAGCAGGATAATTTTCCCCGCATGATTTTGCTTTAAAATGTCAACCGCATCGCTAACCTCTTCCAATGTACACATTCCCGTGGATATAATAATAGGTTTTTCTGTCCTTGCCAATCGCTCCAAATAAGGAAGATTTGTAATTTCCCCAGAAGGAATTTTCCAGAAGGTACACCCAATTTCTTCCAAAAAATCAATACTTTCCAAGTCAAAGGGTGTTGACAGAAATTGTATTCCAACGCTTTTACAATACTGAGATAATTCTCGAAAATTGTCAAAAGATAAAAGCAGTTTTTTCAGCATTTCTGCCTGAGATAATTCCTGCCCCATATTTTCCTGTTGATATTCTGCGGTCGGTGCGGTTTTGGTTACCAGTGAACTAAGCTTTGCAGTCTGAAATTTCACAATATCCGCACCACTTTCATACGCTGCATCCACCAGCTTTTTTGCAAGTTCCAGACTTCCGTTATGATTTACTCCTGCCTCCGCAATAATCAATGTATGGTTCATTCCGTATGCTCCTGTCCGTCCTCGAAATATTTAATTGATTTTGCCGGAATTCCCACTGCCATACAGTCTTTGGGAATATCCAAAGTTACAACTGCGCCAGCTCCTACAATACTTTTCTTTCCGATTTTCTTACTTTGAAGCACAGTAGCACTTGCCCCAATAAACGCGTTTCTTCCAATGAAAACGCCCCCACATAAAACCGCTCCAACAGCAAGATGCACAAAATCCTCAACAATACAATCATGTTCCACAAGGGACATCGTGTTAATAATACATCCCTTTCCTATTCTTGCCTCTGAATTTATAATTGCTCCTTTTCCGACAAAAGTTCCCTCTTCCAAAACCGCTGTATCAGAAATAACCGCAGAAGGATCAGAAATCACTGGAAGATGATAACCTATTTTTTTCAGTTTCTGATATATTTCTTCCCGAAGGTTTCCTTTTCCGAGATATCCGATGCAGATCGCCGCGTTTTGTATTCCCTCTTTATAGAGTTTTTCCAGTTTGTCATCCGTTCCCAAATACTTATATCTGGAATCC
>CAJUCG010000260.1 GCA_910585065.1 uncultured Lachnospiraceae bacterium
TCTTTTCCTAAACCTTTATAGCCTAAACAAATTCAATCAAACAGGGTATATCCTGATAACTACCAGAGAATTGCTGCGGGTAAAGATAACCTTAGTTTTTGAAATGGGCAATAATATACATTTTATTGTAAATATTTTTCTATTGGCAATGTATAAATTTTTGATAGTATATAAATATATATCATTTTTTATTCGGATTTTGTTTTATCTACCCAATCCACCTACAAAATTCTGCAATATTAATACTTTTTATAATATATTTTTCTTCTATATCTAATATTATCATTATTCACCTCTATCATTATAATTTTAATTATAAACTTTATGGTCAATAATTCAATATGGCTATGCCATACTTTTGCGAAATACTGAGAAGAAACTACATTTATTATTAAACTGCCGGAGTTACTCATTTTTTTATATAATAATTATTACATTTTTATTTTGATCTTGTATCATAATACTCGATATTTGCACTTTACGAATAGAGCTTCAAAAATCCGTACTTATACCAGCCTTTTGAAGCTGATTATATACTTAATCATCCTAAAATTAAGTAAATTTAAATAAATATATAAAAGTTGTATTTTCCCGAAGCAATTCCGAATTATAACAAATTAAAGAATACTATAATTTCCATTATATTCCTTTTCCACTGTTTTCTCCTCTCTCACAGACAATAACGCTTCCGCTGTAGCCAAAATAACATACAATTGTCTCTCATCACACTGTGTTAACAAACGCTCAATTTTTAGGTATGTACTATCTTCCTGGTTTCTCCTTGGATAAATAACCAAATCCGCAGACAAATTAAAGTAATGCATCACTTTTTCAAACACTTCATAACTTGGATTGTTTCGAAAACGTTCCAAGTCCTTAAGATATGACAAAGAAATATCCAATATTTCTGCCAGCTCAGCTTGTGTTAATTTTTTGTCCATCCTTGCATTTCTCAATACTATTCCAAATGGTTTCGGTTGGTAATACATAAAAATACCCCCTTTGTAAAGTAATTCCATCCTCTATGATATTCTTTATGTATATTATACTCCCTTTCATCAAAAAATCTATGTCGTTTGCGGAATATATTCTGATTTCTGTTTTTTCCACATCCCATCTTGACTTCCATACTTTTCCGGAGTATCATATAATATACACCAGATATTTTGCTGGCTATATCACAGGGCATAAGCCAGCCGGACAGACAGTCAATTGGCTGCTCCCTGCCAGAAAGGAAGGCAAAAACATGAAAATTGCAGTGACATATGAAAACGGCGAGGTATTTCAACATTTTGGACATACCGAATATTTTAAAATCTATGAAATTCAGGACAAAGAAATCACCAGCTCGCAGATCATTGACACTAATGGAAGCGGTCACGGTGCTTTGGCTGGTCTGCTCTCCTCGTTACAAGTGGATACATTAATCTGTGGCGGGATCGGCATGGGCGCGCAGGCAGCACTTTTGGAGGCAGGAATCAAACTTTATGGCGGCGCGTCCGGCAGCGCGGATAGGGCAGTGGAATCTCTGCTTGCCGGAAATTTTACGGCAAATCCAAATTTTTCATGTGACCATCATGGGCATCATGATCATCACGGGGAAAATCATTGCAGCGAAAATAAACACGGCTGTGCAGGAAATGGAGGATGTAATTGATATGTACGAATTCAATGAAAAAATGAAAACGGGGAATGCAATTATAGACAGGGAACACCAGGAACTGATCCAGGCGGTAAACAAGCTGCTTGAAGCCTGCAACGGCGGAAAGGGACGTTCCTCGATGGATGAAACAATCAAGTTTCTTAATAATTATGTGCAGCAACATTTTGCGCATGAAGAGCAGCTTCAAGAGCGCAGCAGTTATCCTGGCATTGCCGCACATAAATTATTCCATGAAAATTACAAGAAGACACTTAGGGAAATTACCTCAAGGATCTCAGAATCCGGTTCAAGCATTGCGGAATTGGTCAACTTAAACAAACACATCCGTATTTTAATTTCACATATCACCACGGAAGACAAAAAACTGGGGGCATTTTTAAACCAGAAATAGACGCGGGAATCAATAAATCAGCCACAGGGGCAATTAGATGAACCATACCACCTATTCCCTTCTCGAAAATTATATGCTCACCTGCATGGACGACTCCGCACATGATAAGGAACATACTTACCGCGTTCTGTACACTGCGCTGGAAATTGCTAAGACGGAGCAGAATGTTAATTATGATATTTTAATTGCGGCGTGTCTGCTGCACGATATCGGGCGAAGAGAACAATTTGAAAATCCAAACCTGTGCCATGCGATAGTTGGCGCGGACAAAGTGTACCGTTTTCTTATCGAACATCAGTTCGATCTTGCCTTTGCCGAACAGGTAAAACATTGTATCAGCACACACCGTTACCGGAAAACCAACGGGCGGATAAGCATTGAAGCAAAGATTTTATTCGACGCGGACAAGATCGACGTTGCAAGGCTGATCGGCATTGCACGCCGCCTAATCTACCAGATCATTATCGGCGTACCGCTCTACTCCGTTTTGCCGGACGGCACAATATCGAGTGGAGAAAAAGATACTGTCCCATCTTTTTTTTACGAATACCACTTTAAACTCAAGAATATTTATTCTAATTTTTACACGGCGCGCGGGGGAAATCGCCGCAGAGCGGAAGAAATCGGCAGAGGAATTTTACTGTCACCTGTATAGGGAAGTAAGTCTGCCATATCAAAACGGAAGAGCAGAGCTTGGAGAAATAATGGAAAAAGAATTTAATTAATGTAACTTTCACTAAAACGATACGGGAAAAGTACATCCACAAGACCAATTGCTAATTTTGTCAGCGCATCAATATCATCTGCGTCCACGCTCAAAAATCAGTGGATACCAACATAGCGGGCGGCAGGAAAAAAGATGCCAGCTAACACGGCAAGTCCCCCTTTAAAACCTTGCCCTTCCCCTTTTTCCAAGCTGCCGCCGCTGTCTTTAGGGCAGTATCTTCCGTAGACTGAACCCATTTTGTATAACTTTCCGCGCTTATTAAATTTAACTCCTCCCTGCATTTTTCACATTCCTGCAAAATGAAAAAATACTATTGATCGGACAAATTCTCTATGTATCTGCATTCTGGATAATTCGAACAACCCCAAATTTTTTCCCTTTATGGTTTCCCTTCGTCGCAGTGCGCATAACAAGTTTTCCTCCACAGCGCGGACACATGGATTTATTAACCTTTGGTATTGCCCTAGCAGTGGAGATAGTTGGTGAATTATTCTTTGTCCTTTGCTTAATGTTTTTAATATGCGCCAGCTTTTTGGCTTCATCCATCTGTGTAAGCGGATACAATTTTTCGAATAATTTATCAATTTTGTCCGGTGTTAATCTTACTTTTGCCTTTGCCGCATTTCGCTCCACTGCGGAAAGAAGATTTTGCTGCCTGACAACATAATGCTTTCTGCTGGTCAGACTAATATCTTTTAATGTACAATGATCACTAAATACAATATAAGAATAAAAAGGCAGTGCCCGATCGGCAAGAAAAATTCGAAGCCATCTTAAATGCCCCTCATTCTGTAAAATTGGATTGTAAAATTGATTTTTTTGCGAATGTTCCCGCCCCAATAATTGAGTCCAATATTGTTCTGCTTCTGATCCAACAATCCAACCGCTGTAATTTTTAGATTCAAATACATATATTCCAGATTCATGTAAAAGAACAATATCTAATTCTGTAGTTTCCCCATTACTTTTCGGAATATATAGATTAAATAAATATCGTTTATATCCGGCAAGCGGGTCAAGACATTTATATGTGGAAAATTCTCCCAAAAGTCCTTTATCCAATTGAATGCTCTTATAAGAGTTTCTGGTCTGCCGGTAATATTCCGTCCTCCTATATCGACTTTTCTGTATTATACATATAATAATAACAAGAAGTAACACGATTAAAAATATCTCCATTATTATTTTCTCCTTTCAATGGAATTTTTT
>CAJUCG010000261.1 GCA_910585065.1 uncultured Lachnospiraceae bacterium
TTGCCCTTGACAGGCTGCCCCGGCTGTGCTATGGGTGGCGCGGCGACGGGGGATACATCCAGCAGAGCCTCCGTGGACGAAGCGGGGGAAATGGGCGGGTCCCTTCTGGTCACGGTGTCCAGAAGCCATACAAAAACACCGCTCCGATTTTTGTTGGAAGCGGTGTTTTGTGTAAGGTTGACAGTCCATTAAATTGTTGTGTTTTTGTATGCTCTTGTTAAAGGAAGATACTATTAAGATTTATTTTTAAATTTTTACTGTTTCGTCCAAAATATTTTTTAAAATTGAAGATCAGTAAAAGAATCTGCTTGACAAATTTTTCTTTTATGGTAAAATATAATTGGGGCAGAGGAAAGTTGTTGCCACTTATCACCTTATTGTACTGCCGTTTCGCTTATCCAGCAATGAAACGGCAGTTTTTTTTCGTAAAAAGAGAGTTTTTCAAAAGAATATGGTACAGTCTATTTCACCTTTTAGAGCGAGATTCTTGTAGATACGCGCTTAGAGAGACTGAAGTTAAATTACATTATAGGAAAAAACTGCTTGACTTCTGGCGAAAAAAGGAGTATGATAATTAGGATTTAATGATAGGCTATGAGAGAGTGGACATCCGTCCACTCTTTGTTTTTGGCGGGCAGGGTGTAGCTGCTCCCGCAAAGAAAAGAGGGTTCGATGACAAAGAGAGAGGAATATGAAAAGAAAACAGAGGAGCTTATTTTGCCGATTCTTCAGGAATATGATTTTGAATTGGTGGACGTGGAATATGTAAAAGAAGCGGGAAGCTGGTATTTGAGAGCTTATATTGACAAGGAGGGCGGCATTACGGTAAATGACTGCGAAATGGTCAGCAGACGAATGAGCGATCTCCTGGACGAGAAGGATTTTATTTTGGATTCCTATATTTTTGAGGTGAGTTCGCCGGGACTTGGCAGACAGCTAAAAAAGGATAAGGATTTTGTCAGGAGTATCGGGGAGGTCGTCGAGGGCAAACTGTTTCGTGCAGTGGATAAACAAAAAGATTTTGAGGGTGTACTGCGCTCCTTCGATAAGGAAACGATAGTGATTGAGGGGGAGAACGGGAAGGAAATGGAATTGAAACGGGACAATATCGCCTTGATCCGGCTGCATATTGATTTTTAAGTACTTATAAATTCAGGAATGCTTCCGGTGTTCTTGCTGTGGCGCGATCAGTTCCCGTTCCGCGCGCCTGCCGTCCGCCGGAGGCAGATCAGATGGGGATTGAATTTTATCACGGGTACGAATAGGCTGCTTGACGGAAATTCACTGCCTATAGGGGCAGGAGTTATTCCACATCTGATATAGGTATTATTTAGTGCAGAGTGGCAAAAAGAATGATAAACATAGAAAAAATAATCCATGGAAGAAAGGAAAAGGTGGTTGAATATGGACAGTAATAAAGAATTGATTGAGGCGTTAAACCAGATTGAAAAGGAGAAGGATATCAGCAAGGATATTCTGATTGAGGCAATTGAAAATTCTCTTCTGGCAGCCTGCAAAAACCAATATGGAAAATCGGACAATATCAAAGTGACAATCAACCGGGATACAGGCGCGTTTGCTGTGTATGCGGAGAGGGAGATTGTGGAGGAGGTAGAAGATCCAGTTTTGCAGATTACTCTTGAGGAGGCGGCACAGAAATTTCCGAAAAAGAAATATGAGATTGGCGATATTGTCAATATCGAGGTAACTCCAAAAAATTTCGGGCGCATTGCAGCACAGAAAGCAAAGCAGGTCGTAGTGCAAAAAATCCGTGAGGAGGAGCGCAAGGTACTGTACCATCAATATTTTGAGAAAGAGCGAGATATTGTGACCGGTATTGTGCAGCGTTATGTGGGTGAGAATGTGAGCATCAATCTTGGAAAGGTCGATGCGGTGCTTATTAAGAGCGAACAGATTGCAGGGGAGCATTTCCGCCCGACAGAGCGCGTAAAACTGTATGTTGTCGAGGTAAAGGATACGACGAAAGGACCAAAGATCACCGTTTCAAGAACCCACCCGGAATTGGTAAAGCGTCTCTTTGAGGCGGAGGTGACGGAGGTGCGCGATGGTATTGTGGAGATCCGGAGCATTTCCCGTGAGGCGGGCGCGAGAACAAAGATGGCGGTTAGCTCCAACGATCCGAATGTCGATCCGGTCGGCGCGTGCGTGGGAATTAACGGCGCGCGTGTAAATGCGATTGTGGACGAACTGCGGGGCGAGAAGATTGATATTATTAACTGGAGTGATGATCCGGCACTCTTAATTCAAAATGCATTAAGTCCAGCCAAGGTAGTTTCCGTGACAGTGGACGAGGAGGAGAAGACGGCACGCGTGATTGTGCCGGGCTATCAGCTCTCCTTAGCGATCGGGCGCGAGGGACAAAATGCAAGGCTTGCAGCGCGTTTAACTGGCTATAAGATTGATATTAAGAGCGATGGAAATGATGACGGCTACGGCTACGAGGACGGGGGATATCAGGATTCCTACGGCGATGATGATAGTAGCGAAGATGGGGAGGAGTTTGCACAGGAGAGGGAGGAGGAGTTTGAAGACGAAAATTAGAGAAAAAAGGTAGCGGAGTATCGGATCAGGAATGAGGTGAAGAAATTGGCAACAGTAAAAAAAGTACCGCTTAGAAAATGCATCGGTTGTGGTCAGATGAAGAACAAAAAGGAACTGGTGCGCGTGATTCGCACACCGGAAGAGGAAATTTTAATTGACGAGACAGGGAGGAAAAATGGAAGAGGTGCCTATCTGTGTGGCACATTGGAGTGTTTTGAAAGGGCAAAAAAGAGTAAGGGGCTGGAGCGGTCGTTAAAAATAGTGATTCCGGCGCAGGTGTATGAAGCATTGGAGGGCAGGTTAAAAGAGATTCATGGAGACTAATCGGACGGCATTAGAATATGCCATGGCAGAAAAAAAGATCCATTCCCTGCTCGGTCTTTCCCAGAGGGGCGGACATATGGCGAGCGGCGAGTTTATGACGGAGAAGGCAGTTAAAGAGGGAAGAGCATTTTTATGTATTGTGGCGGGGGATGCCTCAGATAATACTAAAAAAATGTTTGAAAATATGTGCAAATATTATAATGTACTTTTTTGCTGTTTCTCAGATAAAGATACATTGGGACGCTGTATAGGCAAAGAGTTTCGCGCTTCCCTTGCGGTCTTGGATGCGGGGATGGCAAAGGCGGTGGCAAAGCATTTTGCAACACTTGGGATCACAGTCAGAGGTTAGGATGGATTTTCGCAGTGCGGCAGGTAAGAATGGAGGTAGGAATGGCGAAAATGAGAATTCATGAGCTGGCGAAAATGCTGACTCAGACGACAAATAAGGAGATATCCTCAAAGGATGTCCAGAGTGCTTTGGCGGCAAACGGAATTGCGGGCAAGACCGCCAGCAGCAATATTGAGGACAAGGAAATTGACATTGTAAAAAAATATTTATCACCGAAAAAGGAAGAGAGAATGCCACAGGAAAAGAAAAATAATGAAAAGAAGGCGGAGCGTTTACAAAATGCAGGGGAAAACCGCCAGAAAGAAGATCAGAATCGATCGGAGAAGAAGCAGGAAGCGCAGAGCGCGAACGAAGACCGCAGGTCAGAAAAGAAACAGGGAGATCGCAGGGACGATAAGAATCGGCAGGAAAAGGGTCAGGGGGGAAACCGCGACGACAAAAATCGCCTTGAGAAAGGTCAGGGGGGAAATCGCGACGACAGAAACCGTTCCGACCGTAGCCAGGGAGGAAACCGCGACGACAGAAACCGCTCTGAGAAAGGTCAGGGAGGACACCACGACGATAGGAACCATTTTGAAAAGGGTCAGGGAGATCGCGACAGGAATCGCCCTGAGAGAAGTCAGGGGGGAAACCGCGACGACAGAAACCGCTCTGACCGCAGCCAGGGAGGAAACCGCGAAGACAGAAACCGTTCTGACAGTGGTCAGGGAGGAAAC
>CAJUCG010000262.1 GCA_910585065.1 uncultured Lachnospiraceae bacterium
AGATATATTATTTATTAACAGAAGTAAAAAAATGGAAAAATAAAAAAAGCAAAAATCGTTCCTTTTTTATTTTAAGGAACTTTTTCTGCTTTTTATACAAGATAGAACTAGAGATCCGCGCTACTTTTCCTCTCCCGTTGTTTTTAACATCTTCATCTTTTTCTCATAGGCAACCAAAAGTTTTTTCTCATTTCGAAATGCTTCCGCCAACAACTGCATCTGCATTTCTGTACAGTCCGTTAGCTGCTGATCAATCTCTCTCAAGATCAGTGCGCATAATTCTCCTTCTGCACAGACCTTTTCTGTCAGCAATTCCTCCGGTCTGACCTCCAACGCATTTACAAGATTCACTAATACCGGCAAGCTAAACTTAGTCTTTCCAGTTTCAATATCACTCATATAAGGCACCGAGACCTCAATCTCTTCCGCAAGCTTTGCCTGGGATAATTGACGCTCCTCCCGGTACTTTTTTATTCTTTTTCCAATTTCTTTATAATTAGGTTCCATGAGATATTTCCTCCACTCTAATTCTATTGGAAATCCTCATAAAACAAAATAAAGTACCCCAAAATTTTCAAAAAATCTTGTTCAACTTTTACAAAATTCTATATTCTTACACCTAAATTATCTCCTAAAATATTAGTTTCTAAAACAAGTTGGGAAGCGATCGCATAAAACCAAAACCGCTTCCCAACTTGTTTAAATTTGTTTTTTAAATTTCCAATTTACAAAAATTTTTGATTTACAAAAATTCCACTGCGCCATCCTCAATATGATAGATGGCACCGACAACATTTACCTCGTCCCCTTCTTTTATTCCAAGACTTTCACAGATTACCGAGACACTCTGCTTAACATTTAGGCAGGATGCGCGAAAATCATCCTTCTCATCCCCGATCGCCCTGCGGATCTCGTCGGTAATATACTTGACAAAGCCGGATGGCTCATCATGGATCGCAGCCCCCACCGCGCCGCAATGGTCATGACCCAACACCACGACAAGCCTGCAGCCCAAATGTTCCACGCCGTACTCCACGCTTCCGAGCTGATGGCGATCCATCACATTTCCCGCCACGCGAATCACAAATAGTTCCCCGATCCCGGCAGTAAAAATATCCTCCGGGACAACGCGCGAATCGGAACAGGTGATTACAATTGCGTAAGGACTCTGACCATTCTCACAGGTTGCCTTGCGAAGTTTTGGCGAGATATCCCCCGGATTAGTCGACGCGCTCAGATAGTGTTTATTCCCCTCCTCAAGCTTTGCCATCGCCTCTCTTGCACTTAAATTTTCCTTATGCATAAAAAATCCCCCTCTTCTTAAATCTTTTCTATTTCACTACCTCTTAATCAGCAGCGATTTTCCTGTCATTTCCTTTGGCTGTTCCATTCCCATCATCTCGATCATCGTCGGGATAATATCGGCAAGGCAGCCGCCCTCGCGCAGAGTATACGCAGGATCATAGTTGACCAAAATAAACGGCACCGGATTGGTCGTGTGCGCGGTGAACGGCACGCCCGTCTCATAATCGACAAGCTGCTCACAATTTCCGTGATCCGCACAGATAAACATTTGCCCATCCACGGAAAGTAATGCATCATATGCCTTGCCGACACAGGCATCCACCGCCTCCACCGCTTTTACCGCAGCGTCTAAGATCCCCGTGTGACCAACCATATCCGGGTTGGCAAAATTGATAATAATTACATCATATTTCAGAGATTTGATGGCTTCCACTAATTTATCCGCCACCTCGTAGGCACTCATCTCCGGCTTTAGATCGTAGGTCGCAACTTTCGGCGAATTGACTAGGATGCGTTCTTCACCCGGATTTGGAGCCTCCACCCCGCCGTTAAAAAAGAAGGTGACGTGCGCATACTTCTCAGTCTCCGCAATGCGCGCCTGGGTCTTTCCATGCGCCGCAAGATACTCGCCAAAGGTATTGTTTAAAGAAATTTTCTGGAATGCTATGGTCTTGTTTGGAATGGTCACATCATACTCAGAGAAGCAGACATAAGTCGTCTTTACTCTTCCGCCCTTTCTCTCAAACCCGGCAAAATCGTCACAACAGAACGCGCGCGTAATCTCTCTGGCACGATCCGGACGGAAATTGTAAAAAATAATTGAATCGCCATCCTTAATCGTCGCCACCGGCGCGCCATCCTTCTCAATCACGGTCGGCACAACAAACTCGTCCGTCACCTCTTCCTTGTAGGAATCGGATACCGCACAGATCGGACACGCCGCCTTGTTTCCCTCGCCGTAGACCATCGCCGCGTATGCCTTCTCCACGCGATCCCAGCGATTATCGCGATCCATCACATAGTAGCGCCCCATCACAGTCGCCACCTCGCCCACACCGATCTCTTTCATTTTCTCATCTAATTCAATCAAAAATTCCTTCCCGGAGGTCGGAGCAGTGTCACGCCCATCTAAGAATGCGTGTACATAAACCTTTTTTAATCCCTCACGCTTTGCAAGGGTAAGAAGCCCGTATAGATGCGTATTGTGGCTGTGTACACCGCCGCTTGAAAGCAACCCGTACAGATGCAATGAAGAGTCATTCTCTTTGCAGTTTTTTACTGCCCGCAGCAATTCCTCATTCTTATAGAAATCACCGTCCTCAATCTCCTTAGTGATGCGGGTCAGTTCCTGATAGACAATGCGTCCCGCGCCCATATTTAAATGCCCGACTTCGGAATTGCCCATCTGTCCTTCCGGCAGTCCTACGGCCATACCCGAAGCGTATCCTTTTACAAATGGATATTGTTCCATCAGCTTATCAATTACCGGAGTCTTTGCGATCGCCGCCGCATTCGCCTCCTTCTTATCATTCAATCCGAATCCGTCTAAAATCATTAATACTGTAGGTTTCTTTGCCATATTTGCCTCCTTGTTTTCCACCTCAGGAATAAAATTACATAATTGCTTTATATATTTTCTCACATTTTCTTCAAATAATCAAGCAAAATCTTTGCGCGCTTTGCATCCTGGCACGAATCTTTTCTCCGCGCAGAAAATCCCTCTTATTCTTCCTATGCCTCTTTCACACTCCCCCGCACAGTAAGTTTTGGAGGAAGGATAATTTTTGACAGATCCTGGCGCGCACCATTCTGCAAGTTCCCGAACAGCAGGCGGCACGCTTCCCTTGCAAGCAGTTCAATATCCTGAACAACTGTGGTCAGCTCCACGCCAAGAGGGTAATTTTTCAGAGAGTCGTCATAACTGACAATTGAGTAATCCTGCGGAACCCTGCGCCCCTCCTCATAGAGTTTTCGCAGAAATCCAAGAGTCATCATATCATTGCAGACAAAGGCAGATGTGCAGTCCGTTGCCAGCAGTGCCTGCGCTGCCAGATACCCGCTTTCAATGTGGTAATCCCCCTTTTTTAGATACTTTTGCCGCACCGGGACATGAAACTCTTTTAACGCCCGCAAATATCCGTTAAGACGGCTTTTTCCACTCCCCTCCTTATCGTCACGGTACACACAGCCAATTTTTTTATGTCCCTGCGAAAGCAGATATTTTGCCGCCAGATATCCCCCTTGCTCATGATCAAAACTTACCCGTGCGCAGTCAATTTCAGACCGTATGCGGTCAATCATAATATAGGGCATAGTAAGAAGAGCGAGTTCTCTTTCAAGTTCCTTTTCATCCTCCAAGGATTCCATGCTCAAAATCAGAAAGATACCATCCACGCCCCTAGATTCCAATACCCGCAAAAGTTTCCAGTCATTTTCCTTTCTGTCATCCGAACTTGCGATAATCAGCGAGTACCCTGCCTCGCGGCAGCGATTTTCAATCTGTTTTGCCAGCGAGGAAAAAAAAGTATTTTCGATATCCGGCAAAATCAGGGCAAGCATATGGGATTTTCGAGTAGCCAGGCTTTTTGCTGCCTGGTTTACCACAGAGTTTTC
>CAJUCG010000263.1 GCA_910585065.1 uncultured Lachnospiraceae bacterium
TTGCTGCCAATTTTAATTGCAACCGTTTTTTTAAGGAAAAATTTCCTAGTAAAAAATAAAAAAGGATTAGCAAAATTTGATAAAAAAAACGCAAAAATTGTTTAGATTTCTGTGAAAAATACTGATATAATATTTCTTGTAGATCTATTAATTTAGGGACGCAGGAGGGATTAAGAAATGGAAAAAAGGAAGAAAGGAAGAAAACTGAACAAAAGATTACGGAAAATAATGGCATCAATAAATGTAATGCTACTTGGTGGTCTCACTGCCTGCGGCAAGCAGCAGATGCCACCGAATATACCACTTCAAGATCTGATAGTCGAGTATCCGTTAGAAAATATGTCTTGTTTTGTGGCGGCGAAGGACGGGACGGTTTATCAGATAAATCTTGAGATGGAGATGGAGGAGGAGGAATCGGGGTATAAATTACACCGTTTTAACGCGCAGGGAGAGTCGGAAAAATACATAAATTTAACGGATTATGTCATGGTTGAAACACTTGCCGTATCAGAGGATGGAAAAAATTTGTATTTTACCGGGCAGGATGACCTTGGTCTGGGAATTTTTTCCTGTAACCCGGAGAATGGTACAATTACGAAATTGTGTGAGCTTGACTTTTTTGATAGAGTCAAACAGATGGTAATGATAGGGGATAAACTCTATATTCTTGGGCTGTCACCGAATTGGCAGTCAAACACACCTCCAAGTTCGGGGTATTCATTTGGCGGGGAGCGTTTGGTTTCCTACTCGGTGGCGACCGGGGAAGCGACACAGCTTGGATTTGATTTCCCGATCAGTATGGCGGTGGATGATTCGGGAAAACTGATGGTCTCCGGATATCTGGATAAAAATTACTGTCTGATGGAATATGACCCTTTAAAGGATTCGATGCAGGTGCGAAGTAATTTGCAGGAGTATAAATTTGATCGGTTTGCAGTCTGCAATAACAGCGGGGATGTCGTTTATGATTATACCACAAATTCGCGAGGGCTGGTATTGTCAGATATCGATAATTTGGCGGTGGAAGCAGAACTTTATCCGGATACTTTTACCATGCGGGCAGGAGTGCTTTATGCGGGGGGAAGGATTTATTGTCCAAACCGTTTGGGGAATCTAGTTTCTTTTCCGCTTGATGCGGTGCAGCGCGATAATAAAGTATTAAGTTTTCTTACTAGGGAATATGGCACTCTTACCGCGCCCTATGGCTGTGGCTACCAGATGGAAAAAATAGAACTTTCCCAAGAAAAATTTACTGTAAAAGTTTTGGCAAGGGATGGGGATTACGATCTGTGTATGGGGGAGAGTTTTGACGGTGATGCCAGCAATCTGCGAGAGAATGGAGTATTTTATCCGCTCAATGACCTGCCGGGGATCGAAGAATATTTTGCGCGCTGTTTCCCCTATGTGCGCGAGGCAGCGACAAAGGAGGATGGAACAATCTGGATGCTGCCCATTCAGATAAAAGTGGCTAGTATTCTTTCCAAGGAGGGAGTTCTAAAAGAAAACGAAATTTCCCTGCACCAAAATATGACTTGGGAAGAATACGCGCAAATGCTTCTTAAAATGACGGAGGAACAACGGTCAAGGATCAGTATAAGCAGCGGCTTTTTGCAGCGTATTTTTGCGCGCCAGTATTTTTCACACTATCACACGTTTGAGGGTGGGTTATTTGAGCCAGCCGCCTATGCCCTCTCTCAAATTTACAATATCCGCTGTGGAAAAAAGGCAACTCCGGAGGATACAATTATGCAGTCGGTTATGGGACTTGAAGCACTTAATTATTTTCCGGGAAGAACATATTATGGGGAGGATGGTGTTTTTGTCGGGATGCCAAAATTTTCTGCTTCAGATAAAAATATTGCTTCCTGTATTTTCTTGGCAGTAAATCCGGATTCAAAGAAAAGGGATGAGGCATTGGCTTATCTGGCTGATCTGATTGCTTACCAAATGAAATTGGAGGATGTGCCGTATTTTTCGGACAAAAAAGAAGAAAACGCGCTGAATAATGCTCTGTATGAGGTATATGAGAACGCAGAGGTTGTTTTTGCGGTCGATTCCGATATTTATGACGCAGGATTTGAAGAGATGCTCTCCGGGAAACTCTCCGTTTCGGAGTACATAAAACAGACCGAATCAAAATTAAAAATATATTGGGGGGAATAAAAATGAATATATTTAGAAAAAGCTGCAAATTATTTTTTTTTGGTCTTTGCCTGACCCTTGCCGCGTGTGGTGGAGAAAGCGAAAAGGAAAATGGGGAAGCAAATCTCCCTTCGCTGACACAAGCTGTCGAAGATGGCGGTTTTAGCAAGAAACTTAATGATGGCGGAGGCACGGGGGAAGGTCTTTTGCTAGAGGGGAAGGCATTGGGGGAATTAACTGTTGTTGGCAAGGAGGATGCCGTTTACTGCAATTTGCCGGAAAACGTGGTGAATTGGGAAAATGCGGTGCCGCTCTGCCAAGATCCGCTGTATGGAATTTTGTATTATGTGGATTACGGCGGGGATTTTATGATCCATGCCATCTATCAAGGGCAGTCGCAGATCGTGGCAGAACTTCCAAGTAAAAGATTGTTTTGCCGGGGAGGAAAATTATATTTTTTGCTCTGCTCATATAATCAATTTGAATTTGAGGGTGCATCAAATGGAAATATTGCAGAATATAACCCGATAACGGGGAAAGTTAGAATTCTTTCGGAAAAAGTGTTTGATTCCATTGTAGTTTATCAGGATCTGATCTATTGCAGGGAAGAGGAGAAAGTAGAGGAGGATACAGATGGACAAGGATTTGCATCGTCAAAGAAATGGTTTTATTTTTTTGATACCGAAACCTTTGTGGAGCAGGAACAAAGTACGGATCCGGATTATATTTTGACGATGCAGCGTTATGGAAAGTATTTTCTCGCAAAGACTTTGGAAGTATCCCCGGATAACCCAAGGATTCGTACTCAGACAGGAACGGAACTTAGAACTTGGGACGGGGAGAAAGGAACAGTCTGGGATGGACTGATAACAAGCAATACCAGCTATGTAAAGGATGGCAGTCTCTGCTGGCGGGCAGGGCAGAAATTCCATGTTTTTGATCTGGAATCGAGAGAGGAGCAAACTTTTCCTATGGAGGAAGATGTAAATAGCTATATTGTAGTAAACGGACAGATTTTAGGCGCGCAGAATTGGCTGCTTAAATTGGAGAATAAGAAGTTTGGGACATGGTTTAGCGCGGATGAACGATTGGATTATATCTTTGAATTTTATACGGACGGAAAGGAAGTCTACGCGATCGCAGGGCATTACAGCAATGATCGGAATCCAGTGCTTCGCTTAGTGCGGATGAGGGGAGGAGTGGAACACTTAGATATCGCTGCAGGCGGGTATGTGACGGCGACTTCATTTTCGTTTCTTCCGATTGGAGAATAAAATATGAGTGCTAGGATAAAAATATTTTTGTTTGGATTTTTGTGTATAGTATTAGCCTCATGTGCGGGAAAAGAAAAAGATGGGGCAAAAAAGGAGGAGGCGCAGCCAACAACAAGTCTTTCCCTGACATCAAAGGAGCAGAAAGAAACCGTGGAGGATGTATCCGGAGATATAGGTGGAGAAGAAAAGGATCCAGTTGAAAAAGTACCATCTGGTTCAATAAATTTCAGTGATTTGGGGGAGAGCTTTAATCCGCCAAGGGATTGGGGAAGTGCGCAGAACAATACATCGCTTCCCCCTGCAAAGGACTCTGATAAACCACTGATTATTAGCGGTCAGGAGGCTATTATCTACAGGGGAAGTGTACCTGTTATTACATACGCGTTTGACGCGGACAACAATCTGTACGCTGTGATTTATCAAAGCAGAGAGGAAGGAGGCTACTCACTTTTACAGTATGATGCGTCCCAAAAACTTCAGTGCAT
>CAJUCG010000264.1 GCA_910585065.1 uncultured Lachnospiraceae bacterium
CATCCGTCTCGCGGAGGGCGCACTGGAAATGCATTTGGGGGAACTTTATCCGGATCGAAATATCCTTACTATGCAGGAATATGGAGAACTGCAGCTAAAGGAAATTCTCTCACTGTTTAAAAAGACGGATACGGACGTTACAATCTGCGGGGAGATTAACGAGCCGCAGGCGGCGGAAGCATTTATACAGATTGCGCAGTCCGGCGGTCGCTTTACCATGTGTACAAGTCATCACAATACGACGGAACGTCTGATTTCGTATATGCGGAATGCCCTTTTAAAAGAGGCAGGATTTGCGGACGAAAAAGTTGCGACGGCTCAGGTAGTGGAAACACTGCATTTTGATATCCATATGGAAACCGATCGTCATGGTCATCGCTATATTGAGCGGATCACAGAAATTGAGCCCGAAAGGGAAGGTTATCAACTGCGGGAAATTCTTACCTTTGAGCGGGGCACTTACCGGCAGGCAGGGCGGATCGGCAAAGAACATGGTCAGAGAATCCGAAGATTTTATGAGGGGTGGAAGCAGGAGGAAGCGGCAGATGTACTAGCGGGGTAGCATGGAATGTATCATAGAATAAAAGAAATGTACTTATACTATTACCCATTTTCCCTGCGGACTTGTCGGGAAAATGCGGGAACGGCGATGGCACTGATCCTGGTTATAGGAATTTCCGGAAGCCTATTTCTGTTTTTGAGGGAGGGCGGTTATCGCGCTATTGCATTTTCAGGTTTCTTTTTGTATTTTGTTTATCGAGAAGTATTCTATCTGCTCAAAGGGCACGAGGCAAAGAAAGCAAAGGAAATTTTCTGCCGGGTGCTGATGAATACAGAGCATCAGTATTATCGGAGCAGACAGGTTGCGGAAGCGGTTTACAATGCAGCGGAGGGAATGCCCTTAGACACAAAAAAGAATTTGCGCCGTATCTATGAGATTCTCGGTGGAAAGGATCGGCAGAGCGGGATAGAAGAATATAAACGCAAAGTGAAAGACCGCTATTATCGCGTTTTTCTTATGCAGATTGCCGCGGTGGAAGAACATGGGGATGAGGAGCGAAAAAAGGGGGAGGGAGGATCTGTGTTTTTGTGGAATCTTGGAAATTTAAGGCTAGAAGCAGAGCTTGCACAGCGCAATGAGCAGCGTATGCGCTACTTGCTTTCCGGTCTTGGATTTGTTGTTGCTATCCCTATGTTTACTATTCCTGCCATTCATCGCTGGGCGGTGGGGAACCTGCCGGAATTATCCTCCTTCTATGATGGAATCGCGGGAAGAAGTCTGGAATTATCGGTCTATGCCATAAGTTTTTTGCTCTATGAATTTTTAAATGGATTGCGGGGAATTTCCTACCGTCCAATGTTTTCTGCGTGGATCAAGCGGCTTTCCCGCCTTAAAAATCTTCAGGAAATCTTTACCCATTTTTATCAGGTGCGTAAAAAACATTTTGAAAAAAGAGCAGCACTCTTAAAAAAACAGGGGGATACAAGAACGCTGTTTGAATTTTTTCTCCATCAGCTCTTCGGGGCGTTTTCGGGTGCGCTGCTTGGGCTATGCCTTTATCTGATGTATTTGCGTTACGGCGTTGGAACAAACCCAATATGGATCGTTCTTTTTATATTGGCTGTGGTTTTGGGCAGCGAATACCCTGTGCTTCGGCTGAATATGGAACGGCTTATCTGTCTTGACAAAAGGGAAGAGGAAGTGCTTCGTCTTGAATTTTTGATCCGATTAGAAAAGCAGCTTCCAGGAATGACCTCGCTTGAACTTTTGGAGGATTTGGAACAGAACGCACAGCTTTTTCGCAATTCACTTAGGGAATGTATCGGCGATTATGGGACGGATGAAAATGAGGCATTGCTTTGTCTATGGCAGAAGGAAGATTACCCTCCCTTTCGGAAATTGGTCGATATGTTTGTGATGGCGGAGGAGATCGGGGTGGAAGACGCATTTGAGGAGATCGATGCAGAAATTGAACAATTTCTGGAAAACCAAAAATTAGAAACTGAGATTATGCAGCAAAGAAGAGCGGATTTTGCGGTTTTGCTCGCCTGTATTCCCGGAGTGTTTTTGATGTTTGGCTATCTGATTTTTCCATTTATGGCACAATGCTTTCGGATGTTGGAATATTATAATGGAAGTTTACTTGGAGGGTAATTTGCAGATTGGATAAATGGGAAATTTTACCATAAATCTTGACATCTTACGCAGAGCAAAGCAAAAAAATATTATAAAATTAGCGCGGTGGAAAAGAAAACACTTGCGCCGGGGAGGAGTAATAATGAGAAAAATAAAAAAGCAGGGGGAATCGTCTTGCAGAGCAAAGGAAGGATATTTTTTGTCAACCGCAACTAGGGCGTTGATTATTGGCGTGGCGGTGATCGTGGTATGTATTGTCTGTTCGCTTGCACTTTATATGTCAAAACAGGGAAAGGCGGCGATCAATACCGGGACGAACCAGTACAATAAGATGCTTGAAGATTATCAGGATCTGAATAAAGCCATATATAGAAACTTGCCTACCTCCTTTCTTTTTGCCCGTTTACAATCTCTTTAAAGGGGGTAAGCATAGTAAATATTAGAATATTTTTGATTTGTTTTTAGAAAAAATTGTAAACGGGATTTCCTTCAATCGAATTTCCATTTAATCTTCAGAGTACTGCCGTCAATAATAATTTGTTCCACGATTTCTGATAATGTGACATTGATGCCCCGGACATCCCCTTTGGCACGACATTCTTCAAATTCATTAACGAACGTCATAATAGTTGAATAACTCATGTGTCGTTGTTTTAATGGTAGCTTATCCAGTTCGAGTTGAGCCGCTTGTTTTTCAGCATCAATCTCTGCAATCTTTGTCCGTATCATATCCAAATTACCTTCGCCCAGAGAATATAGATCCATTAAACGGCTAATTTTTTTGTCAGCAGAATTGATTTTACGAAGGAGAATATCGCGCCTTGAATCATCTTCAATGCTGCTATTGATAGATGCCACATACTCTGGCTGTTTAAGTTTTTCAATTTCGGCGTAAACAATAGCCTCTAACTCTTCCGCGCGATATGTCGTATTTTTACATCCGATTTTTTTTGCCATCTTGCGATCCACCATGGATCGGGAATAACATATATACATACCATGTTTCCCTTTTTTATTATATCTCCATCGGTGATGATATTTTGCGCCGCACTCGGCGCAATATAAAATTCCCCCCAATGGAGAGGTATATATGCGTTGCTGTCGGGCGCGATTGGCACTCTCTCGTTCAGCAGCTATAATTTGCGCTCTTGCAAAAGTTACATCATCGATAATGCGTGGGTGATTACCTTCGTATATTGTATCTTTACTTTTGATTTTACCTACATAAACTTGACGAGTTACCATGCTACGCACAGTTTTTTCTGACCATAAACCATATTTAGTGCGATATCCAGCATCATTCATTGTTTTGACGATCGCAAGGATGGGAGTTCGGGCGCAAAAAAGCCGATATACCTCTCGAACTTGAGCAGCTTCATATTCGTCTATCTCAAGTTCTCCATTAACATATCGATATCCAATTGGCACAACACCGCCGCCATGCCATTTACCGGCCTTGGCACGTCCTTCTTTCCCGTCCCGCATCCTCTCACGAATTCTATCACGTTCGAGTTCGGCAAATACAGACATTAGACCGAGGGAGCATTTTCCCATCGGGGTTGATGTATCTAAATTTTCGGAGCGTGAAACAAACGTGACTCCTGCTGGCTCGAAAATTTTTTGGATTAAATAAAGAGTGTCATATTGCGATCGCGATAGGCGATCCAACTTATCAACTAAAACGATATCTCCACTCCCCGTTTTTACAGCGTTAATAAGACTTTTTAGACCCGGACGCTCCATGTCCCCGCCAGTATA
>CAJUCG010000265.1 GCA_910585065.1 uncultured Lachnospiraceae bacterium
GTAGGTGGTCAGATCAAAGATCGGCAAGACCCCGGTACTCCTTGGCATATAGCCGTAATAATAATCGTAAAACCCGCCCAGCTCATAGATATTTGTATTTGAAACCAGGCGGTATCCGAAAAGCTTTTCCTTCTCGTACATTCCTACTTCATGAAACAGGCGCGTCGCCTCCTCCGTTCCAACGGTCTTTTTGTCAAATGGAAGATTTGCAGCGATCAGAGATTTCATCTCCTCTTTTACCTGGGGGAGAAACTCGGAAAGCTCTGGGTGGTTTTTTATCCGCCAGTCAATCTCCCCGTAGAGAGCCGCACCGAGCGAGTATTCCATGCGCACCCGCTCAATCATATGTCCGCCCCTACTCTCCAACACCGCCTTGCTATGATCTGCTCCAGCAGTTTTCTCTGCGGCATCCACACCCATTTCCTTCTCAAAAATTCGTCCGCTCACAGTATACATTGCACGCATCATCACAAAAATCATTCCTCGCACAAGTGTACTGTGTCCCGCTGTGTCAAGTGCTGTAATAAATTCCAGCTTTCCATCCTGCTCCACAGATTTAAACAATTCCCGCAATCTGCCATTTAACGAAGCCAGCAAAATAGGATGCTCATATTTTTGCTGATATTCCCATGCAATCTCAGCATATGTTGTCCCTTTAGAATATTCTTTTTGTTCTCCTAAAATTTCTAAATGATACATTAGTATACTCCTTTCCCATAATTTTCCAAATACCATTCCTCCGAATCAATATATTACCCCATTAAAAAGTCAAGAACCTCAAGAAGCTGCGCAAGTTCCTCCCTCACTTCCAAAAGACGCTTCTTTGCCCCGTCGGAGGATTCCCCGGCGAGTCTTTGCGCGAGTATCCGTTTTGCGGCTATCTCGCGTGTTATATAGATTTTTAATACCGGATGTTTTTTCGCAAGCAGGCAAGAACCATACTGACAGAGTATTTCCTGCGGCAGATCCACCTTTTCTAAAGGCTTTTCGCCGCACTCTGCCCGCAGTGCCGTATAAAATTTTCCTCCCTGTATACACATCTCCTCCGCTGTGATTTGATACCCCGTTTTATGTAGAAATTCGCGCACCTTTCCTATCTCGGACTGCGGCTGCAATACAAGATATTTGGAAGAATTTACCTTTTCCCATCCCCCTTTTAGGATATCAATAATAAGCGAACCGCCCATTCCGCTGATTAAAATGCAGTCCGCCTCCCCAAAAGAAATCTCGGAAAGCCCGTCGGAAAGCCGCGTCTTAATTCGGTCGGAAAATCCATAATGTTCAATATTTTTTTTTGCCCGCAAAAGCGGTCCGCTTTTTATATCCATCGCCAAAGCATAAGTGCAAATGCCCTTTGCCACAAGATAGAGCGCAGTGTAGGCATGATCGCATCCAATATCCGCAAGTACACTGCATTTTGGCACAAGTGACGCATTCATTAAAAGCCGCTCTGACATCGGCAGTTTTTCCACGTCCATTTCTATTTCCCTCTCCTGTTTTGTAATACGGCTTTTCTGATCTCACAAAACGGTATCTTAGAGTTCCAGATAATCCTTTAATTTCTTGCTGCGCGTCGGATGACGCAGTTTCCGCAATGCCTTCGCCTCAATCTGGCGAATCCGCTCCCTGGTAACGTCAAATTCCTTGCCGACTTCCTCAAGCGTGCGCTGTCTGCCGTCGTCCAGACCAAAGCGCAGACGCAAAACCTTTCTCTCCCGCTCGGTCAACGTCCCAAGCACCTCGTTTAACTGCTCCTTTAGCATCGTGAAAGCAGCGGCTTCCGCCGGTACAGGAAGTCTGTCATCCTCCACGAAATCACCAATATGACTGTCCTCCTCCTCTCCGATCGGGGTCTCAAGCGACACTGGCTCCTGCGCAATCTTCTGAATCTCGCGCACACGGTCAACGGAGAGATTCATCTCCTTTGCGATCTCCTCCGGGTAAGGCTCCCTTCCCAGTTCCTGCAAAAGCTGACGCTGCACGCGGATCAGCTTGTTTATGGTCTCCACCATATGCACAGGAATGCGGATGGTGCGCGCCTGGTCAGCGATTGCCCTCGTGATGGCCTGACGAATCCACCAGGTTGCATAGGTGCTGAACTTGTATCCCTTGCGGTAATCAAATTTCTCCACCGCCTTGATAAGCCCTAAATTCCCCTCCTGAATCAAATCTAAAAACTGCATCCCCCTGCCCACATAGCGTTTTGCAATGCTGACCACCAGACGCAAGTTCGCCTCCGCTAACCGCTTTTTCGCATCTGCATCCCCTTTCTCCATACGCACGGCAAGCTCTGTCTCCTCGTCGGCGGAAAGCAGCTGCACCTTGCCGATCTCTTTCAAGTACATCCGCACTGGGTCTTCGAGTCCGATACCTTCCGGCACCGACAGATCAATCTTTGAGAGATCTTCGCTCTCTGCCTCGATCAATGCCAGCTCGCTCTCATCGACATCCAACTCATCCTCCGGGCTGATAAACTCCACTTCTGCCGGCTCCCGCAAGACATCCACTTCATTTTTTTCCAGGTAGTCATAGATTTTTTCCATCTGCTCGCTCCCAAGCTCAAGTTCTGCAAAAAAATCATTGATCTCCTCATACTCGAGCACATTTTTTTTGCTCTTTGCATATTGCAAAAGTTCTTTCAGTTTCTCATGAAATTTTGCCATGTTTTCGTCCATAAAAGATCTTTCCTCCTGTACCCATAGGTTAACCAAGATTTAAGGAACTATGCAGTTTGCCAAGTTCCTTGCGCTTCTCCATATTTCGCTGCAGCGCGCCAAAATCATTTTGTTCAAGTGCCCGCGCGTCCGCCGCGTCCAAACTATTTTGTTTTACGCGGATTACCGTGTCTGCAAATTCCTTTTTCCTGCCCTGTTCATCCATCGGCACATTGAGTTTTGTAGAAAATAATTCCGCTGCCTGCCGCTGCCTCTCCGTATCTTCAAACCGCCCGATAAGCCTCGCTGCATTTACACTTCCGTTTTTTTCCAGTTCCTCAAATACCATCACCGCCACATCATGGTAAAATTCTTCGGTAAAATCTTCCGGCAAAATCACGCCCCGAATCCGCTCAAATACCGCGGGCTCCTCAATCAGCCTGGTAAGCAAAAGCCTCTGTGAGCGGCGCATTCCCTCCTCAGGTTTGCCCTTTCGCCTTATATCCCCCTTCTGGTATCTTCTTGTTTCCTGTGCCACTCGAATGCTCTCGCCCTGTGCGCCATAGCGGTTGACTAATTTTCTCAGGCTCTCGTAATTTATCTGATATTTCTGTGCCAGTGCCTCCGTATAATTGCCGCGCTCAAGCTCCTCTGGAAAGATAAGCAGCTTTTTTGCCATCTCATTGTAAAAGCGTGTCTTCTGTTCCGGATCGGCGAGATCATAGTCTTTTTGCAGAATCTCAATCTCATAGAAAAAGCTATTTTGTGCCTGATCAACGCGCTTTTGGTACTCCTGCTTCCCAAGTGCCTTAATAAATTCATCCGGGTCCTTGTAAGGGCGCATATCGACAATACGTGTTACAATCCCCGCTTCTTTTAAAATTGGAATGGCGCGCTGCGCTGCCTTCACCCCCGCACCGTCGCTGTCGTAGGTGATAAGCACCTCCTTTACATAGCGCGCCAGAATTCTTGCGTGCTGTGTAGTAAGCGAAGTGCCAAGCGAGGCGACCGCGTTTGAAAATCCTGCCTGATGGAGAGAAATCACATCCATATAGCCCTCGCAGAGCAAAAAGAAGTCTTTCCGGCTCCCCCTGGCAAGATTTAAGCCGTACAGATTCCGGCTCTTCTCAAAGATCGGTGTCTCGGGGGAATTGAGGTATTTCGGCTCCCCCTCCCCCATCACCCTCCCTCCAAAAGCAATAACGCGGCTGTTCACATCCATGAT
>CAJUCG010000266.1 GCA_910585065.1 uncultured Lachnospiraceae bacterium
TTCAAACCCGGAATACTTGATAATCTGATCAAGCGATCCCGCCAGTTCGCTCAGGCGTTCCGCACTCGTGGTTTCCTCCTGGCTCATCTCCTCCGGCTGATCGCCGTTCAGAAGTGCCACATACAATTTCTCTATCTTCTCGCGGTTTACACATGGCGTGCGCCCCGTCTTCTTCTCAATCAAATTCTCCAGCGCGTTGATCTGTTCCATGCACTCATCCACCCATTTGCCCGCTGTCTTTTCGACTCCGCCCCCGGACGTTTTTAGGGCAAGACCAATTAACGACTGGAAAAATCCGCTTGCGCCGTCCTTCCCAACCATTTGCTCCAGCAGCTCTTCTAGGTATCCTGCCGCATCATTACACTCAAGCACAAGTTCCGCAAGCACCCCAGAAGACTGCTCTAGCGGAAAGAGCGCGATCCCCGCGCCATAGCCGTAAAAATTCTTTATCACATCCACCGGCACCAGCGCGCTCTCCAGATAAAAACTAAGCTTTTTCGGATCAACTAGGGAGGCAATATCAATAGGTGATAGTTTCTCAATCTCCGGCTGGCGAAGTGTCCCTAAATTCCCCTGCGTTGTAAAGGATATGTAATCCCTGTAAGTATTGGTAAGCCATGCAAAACTTATCTCCGCCTGCTTTTTAAATTCCAGCCTTGTGCGATACAAATTATTGATAATGCGCACCGCTGAGTACATCAAAAGTCCACGATAATCCTTTTTCATCCCCAATAGCCGGTCAACGGTGGAAACTCCGTCCGCCGGGAACGCATAGATAACTGTATCTTCCACTGCGGCACAGCTACTTAATGCCTTGCCCATATACAAGTCCTGCACACCCAAAAAACAGCCGTTTCCCAATACGATACGGCTTCCCTCGTTATACAGTTCCACATAGCCTTTTAACACAACACAGACATACTGTATCGGCTCGCCCTCCGCATAAATCACCGTCCCCTTTTGGACCTCGTTCATCTGATTCATTTTCAATCCTATATCCATTCCGCCTAGTCCTTTCCCAATTTACCTTCTAAATAATTCCCACGATAACCTTTCTTCTCCGCCCAAATACCCCCTATCCGGTTTATGTGGATATACAAAAAAACTCCTGCATGCTATTATATACGAAAATATGGAATAGGAAAAGAAGAATTTTGAAAAAAATGAAAAAACAGGAGTATAATTGGAAATCCATTCCAAAAATCAGAGTTTTATTTCGATTATGTAAGTATAAAAATATCTTTTCTTAAAAACAGATATACCTGTTGTATATAAAATACCATAAATATTATTACTTAAAAACAGAACTTATCCTGGGTGAGAAAAACAAATAATCTCAGAAATAAAAAAAGACATAATAATTCCGCGCGGCTTGCTTCGAATGACCCCCACAGACGTTACCTTTGCAGCCAACTCGACTCAGGCTTCCTCACGGCACATGAGAGTATCCACTTAGTGCTGCTGCATTCCTGCCCTGACACGGTTCATGAAGTCCCATTGCGTAAGACCCAAGCGTCAACATCGCTTACAAAGGGCAGCTCCACAGAGCATCACCCTCGGCGCGCCATCACCCCTGCTGTAGCGGATTGCAGGTACAGGGCACCGCTATCTCCCCGGCTGCGCGGAAACTTTCTGACAAAATCGGTAAAACATAGCAGCGCGTAAGAATTTTTCATAAAAATACCAACTGCGCCCGTATCCATAGAACAAAGATACGGGCTTTAGTATACTTTATTTTGAATGGTTTGTCAAGGAGTTAAGGAAAAAATATTATTGCAAATTACAGTATGGGATAAGCTGCGGATAATATTTTGCATTTTCCCGCAGGTATTCCCGCTTAAACGCGGCAAACTTAAAGTCCATCCTTAACTAAAATCTGCTTTTCCAGATCATAGATCACTGTATTCTTCCCGCTGTTTAAAATAAAAGGAGAATGTGTGGATACAATAAACTGAAGATTAGGGAATACAGTGGTCAGAATCCCCAGTATATTTTTCTGCATTTTTAAATGTAAATGTGTTTCAATCTCATCAATCAGAACAATTCCCGGAACATCAAAAATAAAAGAGCAATCCGTTGTTTTTTCCATCTTTAAAATAAGATCCGAAATAATATCCCATACTGCGGAAAACCCACTGGACATTGTGTTGAAATCAAAGGGTTCCCTGTTCCTCTGCTTTATCTTAAAATTGTAAGTGTCCTCGTCAAAAATCAGCTGTAAAGAATCATCATCAAATATATTTCTCAATAGTTCTTGCAAACAAGAAAACCAAGAGTTTATTTCGTCCGCCTTTTCTATATGTCCCTTATTTCTTGCCAATGCCGCAGTAACCTGGCGATCTGCAAGATACTTTAAAAATTCCCAACGAGGATTTTCCGTTATCGCGTAATTCTCTTTCAATTCCACTTTTTCAATATGTTTTGTCACCTCAGCCTGAAAGGTACGCTCTGCCTTATAATATCCCAAAATAAATTCTCCCTGATCAAAAGCATATCTTACCTCTCCGATAGGGCGATTCATTTCCACAGAAATCCCGCCCTGTAATCCTAATAATCTTTCCTTACAAAAGACATAGTATTTTTCTGCTTCGACAATTTCTGTATTTTTCTTTCCCTCTCTTTTTAGATTTTCTAATTTGTTTTCCCAAAACTGCAAAGATTTCCTTGATGATTCAATTTCTTCTTGCGCTGTTGCAATACTATTTAAATATCTTGCTAAATCTTCCAGTACACTTGTTTTTCCACTTCCATTACATCCGGTAAAAATTAAATGTTTCTTACCCTCTTTTGAAAGCAATATAGAAATATTTTCCAGGTGCCTGACTTTTATTATTTTTAATTCCGAAATAAAAAATTGTTCCATACTCTCCTTTCCTCTCTTCTCCCCTTTTAAAAATATATATTTTCCTGTCCTTGTCTTGATAGAATAATTATATTATCTCCTATATTCTCCCGTCAATATAAAAATGAAAAAGAATTGTAATTGCCCATCGGCAAAATCCTTTATTTTCATTGACTTTTATCTTCAAGTTTTCTATAATAAAAGCGTATATAAAATTACAGAAAAGAGGTATCCAATGAATACAATCCCAAAAATTTCCTGCAATTTTTACAATGCTGCCATCCGCGAGGCAGAGTCCTGCATCGGCAAAGATGCAGGGGATTTAAATGAAGAATTATACACTGAATTTACACGAAATGGCAATCGTGTCCACTATGAATCCGTCAGTTTCTACCGCCGCAAACTTTTAAACTGCCTGGCACTCGGCGAGATCTGCGAGGGAGATGGACGCTTCCTACCGGAACTTTCCCGGCTGATTGATTGTACACTAAATGAGCCGACCTGGGTGCTTCCGGCGCATTCCGGCGGAAAACTTCCAGAAGATAAGGAAACAAATATCGACTTATTCTCCTGCCATACTGCCTCCGCACTCGCGATGATCTCAGCGCGGCTTCCGCTTGAGTACGCATTGCAGAAACGCATTTGGGAAGCGATTGATGCTCGTATTTTCCAGCCGTTTTTAAAATATGACTATTGGTGGCGCGATCTTGGCGAAAACCGCCGCGAGGTGCCATCCAACTGGACACCGTGGTGCATTCATGGAGTGCTGGAATGTGCGCGTGCTATACTGCCTGAAATTCTTTCCTGGTGTGACAAGGAATTTGCGCAGGAGGGATTTCTTGATGTGAAATCCTTTGGGGAAAGGCAGCTCTCCGTGGATACTCTTTCCGCGCCCGCCCTCTATCCAACGCAGGTTCTCACCTCCTTTCTCCCGCCGGAACGTCTGCCGCAATTGGAAGAAATTGTA
>CAJUCG010000267.1 GCA_910585065.1 uncultured Lachnospiraceae bacterium
AGAAAATCCGCCAGGATCTGCGTCGGATGATACTCGTCCGTCAGACCATTCCAGACAGGAACGCCGCTGTATTTTGCCAATTTCTCCACTGTCTCCTGACTAAACCCGCGGAACTCAATGCCATCGAACATTCGTCCAAGCACCCTCGCAGTGTCCTCCACACTCTCCTTATAGCCAAGCTGAATATCATCCCTTGAGAGATATTCGGGATGCCCGCCCTCGTCGATGCAGCCGATAGTAAATGAACAGCGCGTCCTTGTGGACGGCTTTTCAAAGATCAGTGCGATATTCTTTCCCCTCAAACTATTTCCAGTGATCCCCTGCTTCTTTTTCGCTTTCAAATCTGCGGCTAGATCCACCAGATACATAATCTCTTCCGCCGTAAAATCTTTTAATGTTAAAAATGAACGTCCCTTTAAATTCATATCCTGCCTCCATTTATATTCTTTATCACTTATCTTTTTCCACAATTCCAAGCGCTCTAAGGCGATAGGCCTTTGTGCGCAGTTCCTCATTCAGCTTCTTTTTCCCCTCGGCGGTATGCCCAATTTCCCCATCCGGGATGGATACAAAACTGCCTTTCCTGCTTTCAGTAAAGGAAACCTTTGCCGCCTTATCTTCTTTTTTTGCTGTGTCTGGTACATGGTTTTCTTCCGCCTTTGATGTATCCTCTTTAACCACCGAATCGGAAGGAGAAATTATCGCGGGAGAAACTGGTTTCAAAACCCCCGCATAATCCTTTTGAAAAAATATTACCTCAAAACCAACGCACTTTTGCATATCCACACATAAATTGCCAAAGCAGGCAATAAAGGCATGATGCACAAGAGTGGAATCTTTTCCTAATTTGATATTACTCAACTGTTTTTGGTAATTTTTTACAATTTCTTCCGGATTTAGCGGTTCCTCCACAGGCAGAGAAATACATCCAGTGAGGGTTTTCTTATTTTCCATATAAAAAACCGCGCGCACACCAGCAGCAGCTTCTCCCCCTAATTTTTGTCTGTTCTTTTTCTTTTTTTCCGCAATCGTCTCCTGCAGTTCTTCCATAATCAATAATCCGCCTTTCTCTACAAAGAATTTGGTTTTATATTGCTTATCCTATATCATACCAGTCCCGCTGCATATCGTCAAGCTAAAACTGACAGCGTTCCCTATGATCCAACGTATCAAAGGTATATCCGCCCTTTCGGATCTCGTCAATAATATCCTTTAACATGGAAACTGTCAGCGCATTTGCCGCCGAATCATGCATAAGGATCACCGGATCATCATAGCGGAATACATCCTTAAAAATATTGGTGCGGATGGAGTAGCGCGTCGGCTTGCCGACCATATCCTCCGCGCTAACATTCCAGTCATAAAATCTTTGTGTCAAGTCAGGACTTAAAAAATTTTTACCCCGGTCAAAAAAGGTTTGACCATCTTCTAAAATTTTCCCTATGTAATATATCATATCTCTCCCAAAAAATCAACGGACGGGAACTTCCCTAAACTTCCACCAAAGATAAATTGCCCCATTCGGATACACATAAATATAATCAATCAGCATTTCCACCATCCCCCTTGTCAGTTTGTCCACACCCAAAGAATCTTTCCCTTTTTCTTGTACCTTCCCCGCCGCAATGCATTCTAAATATGATAATTCTTTTTGTAATGTATCACATTCCTGTTGCAGCTTGTCCTGTTTGTGCGCAATAATTTCCTGCCTTTTTTTTAATTCTTCCCCGCTGATCTTACCATCTGCAAACCGCTCATACCATACTGCCTTCTGTTCCTGAAATTTTCTTTTCTCCCCCTGCACTCTGGCAAATTGTCTTTGCAGATCGGATATTCTCCTCTCGTTTTTTTGTATTATTTTTCCCTCCAAGAAAATTTTCATATACAATCGAATTGCAGAAAGCACAGCCTCTACCAGATCGCTCTCCCTTAAATATCCCTTTATGCAAGGACTTTTTCCCGTATTTTTCCATGTCATACAGCAGTAATACGGGTTGGATGTTTTTTTATACTTTAACGAATGCCCGCAAGCCCCGCACAGTATTTTTCCGTAAAATAAATGGGCAGCAGGTACTCCCCGCCCTCTCTTAATATATTCCTGAACACTTCTTCTTGCAGCGGCAAACTCCTCGTTAGAAATAATTGGATCATGGCAAGATTCTACCCTGATCCAATCCTTGGGCGAAGTCATATGAACATGGTAATCCCCCACCTTAACGCGCTCTCTCTTCCCGTAAATATTTTTTCCAAGATACCGTTCGTCGCGCAAAATATCTCTTACTACACTCTCCTCCCATATCCTTTCTTTTCCCTTTCCCTCCCACCATGGATGGGACTTCCCCTGCCTATTTTTTATCTGACAGGGTGTTGGAATATGTTCCCGATTTAACCATCGGGTAATATAGCTGACTCCCATCCCGCGTCCCGCCAATTCAAAAATCTTTCGCACAATCGCTGCGCCCTCCGGCTCAATCATCAACTGATTTTTATTCTGTGGCATTTTCTGATAACCAAGCGGAGCAAATGGACTTAAAAAATCCCCATTCTCCGCCTTTGTCCGCATTGCCGTTTTTACTTTAAGTGACAGATCATAACTATAATAACTGTAAAGCAGATTGCGAAATGCCATATCCATTCCGCTGGTTATACCCTTACGGGCAGCACTATCATAATGGTCGGTCACCGAGATAAAACGGATTTCCAGAAATGGGAAAATCTGGTCTATATAATCGCCGACCATCAAATAATCCCTTCCAAACCGGGAAAAATCCTTGACCATAATACAGCCAACTTTCTGTTTTTTTGCCATCTCAAGCAGACGCTTCATCCCCGGTCGATCCAGATTCGTGCCGGAATAACCATCATCACATACTTCGGTTACAAAATATTTTGTTAGTTCCTTATTTTTGTCTATGTAATCCCTCAACAAATTTCGCTGATTTGTAATGCTATTGCTCTCCTCTTTTTTTTCCTTAATTTTATTTTTGTCCTCAACCGAAATGCGAAGATACATTACCAAAGTATCCGACTTATTCATTTTCCTCCTCCTCTTTTAACAAACTTTTCACTCGGACTTTTCTTTCCTGTCTCTTCGTCTGATTGATCTGTTGTACTTGATTAAAAATCGACTGTTCAACAATCGCTTCATGCGTGTTTTCTACCACAATCCACTTATTTTTTTGAAGAGATTTTCGCCTTTCTCCCAAAAATAAACTCTCCCGTCTCCTGCCCTGTACCGTATGTCCCAGATAAACTTCATTTCCCACAATCCACCTAATTGTTTCCACTCGCCATGGAGTCTTCATAAACCGCTTATGATGAACAAGCCCCGTCATATAGCGATATTTGCTTGGTGAGGGGATTCCCTGCTCTGTTAATTTACGCACAATATCCCCATAGCTAGATCCCGCAAGCCTCCATGCAAAAATATCCTTTACCACAGGTGCAGTTTTTTCATCGATAACAAGCCGGTGCTTATCTTCTCTTGATCGCTGATAGCCATATGCCGCCCATGCCCCAATAAATTCGCCGCGCTCCTGTTTTTCATGCAGCACCGTTCCAATTTTTGCTGAAATATCGCGCGCATACACGTCATTGACCAGATTTTTTAAATGCAGGGACAAATAGTCAAATGATGCAGGATTATCCGTATCAATCCTATCATTTACCGCAATAAAACGCACGCCAAGAAATGGAAATATCTTTTCTAAATACTCCCCCGTTTCAATATAATTCCTTCCAAAGCGCGACAGATCTTTTACAATAATGCAATCGACTAGCCCTT
>CAJUCG010000268.1 GCA_910585065.1 uncultured Lachnospiraceae bacterium
TCGTTCTTTCTCATATCCTCCGCCTTTGCAAAACTCTCCGCAAGTGTCACATTCTCGCGTGCCGTAAACGCAAAAAGCTGAAAATCCTGAAAAACAACTGCAAGAAGTTTTACATATTCCTCATAGACAATCTCCCGAATATCCACGCCGTCAAGCAAAATTTCCCCCTCAGTCGGGTCATAGAGGCGGCAGAGCAACTTGATAAATGTCGTCTTTCCCGCGCCGTTTAATCCGACAATGGAAATATGTTCGCCCGGATGCAGCACAATATTGATATTCTTCAATACCAAAATCTGGCTGCCCGGATAAGTAAAACTTACATTTTTAAACTCGATCGTATGTTCCTTTACTTTCTGCGGCAAAAGTTCCCCGTGGCGCACCGCATTTGGATATTCCATAAATACAATAAACTCGTTCGCATAGCAAAGTTTCTGGTAGAGATTCTGCATCTGCCAGGCAATCCCTTTAATACTGTCATAGAGCGTATTGCCCGCATTGAAATACATTGTAAAATCACCGAGTGAAATCAGTCCCTTTACTGCCTTCGCGCCGATCATTAAAATCGCGGATCCCCAGCGCACACAGCCAAGCACCGTACTGCCCTCATCATATGGCAGGCAATCCATTGCCTGCTTGCGCCATTCTAGGGTCATCTGGTCATTGTAATATTTACCCTTCTCCTCCATCATCGGCTCCGCACCATACAGACGAATATCCTTGCCAAACCGAATATCCTGCAATTCCCAGAACACATAGGAAAAAATTTGATTTGTCTTTGCCAGATTCTTAAAAGACCTTAAATTAACCTCGTTCGTCTTCTTCGTCAACAGCATATCAATCACCATGGAAACCATATAGACTAAGATTAACCACGGCATCCCGGTCACTAAAATAATAACTACACCAAGTGCGGTAATCAGGTTTGTTACAATATTGCTAAAAGCATTCAGTATCCCTGCAATTCCGTCCGAATACCAGTCCATCCCCGTCTTTGCCTTCTCTAGCTGCTCTAATACCTTCTTATCCTCCGTGTGCTGAAAATCCATATCAATACACTTCTCCGCGATCTGCATAGAAATATAACGCTCAAAGGTATCCGCATATTTTTCCTTTGTAATATCAAAGATATTCTTTAGACAGCTGCAAAGCGTATTGATGCCAACAGTAAGTGCTGTGTACAACACAAGATATTCGATCCTCTGCTGCCCAACCAATTCATCAATAATCCTCGCCGGAAAAATAATATTAACAAATGGTGCTATAGCATAAACCACTAAGTCAAGAAAATAGAAAATAAAAAATGACGGGCTGCAACGCCATGCATACTCTGCAAACTGGCGAATCAAGCTAAAAACAGGAACCTTTTGTTCTTCCCTCTTTTCATTCTCTCCCATTTTTTTCGGCTTTCCCTTCTTATTCACACTCCGCGCCCCCCTCCTTGTAATACTGTGCCTGCACATCAAACATCTCGCGGTACGCACCGCCCGCCCTAAGCAGCGATTCATGTGTTCCGTACTCCTTTAATTCCCCGTCCGCAAACATTGCCACATGGTCACAAAAGCGCGTTGAGGAAAGGCGGTGTGAAATATAAACTGCGGATTTTTTGCCAATCATCTGATCAAAACTCTGATACATCCGATACTCTGCCAGGGCATCCAGCGCGGAAGTCGGCTCGTCTAACACCACAATCGGCGCGTTTTTATACAGGGCACGCGCAAGCGCGAGCTTTTGGCTCTCGCCGCCGGAAAGATCCACACCATCCTCGCTGATAATCTTTAACAGATCCGTCTTTACGCCTTTTGGCAGACTTTTTATCTTTTCTTCAAGCCCCGCCGCAAACAAATATTTTTCTGCAAGTGCAGAGTCGGTTTCTCCTGCGACTTTCATCGACACATTTTCCTCCATCGGAAAAGCAAACAATTCCACATTCTGAAAGACAGGGGAGAAAAGCTCATAGTACTCGCGCTTATCATAATAACGAATATCCACACCGTTAATTAAAATACGCCCCTCAGTCGGCATATACAGCCCGCACAAAAGCTTAATAAATGTCGATTTCCCCGCACCGTTCAGACCGACAACAGCGAGGCGTTCACCCGCTGCAAGCGTTAAGTTTAAATTCTTTAGTGCATAGCGTTCTGATCCCGGATAGCGAAACGAAACATTCTCAAATTTAAACTCGTAACCCGCCTGCCCAAGTAAAGGCGGGAGGTTCTTATCTTCTAAATTTATCGTTTCTCTCTCAGGGTATTCCAAAAATGTCCGAAAATCATTGATTTCGCGCGACTGTGCCTTCATATCGGTCAGCCCGTTAAATATCTGCTGTAGCACCCCAAAAAACGCCCGCACTGCACCAAGATAAAGCGTGAAATCTGCAAGGGACATATCAGTTTTTAACACGCGGTAAATTAAATATACATAGACCGCTCCCTCCTCCGCCAAAAAAAGCATCTGATTTCTTATCGAACACCCAATCCAGCGGTTCTTTGACTCCGCGATCCGACAGTGGATAAAACCATGCAGACTTGCATATTTTCCAAGAAGCCATCCCTTCATCGAAAACAGGCGAATATCCTTGCCGTACACAAAATTCGACATTGTCTGCTGCATATACCAAGTCTTGCGCCAGTATGGAGCTAATTCGTCCCATGTCTTCTTATCGCTTTTTTTGGTGTAATCCATATTAAAATAACTTAATACCCCCAGCATAAGCAGCAGCAATACCAGCCATGGGGAAAGACGCAGCACAATAATAATTGCGGTTAAGCCGCTTACCAGCACCTCAAATGTGCGCTGTGCAGAGCGCATCATGCCCTCAACACCATTGACATTTCCACTGGTGGCACGCATTGCTTTTTGACATACCTCCATCATTTTCGCAGACTCGATATATTCGTAGTCCATATAGAGTACTTTGTGAATGCGCATCATCATAAAATGCACCCGCGCATCAATCATCCTCCACCAGATATTGGAATTTGCAAAACTCCCCAGCACCCCCATGACAAGCATCGCCGCGAAAAACAAAAGCACAGTTTTTAATAAAGCATTAAATTCCACCTGCTTTGTCACCTGATCAACCACCGCACTCAGTGCAAAACTGGGCAAGTAAGTATTTACCACGCTGGTCAGCACTGCAAAAAACAAAAAAATGGCAAGTGGTTTCTGGAACTGAAATGTTCCCTTTAAAATGTACATCATGTTTGAGAGCAGAGAATACTCTTTTTGATTTGGATCTTTCTCAGTTTCCGCCTCATCCTTCCTCTTTTTTTCCTTCTCCTTCATCACAATCCCCCATTCTGAAAATATAGATGTGCTTGAATACGCACAGGTTACGGCAAAGCAAATATTGCCTGAATTTATCGCAGCGTATATGGCTGCCCGCTCTGCAAAAGTCACGGCAAAGCCTTGAAAATCTTTGATTTTCAAGGCTCGCGTTGCTCGCGGCGCAGTCCGAAGAGTCAAAGTTCTGGAAACAAGAAGCGTGTTTCCGCACTTTAATTCTTCGGACTGCTTGCTTTGCCTTCACGGACATTATATCATATAGAATTTAGTATTACAATATACTAATTTTTATTATGTAGCATTTTATCCTCAGTAATCAGATAAATGGTGCATTATATTACAATTGCACCAAAATAAACAATTTTTATTTTTTATACGTGCTATGCTGGAAATATGGTGTATTACGATTTTGTATCATAACTGAAAAATTTGTTGGAATATCCTGTAAAATATGGGCAAAGGTTAAGAAGGAAATCAGGTTGC
>CAJUCG010000269.1 GCA_910585065.1 uncultured Lachnospiraceae bacterium
TCGTCAGCACTGCGGTTCAGAGGAAAAACATTCCCATACAGGACCGCAATAAAACTGCAGCAAAAAAACAGATCTTTTACCGCTCTGCACAGACCTGGAAAATATAGAATTTCAGATAGTAGGATTCCTGCGCCTCCCACAAGATCGGGTGGTCGGCAGCCTGTGTACGGTACTCTACCTGGCGAAGCCTTCGGTGTACATTGCGCGCCGCCTGGGAAAGCGTCTGTGCAAAAAGTTCCGGTGTCATAAAATGTGAGCAGGAACAGCTCGCCAAATAACCGCCATCCTTTATCAGCTTCATCGCCCGCAAATTGATCTCGCGGTAGCCCTTCACCGCATTTTTTACGGAATCCCTTGATTTTGTAAAGGCGGGCGGATCAAGGATGACCAGATCAAATTTCTCGCCCGCCTCATCTAAGCTTGGCAGCAGTTCAAAAACATCCGCGCAGGTAAAGTGCGCACGGTCGGAAAGACCATTTAATTCTGCATTGATTTTCGCCTGTGCAATACCAAGTTCTGAGGCATCCACTCCGAGTACTTCCCTTGCACCGCCAATTCCTGCATTGAGCGCGAACGAACCCGTATGGGTAAAACAATCCAGCACCCGCATTCCATAACTTAGTTTTTGAATTGCAAGGCGATTGTATTTTTGGTCAAGGAAAAATCCCGTTTTCTGTCCCTCCTTGATGTCCACCTGATAAAGTACACCATTTTCTTCTATAGTAATCTTTGTATCAAAAGGTTCGGACAAAAATCCCTTTGTCAGCTCCATTCCCTCAAGTCTGCGCACTTTCGCATCACTGCGCTCATAAATCCCGCGAATAAAAATCCCATCCTCCTTTAATATCCCCGTTAAAAGTGTAAGAATCCGACCCTTTATCCGGTCAATCCCAAGGGCAAGGGACTGCACCACCAGCACATCGGCATATTTATCTACAACGAGCCCTGGCAGAAAATCCGCCTCGCCAAAAATAATACGGCAGCTTCCTGTATCCACTGTCCGCTTTCGGTATTCCCATGCGTCACGCACGCGCGCCGCAAGAAATTCATCGTCGATCTCTTGACCCTTTTTGCGGCTCATCATGCGCACACGGATCTTAGAATTCATATTGATAAATCCTCTCCCCAAGAAATACCCGTCAAAATCCAGGACATCCACAAGATCCCCGTTCTCAAAACTGCCGTTTATCCCCGCGATCTCATTGTCGTAGATCCATGATCCACCTGCCTTCAAACTGCGCCCCTCGCCCTTTTTTAATACAATTTCTGCCATATCTTCCGCCTTTCTTTTTTGCGCGCTTCTCAATTATCTTTGACCGCTCTCTATTCACGCTGATTTTTTCAAGAATACAAATAGCTTGCTAAATACATAATTGAGAATAATTACAATTACTGCCAGAACTGCTTTGATCACAAGTCCATTAAATTCTAACTGCTTTACAAAAATAAAAATTCCGCCCTCCTCTATCACAAAGGTGAAAAGGCGCGCCGTATAAAATTTCAGAATCTTGCGCCTCTCCGCAGACCAGTCTGTAAATTTGCTCTCAAATACCCAGAATGCGTTGATTGCGTAGGCAAACGCCACAGTCAATACCCAGTCAAGTGCATTCCCGGAAAGTTCCTCCATCCCAAACTTTTCTACAATCAACCAGTAAAGCACCCAGTTTACCACCGTTGTAAGCACCCCGGAAATCAGGTAGGTAAGCACTTCCCTTGTCATAAAAATATCCCAGAGTTTAAAGAAAAGCCTGATCAGAGGATTTTTGCCTGCGCGCAATACAGATCGCTTCTTCCCGTCTTCATCTTTTTTTGCCTCCATCTTAACCCTCCTCTTTTTTACTTTTTTTTCTATTAATTTCCTGCATCTTTTCCTTGTCCAATTCATAGTGGTGCATCACAAATAAACTGAAGATCCATCCGATCATCGGTACAATGCAATACATAAAAATGGTTATTCCCGCCAACTCGTCCGTCAATTTATCTTCCACCTGCGGAAGCATATCTGTAAAACCGATCAGTGCTACCATGCCCCCGACAAAAATTGTTGCGAGTGCCCCGATCACCTGATCAACTAAAGCAAATAACGCCCCCATAAAGCCGGGTACATACAGTCCGCTGCGGTATACTTCATAGTCCGAACAATCTGCAATCATTGGCACCACAATACTATTGCTGACCGATTTGGAACCATTTAAGAAAATATAGACTGCCATAAATGCAATGGTTGTCCCACAGAGATTTGAAAAAGAAATCACAGTCAGATTTGCCACCATCAAAAATACGGTCATAATTCCCTGGAAAAAGATCGCTGCATACATAAAAATAGTATAGGTATGTTTCTGTCCAATCCGCTGTGCGATCGAGACACCTAAAGTTACAATTACAAGATTTGGCAGGATGGTGACAAGCCCGATCTGCCCTGCCATCGGATAATTTTTCATCATAATACCAAACAGCATAACTCCGACAGTTACATTATTATATACTGTCGAAGTAAATCGATTTACAGAGGCGGAGAGTACCAGCTGGCGGATTGGACGGTTGTGACGCAGCACTTCCCAGTAATCGCGCAGCTTTATCTTCTTGCTCTTCTCCCCGATATTGTAATACTCTGGACGATCTTTATTCCATATGCCAATAATTCCAAGCACGGTGCAGAGGATGGAAAGTGCGGCAACCACCAGCGTAAATTCGCGAAACAGTGCCGGATTCGTGTAGCCGCCATATTTTGGCACCAGGTACGCGGACGCATAGAGTGCGAGTCCTCCGTAGGCGGAAGTGACAAATAAAGAGTCAAAATAACTAACGAGCGGGCGCATTTTCGGATTGTCTGTCATCACTGTCTGTCCGGATTTTGCGACAATCATCTGAAAAGTATAGCCAAATACATAGATGACATAGACAAAAACAAAGTACGGCAGACGCAATATCATCGGTATTAAATGTGTTGTGTTAAACATCAAAAATACACTGATAAGCATTAAAGCATTTCCCAGTACCATAAATGGACGAAATTTTCCAAATTTTCCTTCTGAGCGATCGACAATAAAACCCACCATCGGATCAATCAGCCCATCAAATACGCGCAGTGCTGTTAAAAGTGCCGACGCAAATACCACGGTAAATCCCACAATCCCATTGACATAGTACGCCACATATTCCATTAAAACCAAATAAAGCGTTGTTGCCGCAGAGTTCAGCGAAAACAGCGCTATTTGAAATGCACTGGCATTATTATATGCCGGGTCTAGTTTCTTCGTTGAAAATAACATCTTCCTGTTTCCTTTCCACATCATTCCTATCATACATAGCCATTCCCATTTTACCGACTATGACAGACTTTGTCAATTTAAGATTTCCTTAAAATTGGCAGAAAGAAAATTTATGCAGATACAGGATTTGGAGCGATTGGTGCAGCTCTCTTTTTTAATCTTGGCTTGTCAAGTATTTTTTTTATTTATCTTAGCAAAACTGCCGATAGCACTGCTAAATTTTTAAGAAATTCAACGGTAAAGATTTCGATAAATCTCCTTTGCCAGCTTGGTATATTGGGAGACAAAACTATTTTTCGCATCAGTGTACCCGTCGCGATCATGTTCATACTTTTTCCAGAGCCGAATCTTCATCCGCTCGTACTCTGCCGCCGTCTCTGGATGTTCGATCAAATAATCTCTAAAATACAATTCATCATTGTCCCCTGCATATCTTAGATGCAGATGATAGACCTTCTCGGCAAAGCCATGTTCCGTGTAGCCTTTGTTGAAGGAC
>CAJUCG010000270.1 GCA_910585065.1 uncultured Lachnospiraceae bacterium
GTCTCCAATTTCCTTTTCCAGTAATGTATCATCAAATTCTAATTCCGGATAATTTTTATGTAGTCCCTCCTTAATTTTTTCTTTAAGTGCGTCATCCGCCGTTATAATATCTGCAAATTTTACCAGTCCGCCCGTCTGGGAAAAGAAATTGAGTGCCTCCGAATAATAGTTCGGATGAGGTCCTCCCTCCTCCACCTCCCGCGAGATCAGAATACTGACAAATTCTTCGTCGCAGCGGGATATAGATACGTAACTTTTCTGTCCGTACTGACAGGAAGCATCCACAGATTCCCGATACCATACCGCATCTTCCTTTCTCCCATCAAGAAAAGAATCTGCCTGGCTCTTAAACTCTTCATTCCACGCGCCAAGCACTGCTGCCAAAGCTTCATATCCTTCCCCCGATACCGAAAATGAGGGATACTGTGCATAGATAAGTTCATTTCCCTCCGCGTCGGTCCTTGTGTCGGAAAGAATCTCAAAAGAAATCTTTGGTGCGTTTATATTCTCACCCTCTTCTTTCTTTTCCCCAGGCATTCCCTCAGTTTTATTTCCTCCTGCTGAACCATTTGTATCTTCCACCTTATTTGGATCTTCCGCCCCACTTATCACCTCTTTTGACGACCGATCGGGCTTTCCCGTATCTGCCCCATTCCCACAAGCTACAAGTACAAGCGCGCAAAGCACAGCTGCCCCCGCCCCACGTAAGTCTCTCTTTTTCATTTCCAAATCCCCCTATTTTTGCAGTTTTTTCTTCTCCAGTTTACTATGAAATTTAGAAAATACAAGGGGAGAACTGTAAAATTAAGCATTTGTAAAGATTTTGAAATGTTTTTGTAAAATAATATTTCTATAAATAAAAGAAGCTAACAAATGACAAAACCCTGTCAACAAAATCCATTGCATACTTCTTTCTCATCCTTTATCATACTAAATATTCAAAGTTTTGAAACCGATTGCAGAAGTCTTATTTTTGGAAAAATCCATTGTATCCTAAGCTTTCCGGTTTCAGACCATCTCAGCGAACAAGGAGGATTTTATGTTACTTAATACAAACTGGTGTTTTCACCTCGGCGATCAAGAGAACGCTTTTGAGAAAAATTATGCCGATACGGACTGGCGACAGGTCACACTCCCCCATGACTGGTCCGTGGAATACCCAAAAGATCGAGATCTTTCAAGTGGAACAGGCTATGTGGTCGGCGGCACCGCCTGGTATCGCAAACATTTTACCCTTTCCTCGGACGCGAAGGGCAAAAAATATTTTCTCTGTTTTGACGGCGTATACAAAAACAGCCAGGTCTGGATAAACGGTTACTACCTTGGCAAGCGTCCAAACGGCTATATTTCATTCCGGTATGATGTGACGGATTTCCTTCGCTTTGGCGATGTGTCCGAACATTCCAACGAGAATGAAAATGTGATTGCCGTTAAAGTTTCCCATGAGGATATTGCAGACTCGCGCTGGTTCACCGGCTCTGGAATTACGCGCAAAGTAAGTTTGCAGCAATTTGAGGAGGTTTATCCCTGCGAATATGGAATTTTTTTCCAGACACCAAAAATTTCTTCTGCCAGTGCCGAGATAGTAATTGACAATGAAATTGTCCTCTCCGAGCTTGTGCCGGAGAACAATGCGGAAATCACTGTGCAATCCACGCTTTTTGATAGGGAAACCGCAGTGGCGGTATTTGAAGCTTCCGCCATCCTCACAAAGGGTATGCCGCAGACGGTGACCACCTCCGGCACGCTTGCCCTGCCAAAACTCTGGTCGCCAGAAAATCCAGCACTCTACACTTTGCGGACAAATGCCATTCTTTCCGGCGGCAAAACAGTTTTCATTGACGAACAAAAAGTTGGCATTCGCTCCATCCGCTTTGACGCGGATCAGGGCTTTTTCCTCAATGAGAAACCGACGATCTTTAAGGGAGTCTGCCTGCATCATGACGGCGGTGCGCTTGGTGCAGCAATGACCAAGGGCGTATGGCGAAGAAGGCTTTCCAAACTAAAAGCCATGGGGTGCAATGCCATCCGCACAAGTCACAACCCGCACGCAAACGAACTCTATGAACTCTGTGACGAGATGGGGTTCCTTGTGATGGACGAGGCATTTGATGAGTGGGAGGGCTGCAAAAACAAATGGTTTCGCGGTCACAATGTCTACCCGCCAAAGCATCAGGGCTACGCAAACGATTTTCCAGAGTGGCACGAGCGCGACTTAATTTCTCAGATCCGGCGTGACCGCAATCATCCAAGCATTGTCCTCTTTTCCATCGGAAATGAGATCGACTACCCGAACGATCCGTACAACCACGAAAGCTTCCTGACCATGACCGGGAACAACGACGCAAACAAGCCGGAGGCAGAACGACGCTTTCGCACTGACCGCCCAAATATGGAACGCCTTACTGTAATTTCTAAAAAACTTGCCGCGATCGCAAAAAAAACCGACCCAACACGCCCGGTTACCGCTGCCGTTGCCTTTCCAGAACTCTCAGCAAATTTGGGTTATATCGACCATCTCGATGTTGTCGGCTACAATTATAAAGAACATTTGTACGAACAAGATCACCTCCGCTTTCCGGATAAACCGTTTCTTGGCAGCGAAAATAGCCCAAGTTTTGCGGCTTGGAAATGGGTAAAAGAACTCCCCTTTATTTCGGGGCAATTCCTCTGGATCGGCATTGACTATCTGGGGGAGTGCGGCGGCTGGCCATCCCACACACACGCTTCCGGTAATCTCTCCACGGCAGGATTTGAAAAGGCTCGCTATTACAGCCGCCAGAGCTGGTGGAGCGAGGAGTCTGTAATTCATATTTGCACTGGAAGAAAAAATAAGGATCTTGGCGAGTGGAAGATAATGAACGATCTCTGGAATTATGTGCCGGGCGAGGAAATCGAAGTGCGCTGTTATACCAACTGCACAACCCCTCTGCTCCTAATCAATGATATTCCTGTGGAAGCCTCCAAAGAATATGTGGAAGAACTTGGTTTTTACCGCTGGTTTGTGCCATTCGAACCCGGAAAAATTACGGCGAGAGCCATTCCATATTCTTCTGTATGCACAGATATCTCTGCGGATTGCCCAAATAATTCCGCCATCTGCCACACCCTAGAAACTGTTGGTGCGCCAGTACAGCTTGGTATGGAAGTGGTCGGTGAGGAAGATATTATCCAGGTAGAAATCTCAGTGCTTGACGAAAAGGGAAGGCGTGTCACCACAGATCAATCCCGCATTGATATTCGAATTGAGGGAAATGTGGAATACTTAGGGCTTGACAATGGCGATCCCCGCGATGTAACCGATTACCGTGCCTCTTTTCGCAACGCACTTGAGGGCAGACTAATGCTCTACTTTAGAAAAAAGGAGGATGCCCCGGTAACGGTTACTGCATGGAACCCTTATCTGCACCCTTGTAAACTTAGCCTGTAAAATTCTTTTACGCTGCATAAATACTATTTGCAGCGTGAAGGGCAAAAATGGCAATAGCGTGAAGATACAAATATATGTTTGTGCATATTTGCATCTTCACGCATAATCTCTATTAATAAAAATAATTATAATAATTATTGACGGACGAATTCATCTGATTTCTCTCTCTTTGATGGGATTATTTTAAACAATCCATCAAAAAAACTCCATTATCTTGCAGTTTTTCTTTTCAGCGAATGCGCAGTTTTAAACTGCTATCACCACGGCAGTTAAAAGTTAACCCCTGCAAAATATACCAAAAAATCTGCGATCTGTTCCACAGCAATTCCACCC
>CAJUCG010000271.1 GCA_910585065.1 uncultured Lachnospiraceae bacterium
TCCTCCTCCAGTCCCCCGCCGGTCTTATGCCAGAATTCAATTGATGTCTGAAACTTTTTTATATAATTATTGCGCAGCCTAGGGGGAAGTGTATCCAAAAGAAATTTCGTGTAGGATTCCCAAGTATGACCTTTAGGCAAAGTCAAGGAATGGTATGCCATCGCCTTAGTCCTGCCATAGAGCGCGCCAAAATTCGCACCCCTTACACGCCCCACCAAGCGCGCCCAGATATCCGGATCAATCACGCGGTAGAGATTTAGGCTGTCCTTTGCAAAATCATTAAACGGCGACGCAACACGCATCTGACTCGGCTTTAATCCCGCCATATAATACAGATCATATAATTTATTGTAATCGTAGTTAAATATGGCGTTCGCGTGCCAGACATCGCCTAATGTCCAGTCGTAAAGCGGAGAAGCCGCATACGTATCCTTAAATTGCCTTGTGATCCAACACTGATTCTTATAGCCATATTTTTTATTTAAAATGCCGCTGTAGCGCTGCAGCGATTCATTTGCCCTCACCCCGAGCAAACTCACAGTCTTTTTGTTGCCGTGGGAAAGCCGATACCAACGCCCAAATTGCTTTGCCAAATCTTCCTGATGCATACGATAGCGGTAAGTCGTAATTGGATTATTGCGCATATTGATCACATATTTTTTCTTTGGCATCGGACGAATCCAGATCTCCTGCTGCTTGTCATCCCAGGGATACCAATACATCTGATAACTTGAAAAGCAGGTGCGGGTTGCCATCGGAAGGCAGACCCAAAAAAGCTCTACATTGCTCTCCCGTTCCAGACGTTCAAATGTGCGCTGCACATACTCTGAGGTAACCGTATACTGCGCTTCAAAATCCTGGTGAAAAACACCAACAAAACGCTCTGGATAATACTGGTTTCGAAAATCCAGCATCATATTCAGCAGAAGTCCGCTGTCCTTACCGCCGGAAAAAGAAACAAAAATATTGTCAAACTCCCTAAAAATAAAATCCATCCGCTCCAAAAAAGCTTCGTAAACATTCTTCCCGATATATTGCCGAATCATATAATTGCCCATACTTATCCCCTGTCCATTCGACGAAATTATACCGTATTTTACCATATTTTCAAAATTATGGCAAGCATTGATAAATTTTCTAATCTTTCACAGTGTATATTTTGATACCATAATTCCTTTATGTGTGTTTACACATATTCGTGCCCCTGCGCATAAAAATAGAGCGTACAGGTCAAGACCCATACGCTCTATTTTTATCCTAACGCGCGCTCCCACTCCCCGCGAAATTCTGCGATCGATCGCTGTCGCAGTGCCCGCTCTCTTTCTACTGCCTTTGCCGCCACAGTAAAACATTCCTCACTAAGTTCCCATCGCTCCCTTCCTCGACCGTATCCCCCAAAAAGGGCAAACGCCGTCGCGCCAACCGTATAAACATTTGTCACTTCATCGATGACTGCCCCCAGTTCATACTCCTCCGGCGACTGAAATAAAGAACTTCCCCACATCCGCCCCATATCATTGACGCAGGGCTGCCTGCGGAAAAAATCAATATCGCAGATGGTAGTCTTTTCTCTCCCGAAATCATACAGGATACTCCCATCGTAAAAATCAACTGCCACATAACCCTTTGCTGCCATATGTTCCAAAAAGGAAAGTACATCCCGAAAAACTCTAAGCCTTGTTCGGCATGGGAGTTTCATAAACCGCTCATGTGCCTGCGGATACATCCGCCCCATACAGTCGCCGTCCTCCCACAAAAAAATCATCGCAAAGCCTCCGCCCATCTCCCCCTCATTCACCAGCTCAATCAAGCTTTTATGTTTCAGATCGTGGTAGATCGGCACTGACGCTTTAAGCCGCACAACGGCATCGCTAATTTTTCCCTCATACCGCTTAGTTGGAGCCCCTGCAAATTTTACAAAAAAGCGTTTCCCATCCCTCTCTGTGCCAAAACAGATATTTCCGGAATCCTGGTCGTCATACACCTTAAATACTTTGCCGTACTGCCCAACAAAATCAAAATTAAACGGCTTTTTTAACTCGAATGAAATGCCATCGATGGACTGCTGAATAACTCCCATATCGTTTAGTAATTCTGCGCACATACTTCAAAATAGCTCTGTGGATGATTGCACACCGGACATTTTTCCGGCGCGCTGGTTCCAACGATAATATGCCCGCAATTGCGGCATTCCCAAATTTTTACTTCGCTCTTTTCAAATACTGCCGCAGTTTCCACATTCTTTAACAGCGCGCGGTATCTTTCCTCATGGTGTTTTTCAATCTCACCCACCATACGGAATTTCCACGCCAGTTCTGGAAATCCTTCCTCCTCCGCAGTCTTTGCAAAATTTTCATACATATCAGTCCATTCAAAATTTTCACCATCCGCCGCCGCTTTAAGATTCTGCTTTGTGTCGCCGATACCGGAAAGTTCCTTTAACCATATTTTTGCGTGTTCCTTTTCATTATCCGCAGTCTTTAGGAACATTGCAGAAATCTGTTCATACCCTTCCTTTTTCGCCACAGACGCAAAATATGTATATTTGTTTCTCGCCTGCGATTCCCCCGCAAAAGCCGCCTCCAAATTCTTTTCGGTTTGCGTGCCGGAATATTTATTTTTTCCCTCTGCCATAATTTTTTCCTCCCCAGCTTCTTTAATAGAATTGCATAACAGCATAAAAATGCGCATAAATTGAAATTGATCTTAGTTTAAACTTAAAATACCCAAATAACTTTTTAACAGAACCTTTAAGTAAATACCATTATTGTTCTTTATCAATTTGTCCAAACCCACTAATATAATGAAATTTTTAGCAAATTCTTTACTTGACAAATCACTTGTTAGAAGATAGGGCAAACAGTATTCGTACATCATCTCACAGAGCAAGTCAATTGTTTTTATTATTTCCTCTTTCTCCCTCTGTGCAATGCATTCTCCCCCGTACTTTCGTCAACAATGATACCACACTATTTAACTCCATAAACTTTTCTCATTTGCTTTCTTCACTATTTCTGTATTTACTCCATTATATGGAAACATCAGATATTTCAATTATATAATATCTTCTTAGTAATGTCAATAAATTTCTGGAAACGGTCAAAATTGTAAAAAAAGTAAGAAAAATGTCGCTTGACAGCCCGCATCTCTATGCTATAATACAAATAAAAATAACTAATTGGGAGAGATCTCTATGAAGGCAAAAAAAATAATCGCACTATGCTTTGCTCTATGGATTTTTTGCGGCTGCTTTTATTCTCCCTTGTCCTTTGCAAAGGATGCCGCCGCGCCAACTAAAGAACAAACCCCCTACCAGATTGACGAAACCACATCCATCAAAAATGATTTCTACCACCTTGGCATTGCGCGTGTGCAATATCCAAATTTAAATGACCTCTTACGCTCCGAACTGATCTCTATGATCTATCTGGATACAACACTATATCTATATATGGCAATGCCACAGGAGACGGATGATCAAATAAATTATATTATCATTAACGGACACAAGTATGAAAATAATGTACAGCTGCTGGACACTGACAATAATTACCACAAATATGCATTTTCTGATTTTGAACCAGCCCCCAATTCCTGTTATGTGATCTCTGAAATTGGTTTTAAAAACCCGGAGGGCAAAGAAATCTGCTATACCACCGAAATCAGATGCAAAATGGGGGCGG
>CAJUCG010000272.1 GCA_910585065.1 uncultured Lachnospiraceae bacterium
AGCAATTATTTATATTACAACTTCCGATGATTTCGCGCTGGATGCGTACAATGTACACGCGATTCGTTACCTGTTAAAACCGATTAGCCAAGAAAAATTATTTGAGGCGATCGACTATGCACTCGCCTATACAAAAATAAGTATTGATACTCCATATTTGCTGAAAACAAGGGAGGGGCTGGTAACAATTCCCCACTCTAAAATTGAATATATTGAAAATGTTTCGCGGACATTAGAAATCCACCGGACAGATGGGAAAGTGCTGAAAGGTCTCTTTATAAGAAGATCCTTTGAGGAGGAGATAGGCAGTCTGTTGGAGGAGCGGCGTTTTATCCAGGTTCACAAATCCTTTCTTGTGAATTTAAATTATGTGCAGCAATTATCGAAAAACTGCATCATTATGGAAAGCGGCACCTATATTCCGGTCAGCCAGAAGCGGGCAGCAACAGTGAAAAATGAATATCTTTCTTTTGTCACAGAATATTATAGGTAGGGGCGGGATATGGAAGGATTTAGAAATGTTTCTTATATGTTAAGTCATATATTTTTATTTACTTTTATTTATTTGTTTAATGTACATAAGTATTCAAAATGCACAACGATCGGAATCTGCTTTCTCTCGTTTTTCCTTATTACTACACTGGATATTCTGAAACTGAGTCTCTTTCCGGACAGCGATCTCTGCTATGTATTTGTAACAGTAGTTCAAATAATTATCACACAATCCACAGGAATTATTATTTCCGCTTATAAGAACAGCAAGGTCTTGTTTATGGGACTAAGTGCCTCAAATTATGTGATCGCGGGCAGTCTTGCATCGACAATTCTTTATTATTATACGGGGTATAGGTTTTTTTCCTTAGCGGGAAGTTTTTTTATCCACTTTGTAATTTTAATTATTTTATGTGTTAGAATCCGAAAAATTTGGCTCGCACATGTGGAAAAATCTTCCCGTGATGATGCACAGAGTGAAAATGAACCGCACTTTATGCAAAATTGGTGGGAGCTTTGTCTGATTCCAATTTGCTTTTATTGCAGCTTTACTTTTATTGCCTATTTTCCGAATACATTGGATGAAATGCCCGCAAATATTCCCGCGGTTTTATTTTTTGTTATTACGATGTTTGTATCCTATGTGGTAGTGCTGCGCTATGTGGAGAGTGAAAATAAAAAGACCGATATTTTTTGGAAGAATATTCTCTTTGAAATGCATATTAAGGGATTGGAAAATCAATATGAACTGATAAGACAGTCAGAACAGAATTTAAAAATTTTGCGCCATGATATCCGGCATTATTCAGGCATGATCGATACACTTTTAGAGGAGGGTGAATACGAAGAGATTCATCATATTACCGCTCATATCAATGATGTGGCAAATGCCAACCGGGTGCAGACATATTGTGATAATTTACTGGTAAATACCTTTATTTCCCAGATTGCAAAAAGAGCGGATACTCTCCAGATTGAGCTTCAGCTGCAGATCCGGGTGGAAAGGGAAATCCCCATCAATGACTATGAGTTTACAGCAGTGATTGCAAATTTATTGGAAAATGCCATATTTACAGTAAAGAAATATAAGGAGAAGGAGCGGGTTGTGGAAGGAAAAATCCAATGTGACAAAAAACATCTGCTTCTCTTTTTGCAAAATCCCTGCAAGGAGCAGGTAATTATGGATTCTTTTACTGGTCTGCCCAAAAGTCAAAGAGGACAAAACCACGGGTTGGGGATGCAAAGTATCGCAGCTTTTGCCGATCATATTCACGGAATGATAAATTGTTGCTGCGAGGAGGGAAAATTTTCCATTACTATATTTTCTAAATTTTAGTATGGAAATTTTTCCTCCCCGCTCTTTTTTTATGTCTTTAATTGATTTTTATACCGATTGCCAGCCGGGTTCTTATTATGCGATTTCCCATATAAAAGTGGCAGAATCATTTATCTGAATATCTTCTGGTTCAATATCTATCGCTTTTGCATTCGCCAACATTGTCGGAGCCGCTACACCACGGGTTTTTTCTGCAAGCATATATCTTGTATTCGAATAAATATTTACATCTGTCCAATTATAATCAATATTTAAGAGAGTGCCAAGTTTTACACCGGACGCTGCACATAGAATTTCTGCCTTCTGCTTTGCATTATCGGTAGCATGGCGAAGCAGTTCTTCTTTGATGGCATTAGGCTCTTTGACCGTAAACGCAATTGAGATCTGCGGGTGCGATTTGCAGCTAGAAATCGCAGAGAGCGTTGTGGAAAGACGTTCCATATCAAAATCGAATTCTAACTTTAGATTGTGCGTGACGATATAAGCATCAAAAACATTTTTCCAATTTCCGCGCTCGTCTTTTTCATTGATATAGTTAATATGTACATTGAAATTTGTAGTTTTTAAAGCTTCTTTCGCATAGCCGACATCAACAAGAGCCTGTGTTAATTCATTGATATACTGCGAGGTAAAATTAAGTGCCTTGTCGTAGTCCTTATTGCGCGACTCCAAGGTCATAGAAAGGGAAACATAATCCGGTTTAGCGGATATCTTTCCCACTCCCTTTACAGTAATTGTTCTTGGCATGATATAATTCCTCCTGTTATTTTGAATTTTTTTGTGTTGCCTGCTGTTTTGGGTCCTGCTTATTGTTTTGCCCTTGGGAATTTTTTCCGATAACAATAGCATACGCAATCTGAAAGATTTTGTCAGGTGAAGGATTAATTTACTTTTGTTCAATGATCATTAAATCACTTCCCTAATTAAGTATAAAGCATATTACTCGAAATTGCAATCTCCAAATCAAAAAATAGATTGAAATTTGAATATAAAAAGCGTATACTAAATAAGAAAGAAAATAAATTTTTATACTTTTAGAGATATTGGCGGGGAAGATAAGAAAAGTTGGAGGGAGATGGAAATAATGGATCGAAAAGCAGTTGCGAGAGAAACTCTTGCTATTATAAAACAGGGATATTATGAATTGCCAGTAAAAAAGGAAGCAGCATTAGAGCAAACCTTTCAGAAAGTGCGCGTCGAAATTAAGAGCGAATTAACTAAGTCCATTCAGGATAGTATTATGATTTTCCCTCAACAGGCGGAAGAAATACGAGAGAAGTATAAAGTATGCAAATGTAAACATCCGGAAACCAGATTGGAAAACATCTCCACTGTGGATGCTATTCATATTTTAAATAGGGAGGGGAAGAGCGGGATAGGAGTGTTAAACTTTGCCAGTGCGAAAAATCCGGGCGGCGGATTTCTAAATGGAGCGATGGCACAGGAAGAAAGCCTGGCTGCTTCAAGTACCCTCTATCCTACGCTGACCGCTCATGAAACTTATTATCGGGAGAATAGGGCTCATCGCTCCATGATGTACTTAGATTACGCAATTTATTCGCCCAATGTATTATTTTTTCGGAATGGGGCATTTCAACTGACAGATTGCCAAAGGGCTTCTGTATTGACATTGCCAGCAGTGAATATGGGACAGGTGGTCTTAAAGGGAGAAAATGAAGAGGAGGCAAAATGCAAAATGCGGCAGAGGATGAAGCTGGCTCTGGGAATTTTTGCAGAGCAACAGGCAAAGCATCTGATTCTTGGGGCATATGGCTGCGGCGTATTTAGAAATGATCCAAAAGAGGTGGCTGTCTGGTGGAAGGAGATTTTG
>CAJUCG010000273.1 GCA_910585065.1 uncultured Lachnospiraceae bacterium
AGTGGGGCAACCCTAATGATTACTGGCGGGACAGGCTCTTTTGGCAACACCGTCTTAAAGCATTTTCTATTAACTGACATTGGCGAGATCCGCATTTTTTCCCGCGATGAAAAAAAGCAGGATGATATGCGTCACGATCTTCAAGTGCGCTATCCGGAATATGCGAACAAAGTGAAATTCTACATTGGCAATGTCCGCGATGCACAGTCTATCAAGGATGCCATGTGGGGAGTGGATTATGTGTTCCATGCTGCCGCCCTAAAACAGGTTCCCTCCTGCGAATTTTTTCCATTAGAAGCGGTTCGCACCAATGTGGAGGGAACGGATCATATGCTTCATGCGGCAATTGAAGCGGGAGTAAAGCGTGTGGTCTGTCTCTCGACGGACAAGGCGGCTTATCCAATCAATGCGATGGGAATTTCTAAGGCGATGATGGAGCATGTAATCTACGCGAATGCGCGCGTGGCAGCGGAGCGCGGCGGGACGGTAATCTGCTGTACCCGTTATGGCAATGTGATGTGCAGCCGCGGTTCGGTAATCCCACTTTTTATTGATCAGATTAAAGCGGGAAATCCTGTGACGATCACTGACCCAAATATGACTCGTTTCCTGATGAATTTAGATGAAGCCGTGGACTTGGTGAAATTTGCATTTGAACACGCAAATCCAGGCGATTTATTTATCCAGAAAGCGGATGCCTCGACAATCGGAGTTTTGGCAAGTGCAGTGCAGCAGCTATTTGGCGATACAGGAAGAAATGTGATTGGCACAAGGCATGGGGAAAAGCTCTATGAGACGTTAATGACCCGCGAAGAGCGTCTGCGCGCAGAAGATATGGGAGAGTATTACCGGGTTGCGGCGGACAGCCGTGATCTGAATTATGATAAGTTCGTAGTTCGGGGAGAGGTACATACGGAGGCGGACGAGTCCTATACCAGCCATAATACAAGGCGATTGAATGTGGAGGAAACAATAAAAAAGCTTCTTACCACGGATTATGTGCGGGAGATGCTTACCAAGGGTAAAAAAGGGGAGAATTTATAAATCAAGGAGAAAACAAATGGAACCCAAACCTTCTTTTCAAAACAACGGTAAACTCAAACTTTTTATTATTGTTGGCACTCGCCCGGAGATCATCCGTCTTTCTGAGGTGATTAAAAAATGCCGGACTTATTTTGATACGATTTTAGTCCACACCGGACAGAACTATGATTATACATTAAATGGCATATTTTTTCATGATCTCGATCTTGTTCCCCCTGAAATCTATTTAGATGTTGTCGGAAATGACTTAGGGGAAACCATGGGAAATATTATTGCAAGATCGTACCGCTTAATGGCAGAATTAAAGCCGGATGCCGTGTTGGTTCTTGGCGATACGAATTCCTGCCTTTCTGTGATTGGCGCGAAGCGTCTGCATATCCCGATTTTCCATATGGAGGCGGGGAATCGCTGCAAAGATGAATGCCTTCCGGAAGAAACCAATCGCAGAATTGTGGATATTATTTCCGATGTAAATTTAGCATATTCGGAACACGCACGCCGTTACTTAGCAGAATGTGGTCTGCCAAAGGAACGCTGTTTTGTAACAGGTTCTCCGATGGCGGAGGTACTGCATAAGAATCTGGAGAAAATTAAAACCTCCGATATTCATGCAAGGCTTGGACTTACAAAGGGCAATTATCTTTTGCTTTCCGCCCATCGGGAGGAAAATATTGATACAGAGAAAAATTTTCTTTCCTTATTTTCTGCAATCAATCACTTAGCGGAAAAATACAATATGCCTGTTTTGTACTCCTGCCATCCCCGCTCAAGAAAGCGTTTGGAAAAAAGCGGGTTTAAGCTGGATAAGAGAGTGATCGCACATGAGCCATTGGGATTTCACGATTATAATTGCTTGCAGATTTATGCCTTTGCGGTGGTGTCCGATTCTGGAACATTGCCGGAGGAGAGCAGTTTCTTTACCTCGGCGGGGCATCCCTTCCCAGCAGTATGTATCAGGACAAGTACGGAGAGACCGGAAGCGGTGGATAAAGGCGGTTTTATTTTGGCAGGAATTGAGGGGGAAGGGCTTTTACAGGCGGTGGAAACCGCAGTGAAACTAAATAAAAATGGAGCATTTGGCATTCCTGTACCCGATTACAGGGATGAAAATGTATCGGATAAGGTGGTGCGGATAATTCAGGGCTATACGGGGGTGGTAAACAAGATGGTATGGAGGAAACCAATATGAAGATATTGATTACTGGTGCAAAGGGGATGGTGGGAACTGCCCTGACTGCAAACTTATATAATCTCAAAGAAGGAAAGAATAAGACCAGACCAAATCTTCTTATTGAGGAAATCTACGAGTACGATCTTGGCTCCACCCCGGAGGAACTGGATGCTTACTGCAAAAAAGCGGATTTTGTTTTTCATCTGGCGGGGGTGAATCGCCCGAAAGAAATCTCTGAGTTTAGGGAAGGAAATTTTGGATTTTCTTCCCAGCTGCTTGCCAGCTTAAAACAGGCAAATAATACGGCGGCAGTAATGTTGGCTTCCTCGATTCAGGCGGCACTTTCCGGACGTTTTGCCGACTCAGAATACGGAAAATCAAAACGGGCGGGAGAGGAATTATTTTTTGAGTATGAAAGGGAAACAGGAGCAAAAGTTGCCATCTATCGTTTTCCAAACCTGATGGGACATAGCCGCCCAAATTATAATTCCGCAGTATCCACATTCTGTTATGCGATTGCTAATGATCTGCCTTACACGGTAAATGATCGAAATACGGAATTAGAATTACTGTATATTGATGATCTGGTGGAAGGAATGTTGGATCTTTTGGAGGGCAGGGAAAAACATTGTGAATATCCGGATGCAGAGGGAAAGTACTGCTATATTCCCTTAACCTATCATGTAACGCTGGGAAAGATTGTGGATTTATTAGAGGAATTTAAGAGTCAGCCGAAAACCCTTTGGATGCCAAAAATGCCGGAGGGAAGTTTTGAAAAGAAGTTATATAGCCTATATCTAACCTATCTGCCAAAAGAAGAATTTATCTTTGATTTAAAAATGAACCAGGATGCAAGAGGCTCATTTACCGAGGTTTTAAAAACAAAAGATTATGGACAATTTAGTGTAAATATTAGCAAGCCCGGGGTGACCAAAGGGGAACATTGGCACAATAGTAAATGGGAGTTCTTTGTTGTGGTATCCGGGCGTGGTTTGGTGCAGGAGAGAAAACTTGGCACGGAGGAAATAGTAGAGTTTGAAGTAAGCGGAGATAAGCTTCAGGCGGTCTATATGATTCCGGGGTGGACACATCGTCTTGTGAATCTGTCGGATACAAAAGAACTGGTTACATTGATGTGGGCAAATGAGGTATTTGATGAGAAACAACCGGATACATTTCGGGAAATGGTGCGCATAGAGGAATTGTAAGCAGTATTCAGTTGATTAGACAATTCATATTTATGGGTAAAATTTTCCTGGCAGTGGACGGGCTTTTTTTGATATTTCAAAACCGCCGATAGATTAGTTATTGCGTAAAAAAGCATACAAAAGCATCTGCTCCTCTAACAGTTTTTTTCTTTCCCTGTTAGGGGAGCAGATAATAGTATTTACGGATTGCAATTCTTCTTTGCTGAAATCTTCATATAGACAAATATTATCT
>CAJUCG010000274.1 GCA_910585065.1 uncultured Lachnospiraceae bacterium
AGACCAGACTTGTCTGACTCGCTCTAAATGTCGCCGCACTTGAGCGGCGCACCAGGGTATTGGCTTTTGACTGATAGGAAAGCAGCTGTTTTCCATACTTTACATAAAAACTAATGCCAGCCGCTAAAATCACAATAAAGAGCAGTGCAATAATCCCAAGCAGCGTCCGTTTCACCCCGCGTCCAAACCCGCGTAAAATCCCACCGCGCTTCTTTTTCTGTCTCTCCCCTTTCTTTGGTTTTTCTGCACTTTTCAGAGGTGGTGAAACGCTTTTTGTCCCTGACTTTGATAAAGATTTTCTGTGCTGTTGCCCTGACTGCACTGCCCGCCTTCCCTGCGTTTTTTGTATCAAATCTGCCAAGGTTACGCCCTCCCTTACTATCCAAAACCAAGAAAATCCTCCGCACATACCCCTTGCGAAGGATTTTCTTCTAAAACAATATTTATTCCTGTACGCCTGCTGCCTTGCTTACTCCATTAAATCCATTAAAAATGGAAATTTCATCATTAGCTGGCTCAAATCTCCCGCCATTTTCTCCTGGTCAAAGCCTGCACTCCACTCCTCCTTACTTAGGGAGGATTCTGGAACAGTGTAGGAAACAAAATCACGGGATCTTGCATTTAGATTTACTGACCCCATCTTCATACCCGACATACTAAGCGAAGCGGTCAGGTTTATTTCCCCTTTGGTACTCTTAAGCTCCCCTGCCATCGCAATCCCAAGAACATTTACATTAAAATCAACGGACAAATTTTCATCCACCGAGCGAAGTTTCAGCTTTAATGCCATACCGTTAATTGTAGTGGAAAGATCCACAGAATCCTTTGTATAATTATCGTACTCAACTACGATCTCCTGTTCCTTATCACAGATCATAATCTTTCCCTTTTTATCAGATTCCTTCTCCGAATAAAGCAGTGTCTCTTCCTTGCCATCCTCATCCACAACATAGAAGCTAAATCCCTTCTTTGTAGATACTACCACGATGGACATGGTCTCGTCTTCCTTTATGCCCTGAAATTCCCACGCATACTGCTCCTTTTTTCCTACATAATAATTTACATAGAGCGAATCCATATCTTTGGAAAGAGAAGAAAATTCCTGCACATTAAGTTTCGGAAACTTTTTTAATTCCTCCACTAGCAGCGAAAATGAAGCATCAATATCCTCCACCTTTGCCGTCGTAATATATTTCTCGCCGGTTAACTTATAATCTCCGGTGCCGATCTCCTGCTTTTCCTCCTTGCCCTGATAGACAAAGGAATCAATAAATTTTGTGGAAAAACTCTTCCACATCTCAAGCAGATCCTTAGACGACGGCAGCCCCTCATTTGCCTTTGCAGTCTCATTCATATAGTCTTTCAGGCTTTTTCCAAGAATCTCCTCGTAGGAGATCCCCATATACTGCTTGGAGTATGCCGGAACATTTACATAGATCTTCTCCTCATCTGTTATTGCATCCGCCGCAATTACATTCTCCCCATTTAGCAGAACGCTGCCCGCCGCGTGAAGAGATCCGCCCTCCTTCACATCCACATTTGCAGTAAGACCGAGGGATTCTAGTCCTGTCAGCCCATAATTTGTAGCGATCTGCTCCTCAAGTGAGAGATCAAGCGTGAAATCCCAGCCCACATTCTCAAATGAAACCTTTTCCATATCCGCTTTCGAGAGTGCGTCTGAAACCACATTTGCAAATTCGGTAAGCCTTACTCTTACCATTTCCTCCGGTGCTGCATTCGCAGCAGTATCATCCTTGCTCCCACAGCCCATAAAGCCCGTGCATACGAGCATAAAGCAGAGCAAAAGACTCCATATTTTCTTTTTCATTGTTCCCTCCTTCTGCATTGCCTTTTAAACATTGCGGCCTGGCAGCAATGCCCTCACCATGCACGCACCTGGATTCCCTGTAAAGAGTTTCCATTCTTCTGATAATTTATACAAATAATATTATACACCTTCTGGGGTGTTTGTCAATAAATCCAAATATATTATAAGGAAATCTTTATTTTTTTGTAATTAAACTTCCACAAATTCCAAATTTTTCTCTTCCCATATTTTTAATAATTTTTTTCTTGCATATTTTCTGTTTTCTGCTATTATATTTACTCGAAAATTATTTTTTATGCAATTTGCCCCGCCGAATTTTTGAGAAGGGATGGGTTCCATGAAATTCATTAAACTTAACCGACAATCTATCCAGTTATTTTTTCAAAAACCACTCGCGCAGATCTTTGCCATTGCTGCCATACTCTGCCTTCTTGTGGATAGTTTTTCGCGCGAATCTTTTTTTCTGGCAGTTGGTGCTGTTTTTTCCAGCCCGCTAATTTTTTTATATAATATGCTGATTATTGCCATCACTCTAACTCCGGCTCTCTTTTTTGCCCGACGCGTCTGTTTTTATGTGATTGCGTCGCTGCTCTGGATGATTATTGGTATAACGGACTTCATCCTGCTGCAATTTCGCACGACTCCATTTACTTTTGTCGATGTGACAATGATCCAGTCCGCAATTGGCATCTGGGATCATTACCTTACGGTATGGCAGCTTATTCTTATTGTGCTATTGTTTTCCGCCGCTGTGATTGGCTGTGTGATTTTATTTCGCAGGACAAAAAAGCTTGAAAAACCTCCGGCACTGCGCGTTATCAAAAGTATGATTTTAATGACCGCCTGCGCAATTGTCGCGACAGACTTAGGTGTTTCCCTAAAACTTTTATCGCGGAATTTCGGCAATCTTGCGGATGCTTATCACAGCTATGGACTTCCATACTGCTTTGTCAACAGTATGTTTAATACTGGTATCGACAAACCAAAAAAATATTCGGAAGAATATGTACAAAAAATTATCGCTGCCATTGAACATACAACTACCCCGATCCCCACGCCGTTGCCCACGCCCACACTGACCCCCATGCCGGAAAAAGAGCCGGAAAGAACACCCAATATCCTATTTTTGCAGTTGGAATCTTTTTTTGATCCGACCTCGATTGTCGGTTCGACTTTTACTGACGATCCCCTGCCAAATTACCGCCGCCTGATGGAAGAATTTACATCCGGATATCTGTATGTTCCAAGCGTTGGCGCAGGTACAGCCAACACAGAATTTGAGGTGATCACCGGCATGAATTTGGATTTCTTTGGACCGGGCGAGTACCCGTACAAAACGATCTTATTGGACACTACCTGTGAGAGTATTGGCTATGTCCTGAAAAACCGCGGCTATGGCACACACGCCATCCACAACAACGATGGTACATTTTATGGTCGCCATCTTGTATTTCCAAATCTTGGGTTTGACAATTTTACTTCCATTGAATATATGAATCCGATTGACCGAACTCCGCTTGCCTGGGCGAAAGACAGGATTTTGACTGGGGAGATTGCCAAAGCACTTGACTCGACAAAAGAACCGGATTTTATTTATACCATCTCAGTGCAGGGACATGGCAGCTACCCGGATAAGGAAATTCTTACCGACCCCGCTATCGATCTCTCGCTGCCGGAACATTTATCAGAGCTATATTATCCGCTTCTCTATTATACCCATCAGATTCGCGAGATGGACGACTTCGTCGCAGAGTTAATTCAAATGCTCGAAGACCGGAAGGAAGAAACAGTACTTGTCATGTACGGCGACCATCTTCC
>CAJUCG010000275.1 GCA_910585065.1 uncultured Lachnospiraceae bacterium
TATTAAAGTAGGAGGTATATTCTTTCTCAAGGAGAAAATTTGTTAGCTGATTTTGTGTCAGCGGAAATTCTACCTTGTCCAAAATATAAAGAATCATCAATTTATAAAGCATCAATGCTTCGGGTTGCATGGGAATCTCCTTTCATACATGCAAAATCAAGTAGTCTATTGCGTACTATAATTGTTGTAAAAATTTTCTATATTGGTAAAAATTCAACTGTTTTTAGTCTTTTGTTTTGCAGAACATACCCTGCAAAAAATTTTTGCATTTCATTTCCTTTTCAATTGAGTTTAGCACAAATTTTTTATTCGCGCTCCAAAGGGGCGCGATCAGCAAATTTTTTGGACCGTCTCCAGTCAGTCTGTGGATCACGATATCCTCCGGAACGATGGCGAGGCAGGAAAGTAATGTATCGAGGTAGGCAGCAAAATCCATTAGCAAGTAAGCTTCTGGATGTGCTGCATAGTGCGCGGCAAGATCTGTTTCTCTCAGTACATAAAGCAGCGAAAACTTAAGCCCTGAGAGCGGAAGAGCGCAGACATGGCGCACAGAGGCCAACATATCTGCCTTTGTCTCATATGGAAGACCTAAGATTAGATGGGTCACAATATCAATTTCCGCATCGGCAAGGGAATGTACCGCATCTTCGTAAATGTGCAGGGGATAACCGCGCCGGATAAATACCGCACTGCTCTCATGTATGGTTTGCAAACCGAGTTCCACGGTAACAGGTTTCTGTGCATTTAAGCGCGATAAAAGGGATAGAACCCCATCTCCCAGACAATCCGGACGAGTCGCGATGGCAAGCGAAGCGATTTCTGGCTGTGCGATCGCCTCAGAAAATATATGTTCAAGTTTTTCAAGCGGGGCATAGGTATTCGTGTATGCCTGAAAATATGCAATGTAACGCCCAGAAGGATTCTTGGCAGCAACAAGCTGTTTTGCCCGCGCAATCTGCTCCTTGATATCAAGATCCTTTTGGGCGGCAAACTCCCCCGAACCGCCCGCACTGCAAAAAATACAGCCGCGTGTGTCCAATGTACCGTCACGGTTTGGACAGGTAAGACCTGCGTTTAGGGAAAGTTTATAAAGTTTTGTTCCAAAATGCTGCTTACAGCTATAATCCAAGCTATGAAAACGTTTTTTATCCCACATTATCTTTTCGGAACAAGGGATTTGACTGCATCGCTGACCGCCTCACATACGCGTGGATCAAAAGGTTCGGGCAGAATATTATTTTCATTTAATTCATCCTCCGGCACAAGCTCTGCGATCGCTGTGGCGGCGGCAAGTTTCATCTCCTCCGTGATCTGGGATGCGCGCGCCTGGAGTGCCCCTTTAAAGATCCCTGGGAAGGCGACCACATTGTTGACTTGATTTGGAAAATCTGAGCGGCCAGTGCCTACCACGCGCGCTCCGGCTTCCCTTGCAAGATCCGGCATAATTTCCGGGACGGGATTTGCCATCGCAAAGAGGATCGCGTCAGAGTTCATTGAGGCAACCATCTCCTTTGTGACAATATTTGGGGCGGATACACCGACAAAAATATCCGCGCCCTTTAGTGCGTCGGCAAGCAGACCATGCGCATTTTCAAGATTGGTCACTTCCATCATCTGTTTTTGCATCCAGTTTAAGTCAGGAGTATCCTTTGCCAGAATGCCGGAGCGGTCGCACAGGGTCAGATGGGAAAATCCGTAAGTAAGCAAAAGTTTTGAGATCGCAATGCCCGCAGAACCCGCGCCATTTACAATAACACGGCAGTCCTCCTTCCTTTTTCCAGTCACTTTTAGGGCATTGATAATTCCGGCAAGTACCACGATAGCCGTGCCGTGCTGATCATCGTGAAAAACAGGAATATCAAGGATTTCTTTTAAGCGCGTTTCAATTTCAAAACAGCGCGGTGCAGAGATATCTTCAAGGTTGATGCCGCCGAACGCCGGTGCAAGATAAGTTACCGCTTTGATAATCTCCTCGGTATCCTGTGTATCAAGGCAGATTGGAAAGGCGTTGACACCCCCAAATTCCTTAAAAAGAACACATTTGCCTTCCATTACTGGCATCGCCGCCTTCGCGCCAATATTGCCGAGTCCTAAGACAGCGGAGCCGTCCGACACAACAGCCACAGTGTTTGCCTTAATGGTATATTGGTAAGCCGCGTCCGGATCCTCTTTGATCACCTTACATGGTTCCGCAACGCCCGGAGTGTAGGCGAGCGCGAGATCTTCCCTCGATTTCACCTTGCACTTTGCCGTGGTTTCAAGTTTTCCATTCCACTCTTGATGAAGCTGTAGAGCTTGTTCACTTTTTGTCATAATAATGACCTTCCCTTCTCTTCTTAAAAATCTCACTTTGGCGACATCTTTCTCTTCGCCGCAGTGAAAAAAACAGTCAAAAAAATGCGAATAGAATAATAATACCACTGAAAGCCCATGAAATCAAGCAATCCGCAGAAAATATTTATTTTTTGTGAGAAGTATGATATAATGTCCTGTGGACATTATACCTGTGCCAGTTCGCGTCCGACTGAAAGGAGGACATTTCCTTAGCGAACTGTGTACATTATCTATCATGTTCTTCGAACATGATAGATAATGTCCTGTGGATCGTAAAAAGTTAAAGTTTTATGCTAAATTTTAGAAGGGAGCAGTGATATGCCAGCGTTTTATACACACTACATTTTTGGCAAGCTTGGATACCAGGATATGGAGGAAGGTGCATTAAAGGAAATGGTGCGCAAATACAAGAAAGTTTATGCTTTTGGTCTGTCCGGACCGGATATCTTTTTTTATTTTGCACCGGATCAGCTTCTGATGCGGCGAACACCTGGTTCAAAGATGCATGAGGAAAAATGCGGGGCGTTTTTGCGCTGTATGTTAAAGGAGGCTCTTGCATTTTCCGGGGCGGAGCGGGAGATTGGAATTGCCTATTTGGCGGGATTTATTGGACATTACGCACTCGATGTAAATTGTCATCCGCATGTTTATGCATATATTGAGGAGGAGGCTGCGCTGCTGGAGCGCGGTATAGGGGGACGCGTAAGCAATGAGGGTACTAAGACGTTGCGGATCGGCAGAAAACCACGTCCGCATCGAGTTTCAAAACATGAAAAAACAGGAATTCATTTTCGCTATGAATGCGCAATGGATCATTATTTTCTGGAACATTATGTAGAAAAAACAACGGGGCAGTTAAAACAGGGGAAGATGGTATATTTAACTCCGGGGGAGCGGCGTGTGATTGCCCGGTTGGTAGCCAATGCCTACAATAAGACATATGATCGCCCAAATATGAACGAGGCGACCATGCGCGCAGTACTTTTCAGTGTGCGTATGGTGCAGCATTTGCTTCGTGATCCACGCGGAAAGAAGGAGCGTGCTTTTTATCCGCTGGAAAAATTCGTTTATCACCATCCATTTTTATCCGGACTTTTTATAAATGATAATTGTTATAGTATCGGAAAAGATGAATGGGAAAAAATGAATGTACTGTTCCAGATTGGACGCGGAGAGTATAAAGAAATGTTAGATGCGTTGGGGGAAGTAGTCAAAAGTGTATTACAGTTGGAGGCGGCACTTTCTTCTGA
>CAJUCG010000276.1 GCA_910585065.1 uncultured Lachnospiraceae bacterium
TTTATGAATTTTATGACCCAAAGGTGGATATAAATAATTCTCTTGTCGGTATAGAAGCAATTGCCGCTTATGGACGGACGGTTTATTTCGCCGCAAATTATATAATGAAAACCGGGGAGGTCTGTATGGCCTTGTATACACTTGATCTGGACACGAGAAAAATTCAGGTGCTGGCAGAATTTTCCTGTTTTGATACTGTCCGCAAGATGTTGTTTAAGGATGGGATGCTGTATCTTCTCGGAACAAAAAGATATTCAGCCGATCCGTACCAGCCGGGCGGGGCAGACGGATATACCTTCTATGAGGATCAGATTATTTCCTATCGGATATCGGACGGAGTACTTGGCGCGATTAAAATTGACCATCCAATTTCCATGGCGTTTGCGGAGAATGGAAAACTGATGGTATATGCCTACGAATCTGGATACTGTCTATTAGAATATGATCCGGCACAGACTTCAATAGAGACAGTGACACTGTTTTCTAGTTATTTTATGCAGGATTTTGCCATATGTCATAACGGAAAAGATATTATCTATTCTTATAGCCACAATTCGAGGGGACTTGTACTCGCGCCGCTTGATGCGATGGCACAGGAAACGGAACTTTGTCCGGCAGAGTTTGTAGGGAGTGCTTTGCATACTCAGATACTTTTTTTAGAGGGAAAAGTTTACCTGTTAAATAAGGATCGGAATATTATGGGCTTTACCATATCGGATACTTACCAAAATAATACAGCCATCCGTTATATTTCGCCGGGCTATCAGCCGGATGCACCTTACGGATGCGGATATGCGATGGAACGTCAGGAACTGAGCAAGGATAAGTTTGTGTTAAAAGTTTTGGCGAGAGATGCCGATTATGATCTCTGCCTGATTGATTCGCTGGACGATTGCAGCTACAATTTGAAAAAGAATGGAGTATTTTATCCGCTCAACGATGTGCCGGGGGTAAGAGAATATCTCAAGCAGTGTTTTCCTTATGTGGAAGAGGCGGCAATAAAGGAGGATGGAACTGTCTGGATGCTGCCGATCGCAGTCTATATGCCGGGGTTGATCGTGCAGGAGGATACGTTAAAAAAACTTAAAGTACCGCTTGCGCGGGAGATGACATGGGAGGAATTTGCATCTGTGTTTGCAAATCTTACAGCGGAGCAGAGAGAACTTATCGCTATGAGCCGAACGGTATGTACCATGCAGTTTTTCCAACAGTATTTCAAAAAATATACCTCGGTAGATCAGGAAATGTTTCGACAGAGCATGGAGGCGTTAAAGCAGTTAGATAAGGAGATGAAACTTATCCCTTACCGGGAAGATAAAAAATATCTGTTTTACTATGAGAGATATATGAGAAATTATACAAATCCTGCTTTCAGAGAGAGCTATTACGGCGAGGATGCGAAAATATACCCTATGCCAAAGCTTTCGGCGGGGGATGTGAATACTGCTTCCTGTATTATGTTGGCAGTTAATCCGGAATCTGATCGATTAGAAGAAACATTGAATTTTATCGAGGATTATGTCGCGTGGCAGATGAAGGGGGAAGCACCACCATTTTTTAAGGAGCCAGTTCCCGCCAAGGGCAGCTTTGAGGCAGATCTCTATGCCCTGTATAAGAATGGAGAGATTGCGTTTGATATAGACAAGGATGTTTATATGGAAGGAATAGAGAAGGTGCTTGACGGGCAGAAGGATGTGGAGGAATATATCCGGGAGACAGAAAAGAAAATAAAAATTTATTTTGGGGAATGAAAATAGAAGCGAGTAAGGGAAAATAAATTTTCTCTTACTCGTTTTTGTTCAATTAAAACACCATTTGATAAAGGTTAAAATTTTCTTATGTTTTCTGCTTGAAATTTTGACGATAAAGGAATATAATATAATTGGAACAAATTTGGCTTTTCACCTTTTTGTGGAATTGAAGTCTTTTTTAGACTGTTAAATATGTGTGGAAATCTAATTTTGAACCTTTTTTTGTCAGGCAATCCACATAAAGTATCTTGCGCTTAACGATGGTGAGTGGATTGAAAAATATAATAATGGAGGGCTGAAAATGAGTACAACAACACAAATGTCAGCAAGGGACAGGATTCTCGCTTTGCTCGACGCAAACAGTTTTGTTGAGATCGGTGCTTTGGTGACAAAGAGAAATACCGATTTTAACTTACAGGAGAAAGAGGCTCCCTCGGACGGTGTCATCACTGGCTACGGCGTAATTCACGGCAAGCTTGCGTATATCTATGGGCAGGATGTTTCTGTGATGAACGGCACGATGGGGGAGATGCACGCAAAAAAGATTATGGCACTGTATGATCTTGCGTTAAAGGTCGGCGCGCCAGTAATCGGTTTTGTGGATTGTGCAGGTTTGCGGCTTGAGGAGGCAACGGACGCACTTGCCGCGTTCGGTGGTATCTACTTAAAGCAGGCACAAGCGTCCGGAATCATTCCGCAGATCACGGCGGTGGTCGGCAACTGCGGCGGCGGCAGTGCAGTTCTTGCATCCATGAGTGATTTTGTATTTATGGAAGAGAAAAAGGGGAAACTTTTTGTCAATGCACCGAACACGCTCGATCATAACAATGTCGGCAAATGTGATACGGCGGCAGCAAGCTATATGGCAGCAAAGGGTGTTGCGGACTTTACGTATGAAACGGATGCGGCATTGCTGGAGGGCATTCGCGAACTTTTAAGCGTTCTTCCTTACAACAATACGGAGGAAGCCGCAGGGGAGACGGATACGGATGATTTAAACCGCACGCTTGATAATTTGACAGCGGAGCTTGCCGACACGACACTCGCGCTCTCCGATATTTCAGACAACGGACTTTTTGTCGAGGTAAAGAGGGACTACGCAAAAGAGATGGTAACAGGGTTTATCCGCTTAAACGGCATGACGATCGGCGCGGTGGCAAACCGCACGGCAATCCTTGACGAAAAGGGAAAAGCTTCGACAAAGTTTGAGGACAGGCTTACGACGGCGGGCTGCTATAAGGCGGAGAGCTTTGTAAAATTCTGTGATGCGTTTAATATTCCAGTGCTTACATTAACGAATGTTTCCGGCTACGCGGCAACGGTTCCTGAAGCTTCCAGCATCGGGATTGCAGCGGCAAAGCTGACCTACGTTTTTGCCAATGCCACAGTGCCAAAAATCAATGTGATCACTGGCAAGGCATACGGCAGTGCGTATATCACAATGAATTCCAAACATATCGGGGCAGATCTTGTCTACGCGTTAGAAGGTGCGATGGTTGGGACGATGGATTCTGATTTGGCAGTACAGATTATATATGCCGATCAGATAAAAGGCACGGATGCAGAAAAGATTAAGGAAGAGAAGAAAAAGGAGTATGATGCTCTTTGTCAGAGCGCGCACTCTGCGGCAAAACGCGGGTATGTCGATGCGGTTCTCGCACCGGAAACTCTGCGCAAACATCTGCTTTACGGTTTTGAAATGTTATTCACAAAGAGAGAGAACCAGCCGGTAAAAAAGCATGGCACGGTTTAATGAGGTGATGCATTTATGAAGAATATCAAAAAGATTGC
>CAJUCG010000277.1 GCA_910585065.1 uncultured Lachnospiraceae bacterium
TCCGTATTATCCGTGGCGCAATGATGTGGTAAAAGCGATTGAGACAAATGTTGAAACCGCTTTGGATGGGAGTTTTACTCAGTCGTTTTTATTTACTTTAAATAAAACATATGTGTATGAACTCTACGAAGATGAATGGAATTACTATATCGCGCTAATTAGACCAAAGGAAGTATACAAAAAGATTGTAGTGATTGATGCGGGACATGGCGGAGTGGATGAGGGAACGATTATTGCGGGCAGGGAACATATGGAAAAGGAACTTAATTTAGATATTGTGCTTCGCTTAAAGAAACTGCTTGATACGCAGGAAGATATAAAAGTGTATTACACCCGGACAACGGATTGGAAACCTTCACTGCACCAGAGAGTGAATTTGGCAAACGATGTTGAGGCAGATTTTTTCCTTAGCGTCCACTGCAATTCAAATGATACGCGCTCACTGCATGGCACGGAAGTTCTCTATGATTCGAGGTGGGATGGAGCGGAGGGGATGACCTCCGGGCGATTTGCACAGATTCTCTCTGAGGAGATGGAAGAGGGAGTGGGATTATTCAACAGAGGGCTTGTTCCAAGAGAACATAATTTGACTATCGTGAAATATGCGGAAGTGCCGGTTGCCCTGGTGGAAGTCGGGTTTTTATCAAATTCTTCTGATCTGCAGCGTCTGATTCAGTCAGAAACCCGGCAAAATATAGCAAAAGCACTTTATCATGCACTTTTGCGCAGTTACGGGGAACTAGAGGCACAGACAAATAGCGGAGATAGCGAAATGAAAGAGGAGTGAAGCGGATGAAGAAAATTATATTTGCAACGGGAAATAAAGGAAAAATGCGGGAGATCCGCGAAATTTTCAAGGACCTGCCCTATGAAATACTTTCGATGAAAGAAGCGGGAGTCCTAGTGGATATTGTGGAAGATGGAGCAAGTTTTGAAGAAAACGCAATGATTAAGGCGCGTGCAGTGGCAGAATGTTCTGGAGAGATTGCGATGGCGGATGATTCTGGACTGGAGGTGGATTTTCTTGGGAAGCAACCTGGCATCTACTCCGCAAGATTTCTTGGGGAGGAAACTTCCTATAAGATCAAGAATCAATACATTCTTGATAAATTAGAGGGCGTTCCGGAAACTGAGCGCACTGCGCGATTTGTCTGTGCAATTGCCATTGTTTTCCCGGATGGAAAAAGTGAGATAAGAAGGGCGACGATCGAGGGGCGGATCGCATATGAGCCGGCGGGAGAAAATGGTTTTGGCTATGATCCGATTTTTTTTGTTCCCGAATTTAACCTGACGACGGCACAGCTTACAATGGAGCAAAAAAATAAAATCAGCCACAGAGCAAAGGCACTTTTGGCGATAAAGAAGGAAGTTCTTTGCGCGGATGGAGAAGGGAATTTTTAATTGAAGGTGAAAAAGACGATTCTTGTGATCAGTGATTCTCACGGACAATATCTATATCTGGATCGGCTGCAGAAAAAACTCAAAAAACCGGACTATATTATTCATCTGGGGGATGTAGCGAGAGATCAGGACTATATCTCGGCACTGTTTGGCTGTACGGTTGATATGGTGGCGGGCAACAATGATTTTTTTACCGATCTGCCAGGGGAATTTACCATCCGGGAAGGAAGACATATTATCTGGCTGACACATGGACATGGCTACGGAGTTTCAAGCGGTACAAAACGCTTGGTTCAGCGCGCAAGGGCACTCGGGGCGGACACGGTGATGTTTGGGCATACGCACTGTCCCTGTGTAGATTTTAGGGATGGTGTGCAGGTGATCAATCCCGGAAGTATTTCCCTTCCCAGACAGGAGAGACGAAAACCGACCTATATTTTGATGCAGGTGGGGGAGGATGGCGAGATTGATTACAGAGTTTATGAGGTATAAATTTTCAGAAAATACTTTATTCCTGAAATTCTTGAGTAAAAGTAGGTGCGCTGGGAAGAAAATTAGCGAAGAAAAAAGATTGATAAAAATTTGACAAGCGGCGCAAAAGGTGGTATGCTATTAACATAGTTCTTTATGCAATCTCTGTAAAGATATGATAGTAAAAGGAGGACAAAAAAATGTCAAAAAAAGTTGTTTTAGCAGGCGCGTGCCGTACTGCGATCGGTACAATGGGTGGTTCTTTAAGTACGACACCGGCATCGGAACTTGGTGCGATCGTGATCAAAGAAGCACTAAACCGCGCGGGTGTTAAGCCGGAGCAGGTGGATCAGGTGTACATGGGCTGCGTAATTCAGGCTGGACTCGGTCAGAATGTAGCGCGCCAGGCATCCATCAAGGCAGGACTTCCGATCGAAGTGCCAGCGGTGACAATGAATGTGGTCTGCGGTTCAGGTCTTAACTGCGTCAATCAGGCAGCGCAGATGATTATGGCAGGGGACGCTGACATTGTGGTAGCTGGTGGTATGGAAAATATGTCAATGGCACCGTACGCTGTGCCACAGGCACGTTTTGGCTACCGCATGAACAACGGTACTTTAGTGGATACCATGATTAAGGACGCACTCTGGGATGCGTTCAATGATTACCATATGATTATGACGGCGGACAATATTTGCCGTGAGTGGGGATTGACCCGCGAAGAACTTGACGAGTTCGCGCTAAAGAGCCAGAAGAAAGCAGAGGCGGCGCAGACAACTGGCGCGTTTGAGAAAGAGATCGTTCCAGTTATGGTAAAGAAAAAGAAGGAAATGGTTGAGTTCAAGGTGGATGAAGGTCCGCGTCCTGGCTCCACGATAGAAGGACTTGCAAAGCTGCGCCCAATTAATCCGGATGGCTTTGTAACCGCAGGAAATGCTTCCGGTATCAATGATGGTGCGGCTGCAATTGTTGTGATGAGCGAGGAGAAGGCAAAAGAGCTTGGCGTAAAGCCGATGGCGACTTTTGTAGCCGGCGCACTTGCAGGTGTTCGTCCGGAAGTGATGGGAATTGGTCCGGTTGCTTCAACAAGGAAAGTGCTTGCTAAGACAGGGATGAAGATCGAAGATTTTGATATTATCGAGGCAAACGAGGCGTTTGCAGCACAGTCTGTTGCAGTTGGAAGAGATCTCGGCATCGATGTGGATAAGCAGCTCAATCCGAATGGCGGCGCGATCGCGCTCGGTCATCCGGTTGGTGCTTCTGGCTGCCGCATTCTTGTTACGCTTCTTCATGAGATGCAGGCAAAGGGCGCGAAGACTGGTCTTGCAACACTTTGCATCGGCGGAGGAATGGGCTGCTCAACAATCGTAAAGATTGAAGCAGAGTAGGTTTTCTGCGGAACTCAAAAAACAGCAGAAAACCGGAACGGCACCGGAAGGGATTTCAAAAGCAGAGCGGATGAAAGCCCTTCCACGGTAAGGGTGCAGAGTAGGTTTTCTGCGGAACTCAAAAACAGTAAAATCCCGGACAGTACCCGGAAAGAAATTTCCGGGAGCTTGCGGACGGAAATTCCTTTCCCGAGTTAATGGGTAATGGGAGGGATTTTACGGAACTTAAAATAAGGAGTTTGAGATGGAATTTATTAAGTATGAGG
>CAJUCG010000278.1:0-1829 GCA_910585065.1 uncultured Lachnospiraceae bacterium
GATACACTCCCTCCTTGGCAGGAAAACAAAAATATTTGCTCCAATCCTGCGGGGAGGGAGTGTTTTTATTTGTTAAAAATTGTAAATCTGTAAAATTGCAAAGAGATTATAGTAAAGTGGGTGAAGGAAAATTTTGGAAACTATTCGCGAAAAATGGTTTGCGGTTTTGGCAATTTTGGGGCGACCATTTTTCTTGCAGGAAATTTTGCGATATGCTATCATGTGGGTAAGCTTAGGCGGATAGGAATTCTCAAAGGAAACTCGTAAACCTATTTTCAACGAGGGAATATCAATAAATATGGTAGAAAAACAGATTTTTCCATATTATTGATAAACCGGAAAACAAATTTTAGGAGGGCTGTCTATGAAACACAAGAAAGTTGTATCTGTTTTAGTGCTTATCTGTATGATGAGTGTTTTTCTTTCTGCACCTTGGCAAGTGGAAGCGGCAGAAGAGAATGTTTCCGGAAACGTTTTCAGAGATGCCCAGAGCGAGGAGGAACCAGAAGATATTGCCCTGTGGAAGCAAAAGATAAAGATGCAGGAAGAAGCAACGGAGGCATATTCTGAATTAAGATCACTGTTTGGTGTATCGGAGTCCGGTGAGGATGTGTTTCCTGATGATTATGCGGGTGCATGGATTGAAGACAATGATCTTATTGTCGGGCTTACCTCTCTTGAATCAGTGGAAAAATACGATGTTGTCTTGAGTGAATTCGACTGCGTTCAATATGTTGAAATGGAATATTCCTTAAATGAATTGTATGAACTGCGTGATGAGATGTACGAGCAAGTTAAGGATGATATTGACATCAGCTGCTTTTATGTCCATGTTGCAGGGAATAATATTGTCTATGAAGTATTAGAGCCAGTGGGGATGGCAGAACAAAAATTGGAGAGTAAGTTAAACACTCTGCAAGCAAGTGTAATGACAAATAGTAATGTGAATGTGGTAACGGAAGATTTGTTTGTTATTGCTGAAGGCGGTGAAGTTATTAAACAAACCGATGTGTATGGTGGTTCACCATTTGAGGATGGAGGTGGTCCTGGTTCTGTTGGAATCTGTGGAACTATACATTCAGGGCAATTTGATTATCCGGGATTTGTTACCTGCGGACATGGCACTACAATAACCGGTGAGGGTGCAAAGGTGTATATGGATGGAGAACTCTATGGAATCACCTTTATAAGTAGGTATTATAATAATTGTTATGGCGACTGGGCAGCTGTTCGGAAAACATCGGATAATTTTACACAGACAAATAAAGTAGGTGGACCATCCTTTGATCCTATTCGCAAGATAACAGGAACGAAAGACGAAGTGGCACCAGGCACTTTCATTATGAAGTATGGATCTAAGGGAGGATATTGTACAGGAACCGTTACACAAAATGATATAACAGTTACTATTCGTGGAATTAGTGCTACAGGAATCTCCCAAGTATCGTTAATCTCGGGAACATCACTGAATGGTGATAGTGGCGGACCATATTATATTAATAATGGTATGGGGGTTATAGTTTTGTGGGTGTTCATCAGGCTATAAAAGGTAGTGATATACTTTATTTTACTCCATATAAATGTTTTAAAGCGTATTTTACCCCTGATACAAATTAGAGATTATAATGTTATTGTAGGCTGGAATGTACTTGGGATTCTAGCCTACTTATGATATTTGGCAGAAGGGAGAGAAAAATGAAAGAGAATCAGGGAAAAATAATGCTCAGAAAGAAATATGTAATCGCATTACTGTTTTGTGTTCTTGCTATATTTATAGTAGTTCTAATTTTATCCAAAAAGAATTCAAAGGAAAGTGATATTGTGGCAAT
>CAJUCG010000278.1:1929-3519 GCA_910585065.1 uncultured Lachnospiraceae bacterium
GAAATGAAGAGAAAACCACAGTTACGATTCAAAATAAAAGTGATGATGTTGTGATATACGAAAAGGCATTTTATTTGTATAAATGGTCGAAAAATACATGGGTACCTTATGAGCCATCAGAGGATAATTGGGCTTTTACTCAATGGGCGTATTTGCTTCAGCCAAATTCTTCCTGTGATATGGAATGTAATTTACAACATTATGAATTCAAGCGCGGAAAATACTTGTTGAAAAAAAGTGTTAGTCGAGAAAATGAGAAAATATATTGGGATTTAAGTGTGGAGTTTGTAGTAAAGTAGGAATTTTGATAAATATAAGCAAGATTTATAAACTTGCTAAATATTCGGGTCAAATATTGTTTTTCAGAATAAAACATAGCAGAGAAGATCTGGACAAGCCATATGTTTGATTGAGAAAGTATACATATAAGGGTGAGCAATATGTCGATAGAGAATCCATATGAATATCTTCTGGGGAGGAAACCGGATAAAAAATATACATTAAGTTCCTGCAGTCCTCCCCTTGATTTTGACGGCTATGTAATTGATGATCACAATGCCTGCGCTGTCTGTGCAGTCGCTGCCGTAATAACCTACCATTTAAAACCATTGGACGGACTCGATTTTGCTGTCCGCCTCAGGCAGTGCAAGGAAATTGCAGTTTCAAAAGGTTATGGAAATATAGATAATTATTATCTTAATATTTTAAAATATAAGCCTTTTTCCAGGGAATGCCTTGCACTTTACAATACTGCATTGCGTTCTGACAGCGATTTGCTTTTTCCGTGGAGAACTGTCTGCCGCCAGATCAATGCAAAATGTCCAGTATTAATTAATATTTGGAAAGAGGCGGGGAGTGGATATCATGATCATACCGTTGTGGCTTATGGCTGGTGTACTTATGTGGATGATTCGCAAAAAGAGTATCGTTTTTATAAAGTCCGGGACGGATATGATAAAGAAGCTATCCGGTATGTTGATGTGGGAAGGTTAGGGCTGTATTATATTACAAAGATTTTTTCAATATAACCCATTGTCCCCCTTTGGCAGGACCCTGACGCTTAATCATACGCTTCTCTTTTAGGGATTTAATTGCCCGTTCAAGAGAGGCCTTTGAAAGACCAAGTTCCTTTACCATCTTTGCAACTGAAATGGAAGGTTCTTTTTCGATCGCTGTTAGGATAAGTTGCTCGTTTTTGGTAATGGTTTTGTTTTCTCCCTCATTTTCTCCCTCATTTTCTCCCTCATTTTCTCCCTCATTTTGAGGGAGAAAATAGGGATGAATCAGTAGTGTGCTAGAAAAAGAGAGTCGTTCGGGATCGGTTTCAAAAATTGGTTTAGGTGATCCGTTCCGTTTTAGTGCATTTAGTATTTTTTGGAAGCCTGTGTTACGCCCCTCCGTCAAATGCATTTCCTTTAAAAATTCGCCGATGCGCCGATTTCGGTAGCGTCTGTTAAATACATGGTAGGTCTTAAGTCCCTGTTCTGTGATGGAGCGGTCAGCACCCGGATGACTGACAATCTCAATTCGGTCGGGGAGATAATATTAAGTTATTGAAAATATAGACAAATAGGTTTATATATGATATAA
>CAJUCG010000279.1 GCA_910585065.1 uncultured Lachnospiraceae bacterium
AAAGATCACCATTTGCTATAAGTGGCGGGGAGAATAATCTTCCTGCCTGGTTTTGGTATTATTTTTTAGTTGGGATAAAAAGGAAAAAATCAGACGAAATTGCATTGCGGCAGAAAGCTTATGGATAAAGCGATCTGCCGCAGGCATTTAATATTGATTATAAAATTGCTTCAATATAAAGATCATGTTCTCTTGAAAGGTCAACAAAGCGATCTCCTCCAATTTGGATCACTGGACGAGAAAGGCTGGTGCGGTTCATCATAATAATGACACCCTCTGACTGATCGTTTAAACGTACATTATTATTCAGATAGGTTTGGTTTATATGTTCTAGAAATGTCATGACTGTGCGCGTATCAAATTTTGCAAGCCCTTCAGATTCAAAGATACTGATAACCTCAAATGGGCAGAGCGGACCACGATAGAGCCTTGCTGCTGTCATTGCCTCATAGACATCGGCAACCATAATGATCTTGGCGAAACGATCAATTTGATCGCCCTTGATGCCCAGAGGATAACCCGATCCGTCGCAGCGTTCATGGTGCATCATGGCAGACATTTGAACATGGATATTTGCTTTCTGTCCGCGCAGAATATTGTAGCCGCGCAGCGGGTGAGTCATCAGTGTTTCATGTTCCGTGTCGCTGAGCGCAGTCGGCTTTTTAATAATTTCTGGAGGGATCAAAAGTTTTCCGATATCGTGGAGCAGACCGCACAGTGTCAGTGTGTCGAGTTCTCGCTCTGTAAAATTCATCCAGCGGCCTAACACATTGGAGATCAGTGCAACATTGACTGAGTGCAGATAGATCTCATCGTCGAAATCACGCATACTATGCAGCATATCAAAGACATGCATACCATTGCGCGCATTTTTTAAAATATCGGTGATATCTGCAAGAAGTTCATCTTCGGTGATAGGCACATTATTTTTTACAATATCCAGAACTTGACGGCGCAGATGATCCGTCGAATATTCCACGCGGGAGGAAAACGCCTTGAACTCCGGCGTATTTTTAACCTTTTCGGAGTACATCTGTGTTTCTCGCGGAAAAGAGGAGGGCGCAGAGGGCGTGGAGACAGTGGGCGGCACGAACGGCTTTGGCTGTGGGGAGGAAGGGGTGGGTGCCGGGGCAGCAGCGGCATTAGCCTCGTTTAATGTCTCGGGAATCTCTACTGCCTCTGGCACCTCCACATCGTCCCCTACGGTTACTGTAATCTGGTGGATGGAATAAAATTTTAACCTCGTAATGACTTTATTGGAAATAGTAGTGCCAGCAGGGATAATAAGCTGATTGGCTGTCGTATATACATCATCCGAGATCACCATGCCGGGCGTAGCCTGACTTGTTAAAATTCTGATCCTTTTCATAATCAAATTCTCCTATCGTAAGAAATCTTGCTACTAAAATTTCATACTACCTATTATAGGAAAAAAGTTTGTAAAAGTCAATTCTTTTCCGAAAGCTTTCTAAAAATTTGGACTTCCTATTTTTATGAAACATTATAGTATTGTGCCTGGGCATTCCAGAGTTTATAGTAAAGTCCGTCCTTTTTTGTGATTAGCTCCTCATGACTTCCCCGCTGAACAATTGTTCCGTTATCAAAGACATAGATCTGGTCGCAGAAGCGGCAGCTTGACATACGGTGCGAGATGTAGAGGGAAGATTTTTCCTTTACCAGTTCGTCAAAATGCCGATAAATTTCATATTCGGAGATCGGGTCGAGTGCTGAGGTTGGCTCATCTAAAATAACCCATGGGGCATCCTTGTAGAGTGCCCTTGCAATGGCAAGTTTCTGCGCCTCCCCGCCAGAGATCTCAACACCATTCTCTTCCAGCTGATAAAGATTTGTCTGGACTCCTTCCGGCATGGTGGAGAGTCTTTCGCCAAATCCTGCCTTGTACACACAGTCCTCAACGCGTGTCGCATCGTAATTGATATTCGCTGCCACGTTTTCGGCAATGGAGAAGGAAAAAAGATTGAAGTCCTGAAAAACAATGGAAAAGAGTGATACATACTCCTCATAATCGTAATAGCGGATATCCACGCCATTTAACAAAATTTCGCCTTCTGTAGGATCGTAAAGCCGGCATAAAAGTTTGATAAAGGTCGATTTGCCCGCTCCGTTTTTCCCGACAATCGCAGTTTTATGTCCGAGCAGAAGTTTTTCGTTGATATGGGAGAGAACGAGTGTGCTGCTGTTTGGGTAGTGGAAGGAAACATTGCGAAACTCAATCTCATATTGCCCGTCATCGCGCTTTTCTACAGGGATAGTACCTTCATAACGGCGATTGGAAATCTCCATGTAATCGTAGAAGCAGGAAAGATATTTGCTTTTGATATTGATTCGGATAAATATTTCAAAAATATTTCCAATACTTTGCGAAAGATTTTGGTAGGCAGTTACATAGCGCAGGGTACTGCCAACACTTATCAGAGAGTAGATTGCTTTTAATCCGATGTAGGCATAACTTGCATACTGTAACAGAAAATAGGAAGAAAGGTTGAAAAAGGTAAGGCGGCGAAATTTTTTGATCATGGAGCGATCTACTTTTTCTATAGAATTAAGACTTGTTTTGATGGTCTCCAAAATCATATTCTGCATTTTGTATAAACGAATATACTGTCCCTGTTTGTAATTGTATGCAAAATTAGAAAAACATCCGATATGACGGTTATCTTTGATGTTAATTTCAAAATCTTCCTGCTGTACCTGGGCAATGCGCCGGTTGGAAAAGGAGGTGATCCAAAGGCACAAGCCCATCGATAGCAACAGGAAAGCGAAACTGTACCACTGATTTAAAATACCTGCAATCCCTGAGAGGCCCGCAGCGGCCGAAGGGTCTGCGGCAATGATTGTCTTTGGTAAAAAAAGTGAAAAGAGCAGTACAGTAGCATATATTATAGTGCATATATGCTCAATAGAAGATGCGAGGAGATCGCAGAAATCGGCAATATTTCCGCTGCTTTGCATTCCCTCCTCGGCGCGATATACCAGATCGAGCGTCTCGTTTTTTTCGAGGATCTCGTAGTCAATTTCAAAACTTTTTTCGCAAATCATCTGATGGATCTTTTCTACTAAAACCTGTTTTTTTACCCCAATGATACTCTCAAGTCCCCAGCGCAGCATAGAGATAACGGTGGATAGGATAATCATAAATAATGCCATGTCCATCACCTCTTTAAATTCGGCAGAGGAAAGGAGAAGATCTAAAATTTTGCTGCCAAAATAAATAGAGATAAAGGGAAAGATGGAAGCTGCCATTCTTGCAAGTATAATCAGAGTAAGGAGGCTTTTGTCCAATTTTCTTACTAATAGGATCACTTTGCGGATGGTGTGCAAATTTTGTCTTTTATTTTTCTTTACATCTTTTTTGCTCATCGCGCTTCCTCCTCACTATTTTTATAATAGTGACTTTGAATTTCAAACATTTCCTTATATTTTCCATTTTTTTGCATTAACTGCGCATGGGTCCCCATCTCGGTGATCTGTCCATCTTCCAAAAAGAGAATA
>CAJUCG010000280.1 GCA_910585065.1 uncultured Lachnospiraceae bacterium
GAAATCTATTGCGAGTGGGCACCAAATGAGAAGGTGGCACTTGAGGTAGCGTTTGGCGCGTGTCTTGCCGGAAAAAGAAGTTTTTGCGGGATGAAGCATGTCGGCTTAAATGTGGCGGCAGATCCGCTTTTTACCTGTTCTTACACCGGGGTGAACGCCGGATTGGTAATCTGTGTGGCGGACGACGCGGGAATGCATTCTTCACAGAATGAGCAGGATTCGCGTCATCATGCGATCGCGTCTAAAATTCCGATGTTAGAGCCTTCGGATTCGGCGGAGGCCTGTGCATTCACCAAAAAAGCCTTTGAGTTGTCGGAGGAGTTTGATACTCCGGTGATTATAAAAATGTGTACTCGTGTGGCACATTCACAGAGTATTGTGGAGAGGGCGGAGCGGATTACCCCGCCGGAAAAACCATACAAGAAAGATATTGCAAAATATGTGATGATGCCAGCTAATGCTATCCGCCGTCATCCGATGGTGGAAGAACGTATGAGAAGGCTTGCCGCATATGCGGAAGACTGTGAGTTTAACCGCGTGGAGATGGGGGATACGGCACTGGGAATTATCACTTCCTCAACCAGTTACCAGTACGCAAAGGAAGTTTTTGGGGAAAAAGCAAGTATCTTAAAGCTTGGCATGGTCAATCCCCTGCCGGAAAAATTGATTCTCGACTTTGCGTCAAAAGTGGAAAAGCTGGTGATTTTAGAGGAGCTTGACCCAATTATCGAAAACCATTGTAAGGCACTTGGGCTTACTGTGACCGGAAAAGATCTCTTTCCGATCACGGGGGAATTTAGTCAGTCCATGGTAGCAGAAAAGCTTGGTGTTACGCTTTCTGCGGCAAAATCCTTAGAGGAGGAACTGCCGAGCCGCCCTCCGGTGATGTGCGCCGGATGTCCGCACCGTGGGCTGTTCTACACGCTGGCAAAATTAAAATGCACAGTACTTGGCGATATTGGCTGTTACACGCTCGGCGCAGTTGCACCGCTCTCCGCAATGGATATGACGCTCTGTATGGGCGCATCAGTTTCCGCAATTCATGGATTTAACAAGGCACTTGCAAAAGAAAGCGAGCAAAAAACGGTGGCGGTGATCGGCGATTCGACCTTTATGCATTCCGGAATGACGGGGCTTGCAAATATCGCCTACAACCAGAGTAATTCAACCGTTATCATTTTAGACAATTCCATTACAGGTATGACAGGGCACCAGCAGAACCCAACCACCGGCTATAATATCAAGGGTGATCCAGCGGGCAAAATCGATCTTGAGGCACTCTGTCTGGCGATGGGGATTGCGCGTGTAAAGGTAGTCGATCCGTATGATCTGGCAGAATGTGAGCGCGTGGTAAAGGAGGAGCTTGCGGCGGCAGAGCCGTCTGTGATTATCAGCCGCCGTCCTTGTGTGCTGTTAAAATATGTAAAACACGAGAAGCCGATTGCTGCCTCCAAAGAAAAATGTGTTGGCTGCAAGGCTTGTATGCGCCTTGGCTGCCCGGCAATCAGTATCAGGGAGGGAAAGGCGGAAATTGATTCAACGCTCTGTGTCGGGTGCGGAGTCTGCGAGCAGTTATGCAAATTTGACGCGCTGAAACAGGAGTAACAATAAATGCGGCTTATGGATGCGGAAAGGATTGGAGACGGAGAATGACAAAAAATGTAATGATTGTTGGAGTCGGTGGGCAGGGCAGTCTGCTTGCAAGCAAATTATTGGGAAAACTTCTCTTAAATGAGGGGTATGATGTCAAAGTGTCGGAAGTGCATGGTATGAGCCAGCGCGGGGGCAGTGTTGTCACCTATGTGCGCTTTGGAGAAAAAGTGTATTCCCCGATTATTGACAAGGGCGAGGCAGATTTTATTGTGGCATTTGAGCAGTTGGAAGCAGCGCGCTATTTAGAATATTTAAAGCAGGGGGGCAGGGTAGTAACTAACACGCAGAAAATTGACCCGATGCCCGTGATTACCGGGGCAATGTCCTACCCGCAGGATCTGATTGGAAAAATGGGGGAAAAGGGGTTTGCGGTGGACGCGCTGGACTGTTTATCTTTAGCAGAGCAGGCAGGTTCAGTAAAAGCAGTCAATATTGTATTGATGGGAAGACTTTCGAAGTATTTTGATATTCCGGTAGAAAAATGGGAAAAGGCAATAGAAGAGTCCGTACCAGAAAAGTTTTTGGAATTAAATAAAAAAGCATTTATGCTCGGACGTGGGGAAGCGGAAAAATAGAGGAATATTTTAGAAAATTAAAGAAAAATATTCCAATACTTTAATTACAAGCAAATATAGAAACCAAAAGTGAGGTCAAAATGAAAAATTATTATCAGCCGGAAATTGAGACGATGCCACTTGAACAATTGCGGGCGTTACAGGATGAACGTCTGGTGGCACAGGTGTGCCATGTGTATGACAATGTAAAATTTTACCGCGAGAGAATGCAGGAGACGGGGGTTGCGCCGGAGGATATTAAGGGCGTAGAAGATCTGCACAAGCTGCCGTTTATCACAAAGGATGATCTGCGCGATCAGTACCCGTATGGACTTGTCGGTGTGCCGCTATCAGAGTGTGTGCGCATTCAGTCCACCAGCGGGACAACTGGGCGGCGTGTGGTTGCATTCTACACGCAGGAGGATCTTGAGGTTTGGGAGGATTGCTGTGCGCGCGCAATTGTGGCAGCGGGCGGCACCAAGGGGGATGTCTGCCACGTCTGCTACGGCTATGGACTTTTTACAGGAGGACCCGGATTAAATGGCGGATCCCACAAAGTTGGATGCCTGACACTGCCAATGTCCTCCGGCAATACCGAGCGACAGTTACAGTTTATGACTGACCTTGGCTCCACCATTATCTGCTGTACACCATCCTATGCGGCAAATCTTGCTGAGGCGGTGAACGAGCGGGGACTGCGCGATCAGATCAAGCTGAAAGCAGGAATTTTCGGGGCGGAACCGTGGACGGAAGAAATGCGCCGCGATATTGAGAAGAATCTTGGTATTAAGGCATATGATATTTACGGGCTAACAGAAATTTCCGGTCCCGGTGTATCCTTTGAGTGTGAGGAACAGGCAGGAATGCATATCCAGGAAGATCATTTTATCCCGGAGATCATCGATCCGAAAACGGGGGAAGTATTGCCGGAGGGCGAAGTTGGCGAACTGGTGTTCACCTGTATCACGAAAAAAGCTTTTCCGCTGATGCGCTACCGCACACGCGATCTGTGTTATTTGACCAGAAAGCCATGTTCGTGCGGGCGTACTCATATTCGTATGCACAAGCCGATGGGGCGCAGTGATGACATGATGATTATTAAGGGAGTCAATGTCTTCCCGTCACAGATTGAAACTGTGCTGTTAAAGCAGGGTTATGCGGCAAATTACCAGATTATGGTTGATCGTATCGGCAATAATGATACCTGCGAGGTACAGGTAG
>CAJUCG010000281.1:0-2739 GCA_910585065.1 uncultured Lachnospiraceae bacterium
GGAATTTTATATTTGGTAACCGATCCGACATTTTGGGAGATCTGAAACCATGACCTACTCGACATTTATCGACTCTGAGGCTGAACCGACTTCAGATGAGATGTTAGCGGAGGCTGCTATCTCTTTAATTAAACGAAACCAGCCGGATTTCCTATTTTTGTATATGGTAGAAACAGATAATAAGGGGCATCGATTTGGATGGATGTCAAAGGAATATCTCACTCAGATTTCAGATGCATTGGAAAATGTAAGAAAAATTGTGGATTCTGTCGATGAAGATTGCTATGTAATTGTGACCACCGACCATGGCGGTCATGCCTGCACGCACGGAACTGACTGCGCGGAGGATATGACCATCCCGATGTTTTTCCTTGGAAAAGGTTTTGCACCGGGGCAGAAATTAGAAAATGCCAGTATCTTGGATATTGCTCCGACTATTGCCCGCCTGATGAATTTAGAAAGTCCAAAAGAATGGCGGGGAGAGCCTAAAATCCAATAAAAATAAAGTTGAGAAATCTGACTTTTTCTGCTATACTTTATGCCTGAACCAATTATTTTTATTAAAACAATTTTCAGGAGGAATTTATGCAGATTTCAAGTAGATTTACCATCGCCGTCCATATACTTATATGCATTGAAACATTTAAAAACGATTCTAAAGTAACCAGCGATTTTCTTGCATCCAGCGTAAATGTAAATCCCGTTGTGATACGGCGGCTGCTTCAGCAATTAAAAAAAGCAGAGATCGTAAATGTAACGCGGGGGAGCGGGGGAACCAGCCTTACAAAACCTGCGGATAAGATCACATTGCTCGATGTGTATAACGCCGTGGAATGTGTGGAAGAAGGTGAACTCTTCCACTTTCATGAAAATCCGAATCCGCTCTGTCCGGTAGGAAAAAATATTCATGGAATTCTGGATGCCAGACTTGAAAAAATCCAGGCGGCAATGGAAAGGGAAATGGAATCCGTAACAATAAAAGATGTTATGGAGGATGCAAGAAAACTGATTGGCATACCATTGTTAATCTCATGACCTTAACCCGCCATCTAAGGCTAATGGGATTGCGGTCACATTATTTCAAAATATAGGCAGCGAAATAAAAAATCCTGCCCGAAATTTTTTATTTCAGCATGGAAAAATTTAAAAAAATCCGATGGAACTATTGACATTACAACGGAATCATGGTATAAATATAGTTGTAACCATTATAGATACAACAATAGTCAAAATCGGAGGTAAATCTTATGGCAAATTTTAGCAAAGTAAGCGTTCCAGCAGATGCGAGAACAGAACTTCACGACAAACTTTCCTTAACCGGAGCAGAAATCAGCATCAATAATCTTCCTGCCGGGGCGGGTGTGCCGTTTGTCCATGCGCACAAACATAATGAGGAGATCTATGCCATCCTCTCCGGAAAAGGCAGGGTGGTGATCGACGGGGAGACCGTAGAACTTACAGCGGGCGACTGGCTCCGTATTTCCCCAGCGGCAAAGCGGCAGTTCTTTGCAGCGGAGGATACCGCAATCAGCTTTATCTGCATTCAGGTAAGGGAAAACTCTCTGGAAGGCTACACAAAGGATGACGCAGTTCTTTAAAGGATAAATTTTGCATTCAGATAAAAGTCAAAACACAGCTTTTATCTGAATGCAAATGTCGTATGATAAGATAAATCAAAAGTCCGAATATCCTAATTGTTCCAAAATATTGTCTCCGTCCAAAATTTTAAATTCATTTGTGGCATATATTTTTTAAAATACACTCTGACCTTTAATTTTTGATTATTTACTGGTACAAATAAATAATAGGAATATGGAAAACTGGAAAAATCCATATCATCATAATAATAATTCCATAAATATCCTTTATTATTTATAATTATATGTCTTAATTTACTTCTGTTTTTCAAATGCCTGCCCCTCTTCTTTACCACTATAGTTAAAGGAACATCATATCAAAAATATTATTACAATATGCAGGTTAAAAACAATTTTTAAAACAATATAATTCTTAATAATTAAAAAGTTTCTTTATAATCTCTTTTGCACACTCCTCCGGACTGTATATGCTCGTATCAACTCTCATACTATATCTAATATTTTCCGCCATTAAATCATACTGTTCCTGTGATTGCATTTCATATCTGTCCCCTCGAATAATATTGCGCTGTCTGCAAATATCCAATGGGCAATACACCTCTACGATATCGAGCGGATTATTCCTTAGTATTTCTAATAATTGATGATAATGGGGCTTTATCTCTTCCCTCTCAACTAAAATTCCATCAATTAGTATATTCTTCCCCATATCCGAATATAGTTTTGCTGTATGATACATCATAATTATTACTTCGCTAAGATATTTCCAGTAATCTTTGCGCAGATAATTCTCTCCAACCATTTCCTGGAACAAGTCATTAGCGACAACATAAAAAAAGATATCCTCCTGGCTTTGAAGAGATTCCACAATAGAGGTTTTCCCTGCGCTGGTAACACCGTTCAAAAAAATAATTCTTCCCTTTTCCATATTCTTCACCATTCCTTTTTTATTTTGGTATATTATGTTCTTCGAACATAGTGCCTCCCGCGGATGAATCGCTCCTAGGGAGCGAACATGATTCGCAACAGAGATTATTCTCCCTTCCGGCAAATGCGAATCAGCGCGGGTATAATGTCTATCGACATTATATTATGTTCTTCGAACATAGTGCCTCCCGCGGATGAATCGCTCCTAGGGAGC
>CAJUCG010000281.1:2839-3365 GCA_910585065.1 uncultured Lachnospiraceae bacterium
TTCTCCCTTCCGGCAAATGCGAATCAGCGCGGGTATAATGTCTATCGACATTATAATATCTGCCGACATTATACCATGATTATATATGTTTGTCATTCTCATCTGATAATTGAAAAAAACAAGAGAAACCCATTACATAGATTTCTCTCGTTTCATAATTATTTCCTTTTCATTTCGCCCAAAATCCGATATATACTTTTATCTGAAAGATAATACTTTGCCGCCAATTTGGAGACCTTTTCCCCCTGCAAAAACAGTTTATATATCTCTTGATTTCTGTTGTATAATTCAAGTTTATAACCGCTGCAAATATTATTTTTTTTTGGCAGTTTAGGTATATATAGATTCACACCGCTTATATATTTTTGGATTTCCTCTATCATTTCTTTTGGCAATACAGATTTTGCATTTATATAACTCATCTCTTTTCCTTTCAATCACGAACACAGATTAAAAAGAAAAATGTTATATATACATTTCTATATGCTTATTTGCTGATAAAAGATTAAAGGTGAACACCTCGCAT
>CAJUCG010000282.1 GCA_910585065.1 uncultured Lachnospiraceae bacterium
TGTTTTGTGTAATTAAGTGCAGAGGACAGGCAGATAGTTTATTTTGAGGGGATAAGAATAAAAAGGCATAATCGAATAATTCTCTTTGCTGCACTGCCGGGACTTGGGATGTTTATTTTTTTTATTATCCTTCCCTTTTTGACCAGCGCGCGCTACAGTTTGCTAAATGATGTCTACCATAAAGAATTTATCGGACTTGCCAATTTTGGTGCGGTGATCGGTAATTCACGCTTCCAGCTGGCATTTGGAAATCGTGGCATAAGGTATTTAAACAGATGTATTATTATGATTTGATGCGCAGCCTTATTTTTGGAGATTTTTGGTATGTACTTCCAATTATTTCAGAAAAAAGAAAGGATAGAACTTGACTATATTATCTGTGCATTGCTTGCGGAGATGATAGAAGATGAAAAAGGGCTGAAGCTGGCTTTTTCCCAATTGAAGGAGAATGGGTATGATAAAATACAAATTAAGGTAATCGAGATGCCTAAGAAATGTGGCTATAGACACGGAAAAAGAAGGAGGTGAAAGAAATAGTAAAGAATAAATTGTTAAAAAGAGTTGCTGCTGCAGCAATGGCGGTGGCAATGACCTTTGCGACAGTACCGATGGGAGCAATAGCAGCGCATACAGCGGGAAATTACGATGATGGTCGGTTATGTGATAATACATACCGAACTTATTCGCATACAGCTTCCATTGGAGTTACATCAGGAGGGACACATTTAACTTCCGAGGGAATTACTTGCTCAATAAGTATTTATACTTTTACACATAGTGTTCGTTGTTCGGTTTGTAATCATTATTTTTATGCACAAACTTGGGGATGTACAACAGTGCATAGCAAATGTGGAACCCGGATTATAGATCATTAATTCTACAGAGACGTAGTATACAATTGCTCCCATTGGTATATCCGATGGGAGCAATAAAAAAGGAGGCGAAGATTATTTTGAAAATGAGAAAATGGATTTTTGCTTTTATTGTTTTTGTGATTTGCACAGGATGTGGAAAAAATCAAAATGATAGGCAAAATATTATATTTGACTGTTCTGGTTATGAGAAAATAGATTTTGAATCTATTGAGATACCAGAAGGAGTTGAGGCTTTTGTATTCTGTGCAGAGGAAAAGATACTTTGTAGCAGAGCGGATGAGAAGGTATATCTTTATGATAAAAATGGGATATTAAATAGCGAAATTTCATCGGATTCTTTTTATGGGAATTTCTGTGTGGAAAAAGATGCAGTTTATGCTTATGATTATAAAAAATCTGCAATTGTGCAGATTGTAAAGGATGGAGAATTTTTATCGAATCCTGTATCAATTCAAAATGCCATTTCATTTCGTACCATCCGTAATATGATTGCTCTGGATGGAAAGCTTTATGTTCTTGCAATCCCGTTTACTTCGGAGAATGCAGAAACTTTTTTTGATTTTGGACTGGAGGAGTTCAAAGATTATGGTGAGGTTGTGTATTCGATTAATATAGAAAATGGACAGTATCAAACGCTTGATTTAGAACATATCGCGGCGGAATATGCTTCAGAAGATGGCAGATTATTCTTTTACGGCTGGAAAGAAGATAAATATTATTTATATGAATATGATACAGAAAGAGATAAGATTACAAAAAAGATTACTTCTGACGAGATGAAAAATCTAATGAGTATTGTTGTGGAAGGGGGATATCTTTTTGGGATCAGTTCCTCGGAAGGGCTTGTGGCAATTGATTTAGAAACAGGGGAGAAAGCAGATAGTATAGAAAAAGTATATGCAATGTTTGGAAATGATTTACAATTTTATCGTGGAAATCTTTTTGTAAATAATATGGTAGCAGGAGAAATACAGCGTTTATTTGTGATCGATACCGAGGGGAATTTGACAATAACCGTTTCGGATGAAAAAAAGGAAGCAGATAAAAACAGCTTAGATCCAACGCCACATCCAAAGCGTGAGGAAACTATTGGTGTAAGTGTGTCAGGACATATCAATGTGCGAACGGATAAGATCCGGCAAGTCAGTGGGATGCAAACAAATATAATTTTCCAATCTTTGGATCTTGAGGCATTGATTTCTGAGATGATGGCAGGAAATTCGGATGTAGATATCTATGTGCTTCCACATGGGTGGGCATTAACCCAGCGCATTCGGGATTTGAGACTCTATGAGCCACTAAATAATTCAGAAATTATTTCTTCCTATTTAGAAAAATGTTTTGATTATATTCAAACTGCCGCCACAGCAAGTAATCAAGATATCTGGATGGTGCCTTTGTATGAGTCTGCAACAGGGACCTGGTATGTTCCGGAAAATATGGAAAAATTTGGGATTTCCGCAGAAGAATTAGGTACTCTTGATAATTATATTGAAGTATTGAAACGACTGCAAGGTAGAATGGGACAATATAATTATTATAATAACGGAGCGACATTTTTTGCTCATTGTGATTCCAGATATGATGCAAATTATAATAATTATGAAACGGGAGAGATTAATTTTGATACTCCACTTTATCGGCATATTGCAGAATTATTTTGGCCGGGTTGGGATCGCTATGGTTCTGCAACGGCAAATCATCCACTCTTTTTTAAGGTGCAACAGCACGGTGAGGTAATGACCGAGGGGGAGACACCGGATTTAAACAGGGATACTGTAGTTTTTAAAACAATTAATATGCATGAGCATTTGCTTTGGAGTCGCTATATTCGAATGAAGGAGAATGGCGAGGATATAGTGGAGGCAACCCGGACAGCTCTGCAGGGGTGGAGAATTTTACCTTTCCCTGAGTTGCAGTCGGATTCAGAGAAGGAAACAATTGCAATGACATATGCGTATGTTAATCCGTATAGTAAACAGAAGGAAGCAGCAATTGAATATTTGGAAAGTATTTTGGAAAATCAGGCAGAGTTTGTACAAATGCCGCTGTTTTTCAGGGAAGATATGGAGTATTATCAACCTTATTACGATACTTCCATGCCCGCATTTCAGGATATTTATGAAATATTTAAAAATGCTGATGTATTTTACGGATATTCCTGGGATTTGTCGGATGCCTATATCACGGATTACCAGCGTGAGTTAATTAGCTTTGATGAGGCGATAGAGCGCAGGCAGAAGCAAGCAATGACAGGGTTGGAAGAGTAAAAGTGATAAAACGTAAACCGACAGAAAAAAAGATAATAAAGGTATTTAAACAGATGTATTATTATGATTTGATGCGCAGCCCTCTTTGAAATAGCTCAGGGAGGGCTGTAACAAAAAGAAAAGGGGGCAGTGTGTTTTGAAAAAGATAAAAAAGATATTGATATTATTTTTTGTTTTTTTATTTATTGCCAGTTGT
>CAJUCG010000283.1 GCA_910585065.1 uncultured Lachnospiraceae bacterium
GCCTCCAATAAAATTAAAATCATGCATTTCCTGACAAAATCATATTTAACCAGGGAATAATGCTTAAACATAGTATATCATAATTTTTTTTATATGAAAAGTCCTCTTTATTTTGAATCCTGTGGAAATATATTTCTACTCTACATCTTTTTGTATTATTATTTCTTTGAGTTTATTAAATTGCATATTTTCAACAAGTTTTTTGCCTATAATAACAAAATTTCAGCGAATTCCTGACTATTTTTTTAAAATAAAGATTCTAAATTTTCTGAATTTTTAGAAAACTTATTTTTTTCAAAAAACACTTGCATTTTTATTTTGCTTATGCTATTATAATACCCGAACTTACAAAAGAGTTCGCTGATGTGGCTCAGTCGGTAGAGCGTCGCCTTGGTAAGGCGGAGGTCACGGGTTCGATTCCCGTCATCAGCTTTTTTATTTATATTGAAGCGGAAACCACGAGTCGGTTTGGTTTCCGCTTTTCTTCTCTTAATAAAAAAAGGGAGGATAAAACTGCCATTACCAAAAAAAGAATTTATCCCATTGAAGATATTTATGCTCTGCCAGGCGGTGAAAGGGCAGAACTCATTGACAGGCAGATTTATATGATGGCACCGCCAAATACAAACCATCAAAAAATTGCCTGCGTAAAAAGAAAGGAAAAAAATGGATCTAGAAACATTATGTCAGAAAATTGCTCTGCCGGAGGAATTACAGCGGGAAGCTTTTAAATTTTACCACTCTGATGCTTTTTCTTTAGTTAAGGACCATATCGTCGGTTTAAAAGAGATGAAGACTGAGGCTGCCGCACGGAAAGAACTAAATAATCTTTTGGGCAAAGATGAAAACCGGATAAAAATGCTTACCTGTATGCTTGTGTGCGCGGCAGAGCAGTATGTATGGTACAAAGAAAAAGGAATTCCCGATCCTATTTTTTTTGCTACAATGGGCTGTTTTACAAGATTTATACGAGAATGTGAAAAAATAACAGGCATCCGCGCCTTCGATCGCGAATGGTGGACAGCCAGACAACTAAGCGGCACTCTGTTTCGGATTGGGGAACTCGAATACGAAAAAATGGAAAAAAATTCCATAAAAATGGTAAGTATCCATATTCCCTCCGATTCCCTTTTGACCAAAGAGTGCTGTGATCAATCGATCGCAGACGCTAAAAAATTTTTTAAAAAATATTTTTCAGAGTATTCGGATGCAGAATATATCTGTGATTCCTGGCTTTTGACACCGGAATTATCTCTTTTGCTGCCTGAAACTTCCCATATTCTCGCATTTCAGAAGCGTTTTTCCCTTCAGAATGTAGATTATTCGGGGACGGAATACATTGAGTGGGTGTTTAAAACAAGGGATGCCAAAACCACTAATCTTCCAGAAGAAACCACTCTGCAAAAAAGAATGAAACAATTTCTTTTAGACGGCGGAAAAGTCGGGAGCGGCTTTGGCATCTTAAAATAATCGGGCGGAAAAAAGGAATAAGTTTATTTCCAGTGTTCCTTTATCCTCTCATATTCCCCATCACCAATCTCTAGGATAGTTCCGTGTTTAAATTTATAGGGGAAGGTAAACGCTTTATCTGAGCGGACGAAATCCCCGCTTGCCAAACTTGGGGCGATGAAGGGCACATATCCCTGCCCCGCTCCCTGCACGCCGTAATAGTCGACAAATAAACACCACCTGCCATCCTCTAATCGAACCGCAGTTGGAGCCTCATACTGCCCCGCTTCCAAAACCTGCATTCTCTCATCGAACACTTCGATTTTTTGGTATGGACCCGTGACCTCCTTCGCGCACAATTCAATAATTCTGGCAGGATTTTTCTCATGCTTTAAAAACATATAGTATATCCCGCCCTCCTCGTAGATGGCAGAGTCGATCACACCGCTCTCCTCCTCGCGGTAGAGAAGTGCAGGCGGGGTAAAATGTCGAAAGTCCTTTGTGCGGGAATAAAAAATTCCCTTGTATCCATAATCATTTTCTTTGTGGGAAGAGGACCAGTGCAGCACATATTCTTCTTTCCCTTGGTCAAATACAATATCCGGTGCCCAAAGACATCCAAACTGCTCATCGCCCAACTGCATAAGTTCCTGTTCCGTCCAGTGCAGCAAATCTTCTGATTCCCAATGCGCAAGACATTGGCTTCCATTTCTTGACACTTTATCCCAACTATGTTTATATTTGCTGCGCATCCCATAGGCAAGGCTTAAATCTGTAGAAAAAATATGATATTTCCCATCAAAGCGATTTTTGACAATCGTGTGGTCGCGCACACCCTTATCACCATAAAAAGCCCATAAAACGGGCTGTCCCCCATTGACCTCCTCCCAGCAAAACCCATCCCTGCTCAATGCAAAATAAACCTGTTCCCCGTCCGGGGTCGATTTTTCCTTAAAATGTACAAATAAATATGCACCCATCGTAAACTCCTTTTTGAACAATTTTCCAAAATTATACTATTTTTTATTATCTCTTCCCATTTTATTTGTTTTTCTTAAGGGTGTTATCAAGAACATATTCCCTACCAAAACTTCTCCACCGCCGGGCAGGAATTTTTCTTTACCGCTGCGCGCATCTCCACAAAACACCCGCACACCCTGCACATCCCATTCACCAAATTTTTGCAGACCTTACACATCTCTAAACGGTTTTCATAAAGTTCTTTCGCAGCTTTTACCTCCGGGTCAAGCTGCGCGATATACTCGTACATATTTTTAAAATATTCCCCTTCCTGCATCTCACGCAGCAGACATTTCTTGCAGATACGTTTGGGTGCGGGTTCACTCCCCGGAAGGGGATTTCCATTTTCATTCTTACTTTCCATGTTTTACTCTTTTGCATCCTCCCTTTGGGCACCATTCTCCCCCGGAATAATCTGGCGAATATTTTTTTCCACCTGTTTTCTTGCAATCATAATCTGATGCCCGCAGCCCTCGCACAAGAGCCGGAAGTCAATCCCCACGCGCAGCACCTTCCAAAGCTGGCTCCCGCAGGGATGTTTCTTTTTTAATTTCAGTGTATCCCCTACCTTGATGTCCATACAAATATCATTCTCCTATTTTACATTTTTTCCCAAATAGTTCCTTCCCTTGTGTCCTTAATCGCAATTCCCCTTGCCGCTAACTCCTCCCGGATTGCATCTGCCCGCGCAAAATCCTTTGCCTTTTTTGCTTCTTTTCGCTCCGCGATCTTCTGCTCGATAAATCCAATAATTTCTTCGTCAAGCCCCGCACCGCTTCTTTCCTCCTTCATCCGTCTTGCCGCGCCAAGAAGTCCAAGGGAGAACACTTCATCAAACATTGCTACCGCCGCAAGTTTTGTCGCATTGTC
>CAJUCG010000284.1 GCA_910585065.1 uncultured Lachnospiraceae bacterium
AATCGAATGGAAGTATGGTTTCAAGCAGTCGGTATATTACCTCCATAGCTGAATTCCCCCTTGGTCAAATTTCTCTAAATTTTTATATTTCCTCTTTTTATTTGCCGCGCTTATCCAAAGACTTCATGGAACTTTCTGCTGGCAAATACCTGCGCGGGCGGTCCCTCCTCTAACACTGTCCGGTCAAGCAAAATCACATTGTCAGCATATTTTTGAACATAGTCTAAATCATGGCTGACTAAGATCATTGCAAGATCACATTTTTTCTTTAAGCCGTTGATATGCTCATAAAAAAGTTCCATGCCGTTGCGATCAATACCAGAAACCGGCTCATCAAGCAACAATAGATTTGGCACCGGATCACAGGCGATCGAGAGCAGCACGCGCTGCAATTCGCCCCCGGAAAGATCGCCAAGCTGCTTATCGATAAGTTCCTGCGCCTGAAACATTTCTAAAGATTGGGAAATACGCTCCTTCAACACCTTTGTCTTTCGCAAAAAAACCGGAACATTGCTGATATAGCTGGCAAACATATCATAGACGCTTGTCGGCGTGTCCTTTTCAAAATTCAGATGCTGCGGCACATATCCAACCCGCAAATCCTGGATACTCTTATCCCTCATATCCCGAAACTCAATGCTTCCCGTATGGCGTATCTCACCGAGAATTGCCTTGATCAATGTGGATTTGCCCGCGCCATTGCGCCCGATAATCACAGTCAGTTTTCCGCAGTGAATATGGAGATTGATATGCTCAATAATCGTTTCCCGCCCGATGCGCACTCCGATATCGTTCATCTTAATACAGTGCAAGCCACAGGGCGGCTGTAGAATCCGGTATTTTCGTTTTATCGCTTCCTGCCTCATAGAAGTTCTCCTTAATATCTACCTTTTTTGCTATATCCGCTTTTTATTGTATCTATACCAAATTTTCCTATATATTTCCATCTTATTCCTAGCGCAAAATCTGCTTTAGCTGCTCAAAATTCGCCTGCATCCCAGAAAGATAAGCATTTAACTCCTTTGTCCCGGAGGTGAGCGGATTCAAATACAATACTTCACAGCCACTTTCCGCTGCAATCTGCCCTGCAATCTCTCCATTTTCCAGATCTGCCAAAAGATAGCGAACCCCATGCAAGTGAATCTCATCCTCAATCAGCGCGATCTCCCCCGCCGAGAGCGCGCTGTCCGCATCCAAATCCAATGTGTGTACAACTTCCATATTTAATGGATCGCAAAGATAGACAAATGCATCGTGAAATGTAATCACCGGAACTTGCGACAAGGATTCTTTCAAGTCCTCATACTCTAAGGACAGTGCCACAATTTTTTCTAGGTAGGCAAACTTATTTGCGTCGATCTTCTCTTTATCCTCCGGGAAAGCCCGACAAAGACCAGCCGCAATTGTATGAATCTGCACGCGGTAACGCTCCATATCCATCCAGACGTGACCGTTTTCTACAACTCCCCCCGCTGTTTCCTCCACCTCCCATCCCTCTTTTGCCGCAGATATTCCTGTACTTCCTCTTTCCTGTCCGGCGGAAACAGCGGACTGTGCATTTGAACTGCCATGGCTATGATCATGGTCATGCGATTCTCCGGCAAGCAGTTCCATTCCCTCGCAGGAATCAATAATCACAAGCCCGGCAAGTTTTTTAACTGCCTGCTCAACAAAAAGCTCCATCCCGCCGCCATTGATTACAAGTAAATCCGCCGTTTCAAGCAGCAGCATATCTTTGGTAGTCAACTGATAATCATGCAAACAACCCGTATGGTTCTCTGTCAAATTTAGGACCTGTACTCCCTCCACTCCCTCTAGCAAATTCTCTGTAATCAGATAGACCGGGTAAAAAGAAGTTACAATTTTTTTCTCTTCCCCATACGCGCTCTCCCCGCGCCCAAATGCTGCAATCAGCATATAGCTTATCAGAGAGAACAAAAACATTGTGGCAAATACAATGATAATCTTACGTTTTAGCATAATCCCTCTTTTCACGCGTTTCCTTATTATCCCATCCATTCAACATCATACGGATAACTTTCCCTACTTACTAAGGAAAAATGCCGACACAAATCCAATGGCAAAGGTGAAAACCGACACAATTACAGCCGGCACGGAAACTGTTCCCACTCCAATTCCCATCAAAACCGCTACCGGCGAAGCGATCACCAGCCCTAAGATCCCGGAGTAGGTGTACAACGGATAACGCTTTAACAAAAATTCAATCAGCCGTGCCACCAATAAAATTCCCGCGAGTACCCCAATCCCGAATGGGATTAAAATAGCAAAACCTTTTAATAGTCCATCAATGTCAAATGCGGTCAGGGATTCGATAAATGAACGGATCTGGGCGATAATTGGCGCGTAATAACCAAGTGCCATCAATACCATAGAACCACTCACCCCTGGAATAATCATTGTCGCGGAGGTAATAACTCCCATAATCAACAAAATCCCCATCTCTTTGGCATTCACCGCAAGTTCCCGCTCCACACCCTGCTCGCCGCCAAAAATCTGTAGAAGAATTACCAGGGCAAAAAATACGGCAAAAAGCAGTGCCGCTCCTGCGTTTGCTTTCTTTCCCTTCAATCCGCCAAAGATCACGGGCAGTCCCCCAAAAATCAATCCGATAAACAGGAAAGCAGTCTGCAAAGGAAATCGCTCAAAAAAATAGGTAATACAAAAGGATAGTCCGGCAATACTTGCCAGCATACCAATGCCATAGGGCAGCAGTGTTTTAACGCTGGATTTAAACTCCTTAAAAATATGGTTGATCGCCCAGATAATCTTATCATAAACTCCCATTGATACCATCATTGTGCCGCCGCTTACTCCGGGGATAATATTGGCTACGCCAATCATTGCCCCACGCAAAATGTCTTTAAAGAAATTCATATTTTCCTCTTTTCTAGGGTCTCTTTGAAACTTGGGCAACTCTGCAGATTTCATTTTACTCTTTAAAATGCGCAGGTACTTAAAACTATAGAAAGAACCCTTTTTTATGGGATAGTCTAAAAATTTAAGATACTCTGAGATATCTTTGTTCTTTTAATTCTTCCCCATATTTTATGCCTATAATCGCTTGTGTCTAATGATACCACGCAGGGGGCATTTTGTCCACGGGGGTTTTCTTAAGAATTCATAATATTTGGAAATAAAGAAATTTGGCGGGGCATATCTATAAGAAATATAATGTTTTAAAAGTTATATATATGATGGGTATTTTTTATATTTGATGGTTAATGTGCCATTGATATACACTATTACCACACTTTTTGACAGAAGTCAAGAGAATTTGCGGGAAGATCACCAAATCAAACATCATAATATTTAAGGAG
>CAJUCG010000285.1 GCA_910585065.1 uncultured Lachnospiraceae bacterium
AGAGAGTCTGTTTTGCAGACAGGAATTTTGCCCTTATATGCCTGGAATGAAGCTGGGGAGGGGGTCAATGTGGGGGCGATGAATGGAGGAGGAGGACAACTATTGCCGTTGGATATTCCTGTAATTGTGAATGCAGGCACAATCCGGATGCATGTAGAGTATAGGAGACCAAGGTTGAAAGAAGGAAAGAATCTGGCGACTTTAAATGGAAAATTTATACAGCCGACGGAATTTTTTTCGGAAATTAAGGGAGGATTTGAAAAGACATATTTATTTTTTGAGGAAAACAAAGAAGAGGTCAAGGAAAAGTTAAGGCTTTTTCAGGGAGTACGGGCGCGTTATCTGGTACGGCAGACGCAGGAATATTCCCTTTTATTTACGACGATGCATCATCCAAATTTTTTGACCGCAAAGGAGGAGAGAAGTGATTTGCTGTGTCAAAAAATTTGCTGTGGCGCGAATCCGGCGACAAAGGAAAGTGAATGGATACATATGCAGGAAACCAGAGAGATAGAGCGGGGGGATATCCCTTATTTTTGGTATGACCCTTATAAACTTGGGTTATATTGTGGGGATGAGGTTTGCAGGGATTATTTTTTGAAACCGGTGATAAAAGAGGTTTTTGGGCGTTTAAAACACCTAAAGCAATCCGATATGGAACGGCAGGAAAAACTGATGAGAATGGCACTTTTTCTGGGGGAGAAACCTGTTGCAGGAGAAAAATTTTCTATCGGTAAAAAGGATTTTGGCACTCAGAAAAAAGCAGAAATTAATTTATCCGATGCCATCGCGAAAAAGTGTGGCGAGGGTTTAGAGGGCTTAGAAGGAGCGATAGAAGATATTTCTGCGGGAACCTTGATTGCAGAAGAAATTGGAAAAATTTTACTAAACGAGGCGATCTGGTCGGATGATCGAAAGAATGTGGGCTGGATTAGTATTATAATGGCAGGATATCGCGAACGGGGATATCTTATTCGTCCGATGGGAATGTATTTGTATGATGGTCTGGCAGGAATTGCGGTTTTTATGCAGAGATTGGCAAGAGAAACGGGAAAGAAAGAGTACGGGGAAGCTGCAGAATTATTGGTTCAAAAATTATTTGCTTATACCAGAAATTGTATGGAGGGAAAGCAAAAGTATCAGAAACCTACGGGGGCATTTTCTGGTGAAGCTTCCATCGCGCTTGCCTATTTACTTTTATATTTATCCGATAAAAGAGCGGAGTTTTTGAATTATTTAAAATGGCAGTGCGGAGCAATGAGAGAGTTATTTTCAAAGGATACACACTATGATGTGCTTGGCGGGAATGCGGGGGCTATCCTAGTGCTGCTTGGGGCGTATGAAATAACAGGTGATCGGCAGTATATTTTATGGGCAAAGGAAGCGGGAGAATTTTTGGTGAAGGATGCCGCTTCATATAAATGGGGATTGGGATGGGTGAATTCTCTGACAAATATGGCACTGACAGGTTTTGCACACGGGGCGGGTGGAATTATGTTAGCTCTGGCAAAACTGGGGTATTATTCGGGGGATAAAAGATTTTTAGATGCGGCTTACCGCGCATTTTTATTTGAGGAACATTATTTTGATGAAAGAGCGCGGGATTGGAAGGACTTGCGTTTTTTGGAGGAAATGAGAGAGGAAGAGAAAACAAATCCAACGGAGTCCATGGCATGGTGTCATGGCTGGGGCGGTATTGTGATGGCAAGAACACTTGCCGGAAGGTATACAGGAGGAGAATTTCAGCGGAAATTAAAAGAATCCTCAGAAGCAGTGTTAAGGCAAAAAGAGGGGACAGAAAAATATAGTAAAGGGGGCAATTATTGCCTCTGTCATGGAAAATATGGGAATGCCGCACTTTATTTTGCAAGTCAAAAAGAAGAGACCAGCAGAAAATTGGAAGAAAATATCCTCAAAGAGTTGATGGGATACAAAGGAAAACTACAGGATATATTTGAAATGCAGGAGTGCAGTAATTATGGCTTGATGGGAGGAATTACAGGGATTGGCTACAGCTGTCTTTGCAAATCAGAGGAAGTGGCAAGAATTTTAGGGATTGATTTTTTTAATTATCCGTGAAAAATACCGCTGTGCAGACCCGTGCCTTTGCATAAATTTCGCAAAGAAAATCTGCCGCTAATGCGGCGCACGGGTCGTATGGCAAGCAGAGGGAAATTCCTTTCTCTGCTTGATTCAGATTCCCTAATAGCCAAGTTCCCGCCGAAGTCTTCCATTTGTATGTAGGAACTGTTCTAACAGATGATTGCTCGCACTGATTACAAGATTTTTATTATATTTTCCACTGTATTGTACTTCGTCCATCCGCTCAATAGTATAATAAAGTTGCGCTATTTCGTAATTGTTTAAAATAATCTTTTTTGGATATCCTCTGGAAGTATGTCTTAAACCATAGCCATAATCATATTCATACAGTGTCTCGCCGCGTCTTGCCTTTTTTCTTGCGTCGGCTACCCTTTGAGCCAGGTCGAATACATCATCTTCCTTGTGCAATATTTTTTGTCCTCTTTCCGCAAGAAGAGTCCGCTCCATCTGTATATGTTCTACAGTAGGACCATGCTGATGTATCAGGCGAATCCGTCCGCCGTCAAAATATATGCTTCCGACATGTTCTTTAGGAGTGAAATTATTATTAAGATCTAAGTTGGAAAACGATCCAAACCACAGGGCTTTGGAGGAAAAATCAGCAGGAGGCATCTGTGTCTTTCTGAGATAAAAATTTTGCTTCGCCTGATGGAGTTTCTTGGAACAAGCATGATATAGTGTTTCCGAATAGGCTTTATCCCTCAGAGAAAAACGTTTTTTTGGCGAAGAGATTTCTTGAACTGCTTTTTCCCAATACATAAAACTCATATCTTTATGAAATATTTCGCAAATTATAGCAGTTTCATTCCATGGGTAATCCACTAACATTTTTTGGCGAATAGCTTGGATAAATTCTTTATACCGCTCATGGTGATCCCAGCCGGATTGTTCGGAAAATACCATTTCATCAGAGGAGATATAATAGCGGTAGGGAAGAAAATAAATACTTCCATTTTCTTCCCTGCCCGTGCTAAGTACGCTGCTGCCTGCTGCCACTTTGGTAATTTTTGGAAGGGGTTCCGACGCAGAGTGAAAGGTGGGAAGTCCCGTGATCTGTCTTGTTCCATCAGTTTTAGAAACTCCTTGAAGAGCCATTTTTCCTGCTATGCCGAACGTGCCGCCCATAATCTATCCCCTCCTGCTATTTTTTGTTTTCTCCGGAATGCAATCCGTCATTTTCTGCCTGAAGATTCTGAAGTTTCCACTGT
>CAJUCG010000286.1 GCA_910585065.1 uncultured Lachnospiraceae bacterium
CGTCATAGTACGTAAAGGACAGCCCGATAGCAATAATAACGGGAACTAGAATAAACATGGAAAACACAATGCCGTAAGGTAGGAGCAAGGCACCGCCTTTAAAGCCTTCGGTGTGGAACAGGCTCTTTTTTCTTTTTTTCACTGTATGCTGAACTAATTCAGAATTCGCTGTGGCTTTCATCTTGCCCCCTCCTTTCCTTTTTCCATCATTTCCTGAATCCAATCGATATCGCGCAGCACATAAGGTGTTAAGAGATTGCCGTCCTCATCGTAATAATTTAATTCTGTCATCTTCTTTTTGATCTCGCGGTTGATCGCGATTACTTTCTCATCGACTGCCACCTGCGCCGAAGTTCCGTCAAGCACCATCGTGTTCCAGATATCTGAGATGGATCGCTCAAGCAAATACTGCCCCGGTGTTCTTGGCACGTCGCGCAGCCATTTTACCTGCTCCATAATCACTTCCTTGTCCGTCTGATCAATCGGTGCGTCGGAAAGTGCGGAGAGGTTGGAAGGCAGCCAGAAAAATTCCTTGCCGTAAGTGGAACTTAAAGTATAGGTGTAATTTACCTGTGTATCGTGTTCCGTCCACCATTTTAAGAACTCCCACGCGGCAGCAGGTTTATCGGTCGCCTTAAATATAATTCCGCCCGTACCGTTCGCTACATAGTAGCGGTTGACGCTGCCATCCTCCTGCACCGTACCCGGATAATTTGAAAGTGCCCACTGCCCTTCCAGTTCCGGTGCGCCATTCTTAAAGAGGATATAATCTGCCGAGGTAATGATGCCGACCGGCAGGATGGAATAGCGAAACGAGTTGAAGAACGAGTTTACCTGCGTATCCAGTGAATAGGCGATAAACAGGTTGCCGAGTGCCTGCAGTCCCTTGACTGAATCTGGCTCATCAAGTGCCGTGCGCAGACCATCCTCAGTGTAGAGCCTTCCACCATTCTGAAAAATAAATGGCGTTGTCTGGTAAAACCACTTATAACCCACACCAGAAGAAATATTATGGTAAAAATTCATCCCATAACGCTGTAATTCCGGCAGGATGCCAATCACATCCTCCCAAGTATCCGGAACAGAAAGCCCAAGAGAGTCAAAAATATCCGTCCGGTAGATCAGCGCGTTAAAATCCAGCGTCTCCGGGATCGCATAAATACCCTCATTGTACACATAAGGCACGAATGCCCCTGCGACAAAGCGGTTTGCAACCTTCCAGAAATCGTTAAACTGCGTCATATCGTAAAGTGCCCCGCGGCTCGCAAGGTCAAACGGCATAAACGAGCTTAGCCCAAGCGCGACATCCGGTGTCTGATCTGCTGCCACTGACAGGGTCAGTTTGTTGGCATCCGGCATAATGGAGACCTTGACCTTGATGCCGGTTCTCGGTGTAAAATCTGTATCGACTAATTTCTGAAGCAAATCCACATGAGTAACTGCGCGGTTGACCCACACGGTTAGCACATCGTCCTCCACATCTTTTGCCGCGTATTTATTTGTTGTAAAGGAACCCATCAGCGTGCCGAACCAGTTGCCAACGCTCCTAAAAATCCCCGGCTTCGCCGCCGGAAGTTTCTCGTTCCCGTAGACATAAATCATGTCGAGCGTAAAATCCTGCTTTAAAATCTCGGATGTGAAATTGCTGAGTGCCACAAGCACGGAATTGTCGTTGCCCGTCAAGTCGTTTGTGTAGAGTGCGATCTCGTCCGGATACTCTGCCATATTTTCAATAAATTGCATCGCCTTGTCAAAATCGGACAAAAGCGCGCCGTTAATCCCGGTCGGTGCATAATCCTGAATGCTGTAGCGTATCTCATCAATCAGAATCTCATACGCCTTTAAATAGTCTGCGATCTCCGGGATATAGCGCGTCATGCGCCAGGTGCGGTTCTTATCCATCTCCGAGCCGGTCACCTTCGTGATTTCAAGTGCAAACTGCGAGACATGTTCGGAAATCAGCCTTGCATACCGCCATGCGCGGTTGACTGGTTCATTCTCCGCCCGAAGTGAGAGCGTATGTTTACCCTCGGTCAGATAAAAAAGGTAAGGCTTTTTATCCCCGCCCTTTAACACTTCGTTCATCCATGACGAACCGGTCGGCGCGAAGCGGTAATTGATGCATTCAGCAAATGGGATCTCGCCGTCAATGCGCAACGTCTCAAACGCGTCAAATTCATTCTTGTTGTTTTTGTAGTGAAAAGCAAGCTGGTAATAGCCCGTCTGCGGCACACTAAATTCGTATTCCACCTGTGTGCCCGCCTCCGTCCAGTTCAGGGTATTTAATACCTTATATTTGTTGCTGTGCGGTGTTAACACAGGATTATTCTCATACTGTAAGATCGCCTGCGTCGAGTTCTTGCTTGTATACTGTGTCGCATTGATCTCGTATATTCCGGAAATAAGTTCCCCTGAATGCCCTGCGCGGTACTCCTCATAGGAGGGGATGCCAAGATCTGGTGCCATAACGGTCAGCGCGCCAAGCCCCAAGCCATCTGTGGAAACATTGGTCACCTGTATTTTGTTCTCCCCTGCCTTTAGCGGAAATTTAAGCGGCAATGCCGATGAGTATGTATTGTTATATAAAAATGTCGTCTGCCACCCATCCACCCGTTTTTGCTGAGGGGCGGATTCATCCCCGTAGCCATCCTTTGGGAAATCCTTTGTCCCATCCTGCCAGGAAAGTGGCAGCGCGATGGTTTTCATTTCATAGTAAGCTTGTTCCCCGTTAATCTTGATATCCGCGGAGAAATCCGAGAGATTATTCCCCGCCGCCATATAAGAAAGTTTTATGTAATACCACCCGGCAACCTCGACATTTACAGTGTATTCCGCGCTCTGCCGGTAGGAAAGTACCTGCGTCTGTCCCTCCCCCGCTGTAAAGCTTCCGGTTCCGTCCGCCTCCTTCGCATACGTGAGATAATCGCAGTACATGATATCGGAAGATGACAGTGCGCCTGAAAGAAGCTCATACGCCCATTGCACCTCGTCCTTTTCTGTGGCATCCACATATTCCGCATTGTCCCGATGAAACAGCAAAATAACAGCCCCCGCCACGACTGCCAGGACGAGCAGTAATATGAAAGCCTTCTTTTTTTTGCCCATACCAAAACTCCTTCCGCGCCTGTAAGCGCCCAAAGCTATCCCGTCTTCTGACAGCACTGCCTGCACTGCCAAAATGCGGATCTATTATAAAATCGTTTTTATCCATGCTTTTTGTGCGGGGGAGCAGAAAAATTCCCCTGCCTCCCCCTGCTAGAAAGAAATTATTTAAAATCTTCGTCGGTCAGACCATAGTATTCT
>CAJUCG010000287.1 GCA_910585065.1 uncultured Lachnospiraceae bacterium
CTTCCGCAGCAGAACTTATATTTCTTTCCGCTCCCACAAGGACAAGGATCGTTTCTGCCTATCTTTTTGCCCTTTACCACGGTGCCGGATTTCTTTTGCTCCAGATAAAGTTCCTTTCTGCGCTCCTTTGTCAAAAGTTCATCCCAGACCGGCAGATTGTAAAGCCAGTCCGCCTCCGCTTTCACCATTTCTTTATATAAGATCTCTTTGTCAAAGCCGAGATTTACCTCGGTGTCCTCCGTCATCTCCTCGATCGGATTCGGATGAATCAAACTGTCGTTGATCCCGTCTAAAAATCCAGTCATTATTTTTATTGAAGTGCCATAATTTTCTGCCAGCTCCTTTAGCGTGCCAGTCACTACCTTACTAGGGTTTGCCAAAATTTTCTCGTAGATCCCCTTTTCAACCGCAAAATAATTGCCCCAGTAAAGCTGCCCCTCCTTCTTATTCATATCCTGCGAATAGGCTTCCTCTCTCCATTCCTGCAATAAACTCATGATCATCCCTCATTTCTTTTTATTTTCCTATTTTCTTTTTGCATAGTTTCCAAAAATCCGGTTATACTTGAAATATCCACTCAAGTTGTGGTGCCGGTTCCGGAATCCCCCCTCCGGTTCCGGCTGTTACAAAAGATAAGGGAAAAATACTTATCCTCCCCTTTTTGGGAACTGCCGCGAATCCGTGGCAGTTCTTTTTTGCCTTATTATTGTATTCCACTCATCGCTTTCTTGCGCTCAAAAAACTCATCTACTGACCGAATGATCTCCGCTGGAGGCATGGTCTTTAACAGATATCCCTCCGGCTTTAATGTCATCACTTCAAGCACACTCTCCTTGTCGCCCTTGCTGGTAAGAAAAATAACAGGAATATCTGCAAACTCTGTTTCCGTGCGGATCATCTCAAGCACCTGCCGCCCGTCGCAGACCGGCATCTCATAGTCAAGCAACACCAGATCCGGGCGGTTTAGCGTCAGATATTTGATCGCCATCATCCCCGAATTTGCCAGGATCACCTGGTAATGATCTTCAAGCCATCCCTTTACATTGCGAAGCATCGCCCCCGAATCATCCACCACAAGAATCTTCTTTTTATTATGTTTGCCAAATTTTCTTACGTAATTGTCAATTTCTGCACTTACATGACTTACATTGAACGGTCGTTTGAATTCGATTGGAACCATATGCTTAGGGACAAATTTTTCTACTGCGTTGATATCTTCCATATCCCCCATAATAAAGATAAAGGTATCATCCTCAATCGCTTTGTCCTTGATATAATTTAATACCTGCTGCTGCGCGATCAACTCCTCATCAGCATAGACAATCATCGCACCGATCGGTTCCTTTTTGCGGCTGATCTCCTCCATATCCGCCTTCGCAAGCATTACTTTGTAGGACAGACCTTCGAATTTCTCTTTCAGAGACATAATAATATAGCTTTGTGTCTCCGCGACAATCAATAAATTATGCATAGTTTCTCTCTCCTTGCAGTCCGGGAAATTTCCCTGCAATTTTCCGGCTGCATTCCCATAAAATTCTTTCTTAATTCCACGTTATTATAGCAGATTTCTTTTTCATTGTCCAGCACTCTTTTTCTCTTGTCGACGAGCTTTATGCACTTCATGCAGCGTGGTATCACTTTCTTTTCGCTCCGACATCATGGCGAAAAGCCGAATCAAAATATGCAGAAAGATTGGCACAAAAATTGTGCAGAGCAGACAGCCTAAAAATATTTGATTTGAGTAGGGCTTTGCTAAAAGTGCGGCGACAAATGCCGCCACATACATGGAAAGCAGAAGAATTACACATACCACCGCTGCAATCCTTCCCCCCTTTGTCACCTTCTTCATTTTCCCTCCGTTCTGCCGCATTTTATTTTGCGGCTTTACTATTTTTCCATCAATTCTCTATTTCCTTATTCTTCTATATATTTCCCTATTTTCCTAAAATATTCCTGTATTTCCCTCTCATACCCATTTTCCGATGGCAGATAAAACCTTTTGTCCTTATATTCATCCGGAAGATACTGCTGCTTGACATAGTGATTCTCATAATCGTGTGCATACTTGTACTCAATCCCCCGCGAAAGTTTTTCTGCACCCGGATAATGCGAATCTTTAAGATGAACTGGGATCGGCGGGGTTTTGTCTTTTTCTACCGCTGCGAGTGCCGCGTCGATCGCCGTGATCGCGGAATTGCTTTTCGGTGCGCACGCTACATAGGCGGCGGCCTGAGCAAGCACAATCCGTCCCTCCGGCATTCCCAGCCGCTCCACCGCCTGCGCTGCCGCCGCAGCAACAACAAGCGCGTTTGGATCAGCATTTGAAACATCCTCCGCCGCACAGATCATAATCCGTCTTGCAATAAAGGCAACTTCCTCCCCTGCACTGAGCATCCGTGCCAGATAATAGATTGCCGCGTCCGGGTCAGAACCGCGCATACTCTTGATAAAAGCGGAGATGGTATCATAGTGATTATCCCCCGTCTTGTCGTATTTTAGTGTTCGCCTTTGGATGCATTCCGCAGCAACGGGCAGTGTGATATGAATTTTTCCATCCTCCCCCCGCGCAGTCGTCAGCACGCCAAGTTCGAGAGCATTGAGGGCTGTACGCGCATCCCCGTTCGCCGCATCCGCCAGAAAATCTGCTGCCTCCCTTTCAAGCAGAACACCAAATGCACCCATCCCCCGCTCCCTATCTTCTGCCGCGCGGGATAAAAGTACCGCAATATTTTCTTTTGTCAATATCTTTAACTCAAAAATAATCGAGCGCGAGAGCAGCGCGCTATTTACCTCAAAATATGGATTTTCCGTGGTCGCGCCGACCAAGACAATGGTGCCGTCCTCCACAAACGGGAGCAGATAATCCTGCTGCCCCTTGTTAAACCGATGAATTTCATCCACAAACAGAATCGTTTTTTTCCCGTACATTCCAAGACTTTCCTTAGCGGCAGCCACCGCAGCCTCCATATCTTTCTTGCCTGCGGTTGTCGCATTGATCTGTAAAAATTCTGCACTTGTCGTATTGGCAATCACTTTTGCAAGCGTGGTCTTTCCCGTTCCCGGGGGACCGTAAAAAATCACGGAGCCAAGCTTGTCCGCTTTGATTGCCCGGTAGAGAAGCTTATCTTTTCCGATAATATGTTCCTGCCCCACGACCTCCTCCAATGTGCGCGGGCGTATGCGCGAGGCAAGCGGTGCCTCACTCTCCTGCTTCTTCTCCCTCATATAATCAAATAAATCCATCTATATCCTCCCCTTGCCAAATGGTCTGCGATTATGTTAT
>CAJUCG010000288.1 GCA_910585065.1 uncultured Lachnospiraceae bacterium
AGAGTCCCTTTTTTCCTCTGATTTCTCAAGCGATATATCGTTTAATATCTTCCCTAACGCATCGCGCATCTGGGAATTTTTTCCTCCCTGCCCTTTCCTATACTCCATCCGGTATTTTCCTGCCACGCGCTCCACCTCCTCCTTTAATTCGCGCGACGACATACGCACTGCGCCCTGCCCGATAACAATCAATTGTTCCAACCCATCCGAAGTTGCCACCGTGACACGGTATTTGCGCCCAAGCTCATGCGAAACTTTCTCAATATACATATCCGCAGTTTCTGCCTCCTTTGTATAGACGACGTGAATATTGTGATGCTTTACTACCTCGCCGGGATTTCCCTTTACCCGGTACGCGTCAAATACTAAGATAATGCGATAGTTGGTAAATCCCTGGTAATTGCATAAAATATCCATCAGTTTCCCCCTTGCGGACTCCAAATTTTCCTCTGCCAGGCGACTTAATTCTTCCCAGGCAAAAATTACATTGTAGCCATCTACAAGAAGATATTCAGGAAGGTGATTTTTCGCGTGTTCTTTGATAAACTCGACAGAACGCTCCGTCTGTTTTTTGGCTAGTGCTTCCCTCTTTTGTGCCGCGTTTGTCTTTCCTTTCTCTTCCCCTAAAGTATTCGCCCCCACTGGGACGCGCTGCTTGATTTTTCCAAAAGTTTTTGTAAAAATTTCCTCTAGTTCCTTGTCCGCTGCGTAGACGGCACCGAGAGAATCCTCCCGTTTACGGACGTTTTTTTTTACCCCCGCTTCCAGCTTGTTATCCTTTGATAAGGGTTTGGTCTCTTCTCCCCCTCCGGGAATTTGAATCGCCTCAAGATGCATAAAATTTGCCGCCTGCTGCCACGGCACCAAGATCCCCGCCCCATGGGAGCAGAAGATCGAATCAGCAGAATTTTCCAGATCTGCTTCTGGCTGGTAGCCACGCTCTTCTATCACTTCCTCCGGATTATGACAGGGCGCGTATCCCGCCGTCTGACAAGAAAATCGTCCCCTTCCGCGCGTGTAGGCGGCAAACTCCGCGGCATAGCCCTGCATCTTTGCTACCGGCGCGCTGCCGCAAAGCACCATCCCGCCCCCGCTTGCCTCCGGCGCACTGCATTTGCCGCACATACGCTCCACATCCGTCATTGCCCTCCCGACAGCCTCCGTGGGCAATTCCATTCGAAATTCGTAGTACGGTTCCAGCAAAACACTCTTTGCGTGCATCAGTCCATGGCGCACTGCCCGATAGGTCGCCTGCCGAAAATCTCCCCCCTCGGTATGCTTGATATGTGATCTCCCTGCCACAAGAGTAATCTTCATATCCGTAATGGGAGATCCGGTCAGCACACCTAGATGCTCCCGTTCCGCCAAATGAGTCAGGATAAGCCGCTGCCAGTTTTTTTCAAGTGCATCCTCCAAACAGACCGTGTCAAATATCAGACCGCTGCCCGGCGCACCCGGACTAAGCAGCAGGTGAACTTCCGCGTAATGTCTTAGCGGTTCGTAATGTCCCATTCCAAGGACCGGCTCTTTAATGGTTTCCCGATATAAAATACTCCCCGCATCAAACTTCACCTCAACGCCAAAGCGTTCCTTAATCTTATTTACCAACACCTCAATCTGTACCTGTCCCATCAGTTGTACATGAATTTCCTGCAGGAGAGGCTCATAGCGAATATGCAGGAGAGGCTCCTCCTCTGCCAGTTCACGAAAACGTTTTAGCATTACGACCGCATCACATCCGGCAGGAAGGATCGCGCGGTAGGTCATCACCGGTGTCATCATCGGAGTCCCCTCCCCCTCCTGCCATCCAAGTCCCTGTCCCGCACAGGTCGCGCTAAGCCCCGTTACCGCGCAGATCTCCCCCGCACGCACAGATTCCGCTGTCTTAAATTTTACCCCGTTATACAGTCTAATCTGATCAATCTTCTCATTAAGCTTTGTTTGCTCCCCCGACAAATCCTCATATTCTATGCTCTGGCGCACATTAAGACTTCCCCCAGTGATCTTCATAAAAGTGAGCCGCTTGCCCTGCTCGTCCCGCTCAATCTTGTAGACTTTCGCGCCGAACTTCTCAGGATAATTTTTCTCCATACTGTAGTGTTCCATCCCGGAAAGCAATTCCTCCACACCAGAAAGCTTTAATGCCGAACCAAAATATACTGGAAATATTTCCCTTTTATTGATCGCCTCCGCGATCTCCTCCCTCGTGAGATCTTCCCTCTCCATATAGGCATTTAAAAGCTCCTCTGAACAAAGTGCCAGCTCCTCACAAAATTTTTTGTGATCCTGCAAGGAAAAATCCACACATTCCTCCGAGAGTCTGGATTTTAAATGAATCATGCGCGTCTCCTTATCCGCCCCGAAAAGATCCATCTTATTTACAAAAACAAAGGTTGGAATCTTATAATGTGCGAGAAGTTTCCATAGTGTTTCGGTGTGAGCCTGAACACCGTCCGTACCATTTACCACCAGCACCGCATAGTCAAGCACACCAAGGCTTCGCTCCATCTCCGCCGAGAAGTCCACATGTCCCGGCGTATCCAGCAAAATCATCTCCATCTCCCCAAAAGAAAGCCTCGCCTGCTTTAAATAGATCGTAATCCCCCTCTCCCGCTCCTGCATATCCGTATCTAAAAACGCATCCCGATGATCAACGCGCCCAAGTTTTCGTATGCTGCCTGCCTTGTATAAAAATGCTTCCGACAATGTTGTTTTCCCGGCATCCACATGCGCGAGTATCCCAATTACAATCTTTTTCATAGCGCGTTTATTCCTTCCCGTAGGCTGCCTTTTCCCTAGCAAGTTCCGCAAAGAGCCGCAGCACATTCCATTTTGCATTTGCGAAAGTCAGCACTGCTTTATAATCCACCCTCGCCCCCTGCCGCTTTAATGAGGCAAGTAATTTGTCCACCTGTTTCTCTGAAAATTCACACATCAAAAGCATACTCTCGCTCCCCGGCACTCCCCGGTATATTTCTTCCTCCGCACCCATCTGTACTGCCTCCGCAAGGCTCTCCAATTTACTCTGTGCCAATACCCCAATCTTTTGTCTATATAAAAATACTGGAACCATCTCCGCGCGCAGCTTTAGCGCGGCGGCAGCCGCTTTTATTTTTGTAAACTCCTCTGCCTGCACACCAAACACAAACAATCTTGCCATTAAAATTTTCATCCTTTCTTTTCTTCATCCTCTTTATT
>CAJUCG010000289.1 GCA_910585065.1 uncultured Lachnospiraceae bacterium
CACCTCTTTCGCATCCGTCCTCATAACGGGCAGAACAGAAATCAAGAGAAGCACAATCAGCAGCATGGACAACAACCTTTTTCCCATCACAATATCCTCCTTTTTTGCTATCTTTCTGCATAGAATAGATAGCTTGATTAAAAGTAATTTTCTTTATTTATACCATATTCGAAAATCAAATGCAAGTGTTTTTTGAGGTTATTTTCTCTGCAAAAAGGATGGGACCTTTTCCTGCCTTAAATGTTTTGCATATAATATTATAACTTATGCCCGCACTGCATACAATATTTCGCTCTGGCACTGTATATCGCGCCACAAGAAGGGCAGTTTCCCTCCGGCGCATCCATCCCAGATAATATCTGCACAGACTCCTCCTGTTCTTCCTGAGATCTAGGAAAATCTTCCAGTGTTTTCCCTTCACTCGGCACGACTCCCTCCCCGGAATCGGACATATCTAAGTCTTTTAAATTCTTCTCCTCATCCGCAGCCGCAAACTGAGCCGCCGTATCCATCTGTGTCGCAGCTTTCAATCGTTTTGCTGCCTCCTTCGCACTGTCCGCCTTCTCTGCCTCCCCACTCAGTTTTCCACTTGCAAAAAGCTGTGTGCTAAAACCCGCGGCTGCAAACATTCCGCCAATCACAAGCGTTGCATATTCCCCCGGCACACTAAAGGCCTCAGCAACACATATGCCAGCAAGCAGCCCCCCGAACAGTGCAGTGTAGAACATCAGCCCCACCCGGTAAAATACAACAACCGCAATTCCAACAATCAATCCCGCCGAAAGCCCCACAATGATCCCAAGAGATCGCAGTCCATTAGTAGTAAATATCGCAAACGCAGAAATAAAAATAGTAAAGAGCGGGCGCAGAAAACCGCCAATTCCCGGGAAAAAATACCCCGCCAGACCGCCAATACTCGCCACAACCGCCGTAACTGCCACAAACCCCTCCATCGGCAGCAAAAAATGTTCCGCTGCCAACGCTCCGCCATAGCCGCAGAGTGCAAGCAAAAGAAGTGCTGTCCACACTCTGCGCGCGGCATACCCCAAAAAACATTGAAAAATGCCAAATACAAGACCGACCAGCAGGAACAATCCCATAGACTGATCCAGGGTTTCAAGCAGGCTCGCCCCGTCCGGAATATATTTTAAAATTAGATTCTGCAGAACTTCAAAAAAGCTGCTCCCTGAAATTTCCTCCAGACTAACCACACCAAACATTCTAAATCTCCTTCCCCGCAGAAATTCAAGAACGCTTCCGGCGTTTGACCATCTTCCTTTCCGCGCCTGCCATCCGCCGGAGGCATATCCGATGGGGGATTGAATCCTTCCACGGATACAAATAAATTATCCCACATCGGATATATCCATTATGCCACATTATTTTTTCCTGCGTTTTCTGCCTGGAAAAAATTATGGGATTCTCACTCTTCCCAGTTCATTTCCTCTTCGTTCACCCCGTGTTTTCTGCACTCCTCACACACTGCTGCTCTTGCCGCCGCATCCCCAATCCGGTAGGAAAGCACCAGATCGCGAAAGACAATATATTTCGCACCGTTTCCCTTAAAATCAGCAAACCAGTTCCCCCCTCGATCGGGATCGGCAATCATCACGCGGGAAAGTTTTTGCGGGAAGTCTTCGCCATCCGCAGTAAAATACAGTGCTGTTTGGTATCGCGGTCTTTTGTCAACCTGCTTTAAAAGCTGTATATTATAAACTTCTATCTCATCCAAAATATCTTCTGTATTTATGCTCTCCTTAATTAAAACTCCACAAAAGCGGTGACCGCATACACTATCCACATTACCCTTTTCCATCATCCCCGCTTCCGGACTTTTCACGGCTTTTCCATCGCTATCTTCCAAATTTATTATTCTGTTTTCCTCGTTTGCCTCCTGATCACATTCACATCCTATATCTTCGCTTTCCTGCGCCTTAGCCTCTGCTTCTCCTTTAAATTCCCATCCTCCCGCAACAAGGATGATCCCCTTACACGCTTCAAGTTGTATCGATATCTTCCCATTTTCACACGGATATTTTTTCCCGGTCATATAATCCACATATTCCCCGCCCTGTGCGCGGATCTCTACATTTGCCGGGCTCTCGTCGTTATTTGCCGCCACAAGTACAGTCTGTTCATTCCAGATGCGCGCATACGCAAACTGCCGATTGGTCAAAAGACGCTCCTCATATTTTCCGATCGAGAGTGCTGCCAGCTCGTCCTTCGCACGACCAAGCATTGCAAGGAACTCGACGAAATCACTTTCCTTCTTCGAGAGTGCCGCATAATCCGCAAGGGAGAGTGCCGGGCGAATTGCATCGTCTGAGCCATTTGCCTGCACACCGCTAAGACGGAATTCCCCCCCATAATAGATGGACGGAATTCCCAGCAGAGTGTACGCAATCAGATAGATATTTTTCATATGTGCCGGATCTTTCACCTTGTTAATTAAGCGATTGACATCGTGATTTTCCACAAAAGTATAGAGCTTGCCCTCGCGCACCAATCCACCATCGCCAAACAGTCTGCGAATGGAATGTGCGATCTCAAAATAATTGTGGTCGTTATGTCCGGAGTAGAGCCCCTTATGCAGTTCATAATTGGTTACAGAATGCAACATATCACGGTTGACCCAGCGCGAATAATCCCCGTGGATCACCTCGCCCATCAGCCAGAACTGCGGCTTTATCGTATTTGCCAACTGGCGCATCTCCTTCATAAAATCAAAATTCAGCACATCCGCACAGTCTAAGCGAATCCCATCAATATCAAATTCCTTTACCCAGAAGCGGATCACGTCAAGCAGATAATCGCGCACTGCCCGGTTCCAGAGATTCAGGCGCGGCAGAATATTGTATCCATGCCATGCCTCGTAGGAAAAACAGTCGTTAAATTCATTGTTCCCGCCAAAATTTACATTGCAGTACCAATCGCGGTATGGACTGCCTTCACGATGTTTTCTAAGCTCCTCAAACGCGAAAAAACGCCGCCCGGAGTGATTGAACACGCCGTCGACAACCACACGGATCCCCGCCGTATGACAGGCATCCACAAAGTGGCGGAATCCCGCATTATCCCCTAAACGCGCATCCACCTTATAATAATCGATCGTCTCGTAGCCGTGCCCCTCCGACTCAAAGCAAGGTCCAATGTAGAGTGCCGTAATACCAAGCCGTTTCATATGCGGAATCA
>CAJUCG010000290.1 GCA_910585065.1 uncultured Lachnospiraceae bacterium
ATCCCAGCCCGCGCTGATAACCGCGATATGCCCGCTCTCCTTTGCCGCCCGATCCACATTTGCAAAATGCTCTGGAATGCGCGCGTGCGTGTCAAAGCTGTCCACCACATGAAAATATTTTGCATACTCCGGCGTTTGCTGCGGCAGATCGGTCGCGCTGCCCCCACACAGAATCATTACGTCAATCTTATCCTTCCACTCCGTCACTTTTGCAAGCGGACAGACCGCCGCATCTTTTGTCAGAATGGACACGGTTTTCGGATCTCTTCGGGTAAATACCGCAGAAAGCTCCATATCCGCATTCTGTCGAATCGCACACTCTATGCCGCGCCCGAGATTTCCATACCCTAAAATTCCAATTTTTGTATTCATATTGATACCCCTTTCTGATCATCGCTTATTCGACACTCCCCATACTTTACCACAACTTATTTTAAGCTTCAAGCCATTTTGTGCGAAATCTGAAAAAATATATGTTATACTGTAGTTAAAGCTCCTAAAAGCACAGTATATAGATGAAAGGAGGTATCTGCAAAAATGGAAGACGAAAAAATTATCGCCCTGTTTTTTGAACGCTCCGAACTTGGCATACAGGAACTGGATAAAAAGTATGGAAAACTCTGCCGCCGTCTTTCTTTCCAAATTTTGGGAAGTGAATCGGATGCAGAAGAATGTATTAACGATGCTTACCTTGGAACATGGAACGCCATCCCCCCCGCAAATCCTGCCCTGCTGCCCGCCTTTGTCCTAAAAATTGTCCGCAATATTTCACTCTGCCGCTACCGCAAAAAAACAGCGGCAAAGCGAAATAGTATGCAGGAGATTGCAATGGAGGAACTGGAAGCTTCACTTGCAGGCAAAGAGAGTGTCGAGGGGACAATTGAGGCGAAGGAACTTGCGCGTATGTTAGAATCATTTCTCGATGTGCTAAATGCGAAAGACCGCGCCATCTTCCTAAGACGCTACTGGTTTTATGAAAGCTGCGCCGAAATCGCAAAGGCGGTTCATTTAACAGAAAAAAACATTACTGTCCGCCTTACCCGCATCCGCACCCGGCTGAAAAAATATTTGATGGAAAGGGAGATCTATCTATGAAAAAAGAAATTTTTAATGAGGCAATGAATCAGATTGATGACCGCTACCTTGGCGAAGTGCTTTTTCCTGCCCGCAAAACGCGCCTGCAAAAATATGCACCGGTTTTAATTGGTGCTGCCGCCTGTATCTGCCTCGTTTCTGCCGCCGCCTTTATGTTAAGAGGAATAGGAAAACAAAAAACGGACTGGCCGACAAAAACCATTTTTGTGGGTGATCCTATAGAGGAAATCTATATAATCCCCCACTGGGAAGATATGGAAATTTATCAGCAGTATTCAAGTATCGAATTTTCCGACAGGTATTATAATGCGCGCGCCGGAGTTATTGAACCGGGGCAGCTTGGAAATTCCCTCGGCACAATTACTGCGTGTGGATATGATGAGTACGCAGATATTTCCGGGGAGGAGGCAAAACGTTTCCGTTCCGCCGCCATTTACGAAATCAAAGATATCTCCCCCGCCTGTGCCATTGCAGTTTGTTACGAGGGGGGAGATACCTTTTACGCCGCAGTTAATTCCCATTATCGTCCCGAAACACTCGGTCAGTTTATTAAAGATTTAAATTTAAAAAACACATTGCAATTTGGCTGTATCGATTACAAATTTTTTAAGGATTCCGGCGAATATACAACGATTTTATTTGAAAATGTGGATTCTTCCAAAATATGGGAATTTCTGCTGTCCGATGAAGATGCGGTAAACGAACACAGCGATTCCGATTTTAACCAGGCCGAAGAACTCCTTTCCATTTCTGTGGATGTCCCGCTGCTCGGCTACCAAAATATTAGTATCACTCTGTATGAGGACGGATATCTTACCACCAATATTCTTGATACCGGAAAAAAATTTTATATTGGGGTAGAAAATGCGCAATCATTTTTCGATTATGTTATCAGCGAGTGCGAGGGATATGAAATTATCTTTGAGTATGGGACAGAACAGGACACTCCGGAAACTGAACGGGAAGAAACCAATGCCACCACTTCTCCCCTAACCCCCGCCCCCGCCGTAGTTAAGCCATAGTTTTAAACTTCTACCGCAAAAGATTCGTCTCCCACCCCTAAGGGAAAAGATATCATGCATAATACTGCGCCTGTGCATGCCACAATTCATAATATTTCCCATCCGTATTAGAAAGCAGCTCCTCATGTGTGCCGACCTGCACAATACGCCCGTGGTCAAAGACGGCAATCTTGTCGCAGAAGCGGCACGAGGAGAGGCGGTGGCTGATATAGATCGCCGTCTTATCCCCCACAATCTCATCAAATTTTGAGTAGATTTCCGCTTCCGCAATCGGGTCAAGTGCGGCTGTCGGCTCATCTAAAATAATAAATGGGGCATCCTTGTAAAGGGCTCTTGCCAGTGCAATTTTTTGTGCTTCCCCGCCAGAAATATTTACTCCCTCCTCATCAAAATCCTTGTAGAGCGGTGTGTTAAGCCCCGCTTCCATCCCTGCGTACCGCTCCGAAAAACCGACCTCGCAAAGCAGTTTTTCTGCCTTTTTCGTATCCCATTCCGCCGCGGAAGCTACATTGTTTCCAAGCGGCATTGCGAGCAGATTGTAGTCCTGGAACACCACGGAAAACAGATCAAGATACTGGCGGTAATTATATTTGCGGACGTTGAAATCATTCATCAAGATCTCACCCTCTGTCGGATCATAGAGCCGGCAAAGCAGCTTGATAAATGTAGTTTTTCCGCTGCCGTTTTCCCCGACCACCGCAAGGCGTTCTCCCACTTTTATCTTTAAATTAATCTCTTTTAGCGCGCAGGTATCCACCCCCGCATACGCAAAACTTACATTCTGAAATATAATCTCAAACTGTTTGTCACTGCGCTTTTCGACGGCAAGATCGCCCTGATACATCTCATTTTTCACCTCGAAATATTCCAGATAGGTTGCGAGGAACTGCTCATTTGTCTTTAGGGAATTTAGGATATAGAAAAAATTTCCAACACTCCTCGTCAGCCGCCCCAGATACCCTACATATTTAATCAGACTTCCCACTGGAAATGCCCCTAACACGCAATAAAAACAGACGATTAAATAGGAGCAAAACTCCGAAAGTTTAAGTAAAATAATATTGGGAACGGA
>CAJUCG010000291.1 GCA_910585065.1 uncultured Lachnospiraceae bacterium
TATAATATATCAATCTTTTCCAAAAATTTTCTACCTATATAAATATTCAAATTTGAATATCAAATACTCAAAAAGGCATCCTATCCATTTATTCCTGCTGCCACTTCTGCTGCAAGTTCCTTCACCTGAAACGTCGCCAATTTTCCCATCTCTTTTCCAGTTGGTTCCTCTCCCACTGGATGGAAGGTTGGGACAATCCGCTCTACCATCTCTACAATATCCTCCCTGTTTTCGTAACTTGCCTTTGCCAGCCCTTCCAATTGTTCAAGAAATTTCGTAGTGTTAAACGGAATTGGCTTGCCGATATGGATCAGTTCATTATCCGTCTTTTTCATGCCTTCTTCCGCCATCAGCTTCTCCTCGTAAAGTTTTTCGCCCGGACGCAGACCACTGTAAACAATTTTAATATCCTCATCCGGCTTATAACCGGATAGTTTGATAAGGTTTCTCGCCAGCGTGTCAATCTTTACTGGTGCGCCCATATCAAGCACAAAAATCTCTCCGCCCCATGCGTAGGTTCCCGCCTGCAGCACTAAGCTGACTGCCTCCGGGATCGTCATAAAATAACGGATAATATCCGGGTGAGTTACAGTAACTGGTCCTCCCGCCTCAATCTGTTTTTTAAACAGTGGAATTACAGAGCCATTGCTGCCAAGCACATTGCCAAATCGCACTGCCACAAACTGCGTTCCCTTGCGATCTTTATTTTTTACGCTCTCAATCTTAGGAATATCCCGATTTGTCTTTAAATCAGTGCCACTCTTGCTCTTTAAGCTATCCGCAGCATTCTGCCCTTCCACTGCCATATGATCCATTGGGTCAGGAACTATTTGTCCGTCCACTATCTTATCCATATGCGCGTGCAAAAATGGCAGTAAATCCGGGCGATTCTCCTTGCTGATAGCATCCATACTCTGGATCACCATCTCGCACAGACGCTTGCTTGCCCCCATGATATTCGTCGGATTGACCGCCTTGTCCGTACTGATCAGGACGAATCTTTGTGCGCCGTGCTTTAAGGCAGCATATGCGGTCTTGTAAGTTCCGATCACATTATTTTTGATCGCCTCGTTCGGGCTGGTTTCCATCAGCGGCACATGTTTGTGGGCAGCCGCGTGATAGACAATCTCCGGCTTATATTTTTCAAATACCATGTTGATTCTGCGGCTGTCGCGCACGGAACCAATCAGTACAACTAAATTTAAGCTCGCACCATACTTACGCTTTAATTCCTGCTCAATTTCATAGGCGTTATTCTCGTAAATATCAAAAATAATCAATTGTTTTGGTCCGTGCCCTGCAATCTGCCGGCACAATTCACTGCCGATGGAGCCGCCGCCGCCCGTAACCAAAATGACCTTGCCCTTGATGTACCGAAAAATTTCATCCATATTGACCTTAATGGGATCTCTGCCCAATAGATCTTCTACTGCCACGGGTTTCATTCGGCTTAATAGTACTTCCCCGTTGGTAAGCTGAAACATTCCTGGGAGCGTGCGCAGCTCGCAGCCCGTTTCCTGGCAGATATTTAAGATATCCCGCCTTTCCTGCGCCGGCGCGGTTGGAATCGCAAAAAGGATCTGATCCACATTGTATTTTTTAACCGCCTCCATAATGGAGTCCCGCCCGCCTGCAACCGGAACGCCTTCCATCAGCCTGCCCCATTTATTGGCATTGTCATCAATTACGCAGACCGGCCTCGCTGTGGATTCAGCAGAGTTTTTTAACTCTCTGATAATCACCTGCCCGGCAGCACCTGCGCCGATAATCATTGCATTGTGCAGCGCGAGCTGCTCCTTTGCCCGCCTTGCCTTCTGCATTGTGATATAGCGGTAGGAGAAGCGCACTATATTGATCAAACCAAATTGCATGACTGCGCCCATCATATAATATGAAATCGGCATACGCCGGAAAAATACAGTAATTCCAATGCAATGAAAGATCATAGTGATAATGGATGAGGCGAAGATGCGATTAAATTCGCTGAATCCAGCAAACCGCCAAAGACTCTTGTACAATCGCAGTATATAGAAGACCATGACGCAAAACAGAGTATAGATCGGGGCAAATTTAATAAATGCCGCCATATAATCTGCCGGAATCATCGAATACTTCAAGTCAAATCTAAGCCAGAGGGCTACGAAATATGCAAAATTTACTGCAAGAATATCATAGAGCAGCAAATAAAATGCAACAAATTCCCAGTGGCGGAAACGTTTTTTCTTATTTTCTCCCGCTTCCATTCCTTCTATAATTTTCTTCTCTTCCATAATCTATTCTTCACTCCTCGAACGAACCAGCGGCATAAAATCACGCTGTTCTTTTTCTGCCTTTTTCGCATTGGTCATAGTATAACATTTCTTTCTGCAAATTGCAATATAAACTTCATTCTTGTTTTCACTGCCTATTATATAGGAATTTATTTCCTATATGATCGCTATGCCGAATTATCAGCCCTAACATATTTTTTCCCAGTCGCTCTCCTTAAAACCGACACAGACCGTATTCTCGCCAATCAAGAGCGGACGCTTGACTAACATTCCATTGCTCGCCAGAAGTTTAATCATTTCCTCATCCGTCATCGTATCAAGCTTATCTTTTAAATTCAGCTCTCTATAGACTTGCCCACTGGTATTAAAAAATTTTCGTATTGGCAGCCCGCTTTTTGCAATCCAGACTTTCAGTTCGTCCGCCGTTGGATTATTTTCTTTTATATCCCTGCTCTCATAGGAAATTTCCCTTTCTTTAAGCCAAGCATTTGCCTTTTTGCAGGTGCTGCATTTTGGGTACTGAACAAATAACATTTTTTATCCCTCCGCTTCATTTTTTAAAGGGGAAACTTTCTATTATAGAAAGCTTCCCCTTTTATTTTGACCCATCCAAATAATCAAGTCACTATTTTTTTAATTTCCTGATATTTCTTACTCGATGATCTTAGCAACTTTGCCGGAACCAACGGTTCTGCCGCCCTCGCGGATAGCGAAGCCAAGACCCTGCTCCATAGCGATCGGGTGAATCAGCTCGATCGTCATCTCGATATTGTCGCCAGGCATACACATCTCGGTACCCTCTGGCAGATTGCAGACACCAGTAACATCCGTTGTACGGAAGTAGAACTGCGGTCTGTAGTTGTTGAAGAATGGTGTATGACGACCACC
>CAJUCG010000292.1 GCA_910585065.1 uncultured Lachnospiraceae bacterium
AAATGTGGACAAAGAGACCATTATCGGTGTGCGCGTGCCGGATCTGCGCAAGTATGCAAAAAAGATTGCGGCGCACTCGCGGGCTGAGGAGTTTTTAAGTGAACTTCCGCACCAGTACTATGATGAAAATAATGTTCATGTATTTATTGTAGAACAAATCAGAGATTACGAGGAATGTCTGCGCCAGGTGGAGCGTTTTCTGCCCTATGTGGACAACTGGTCAACCTGTGATATGTGGGCACCAAAAGTATTTGCAAAGCATACGGAGGAACTTCTCCCGTATATTAAGAAGTGGATTGCCTCAGAGAAAACGTACACCATTCGGTTTGGTTTAGGGATGCTGATGCGCTTTTATCTTGGTGATATCTTTCAGCCGGAATATCTTGAACTTGCCGCTTCGGTCAAGTCGGAGGAATATTATGTGAAAATGATGGTTGCATGGTTCTTTGCGACGGCACTTGCAAAACAGTATAAATTTACACTGCCTTATTTGCAGGAAAAACGCCTTTGTGCCTGGATACATAATAAGACGATTCAAAAAGCCTGTGAGAGCTGCCGCATCGCACCGGATCGGAAGGATGAGATGCGCTTGTTAAGAGTGGAAAAGGAGGCTTAGTGAGGGAGAGTATTCTTGCATACGGAAAGGAAAAATACCGGTCGGAGGCGGAATATCTCTGGGAGGATACCCCGGACGCGGCGGTGCTGCGCCATAGGGATAACCGGAAATGGTATGCTTTAGTGATGAAGGTAAGCCGGGCGCGCCTTGGGCTTTGTGAGGAGGGGGAAGTGGATATTCTCAATGTCAAGTGCGATCCGGATATGGTGATGATGCTTCAGGGTACAAAAGGATTCCTTCCCGCCTATCATATGAACAAGACAAAATGGATTTCGATACTCCTTGACGGCACAGTAAAAAAGAATATAGTGCTTGATTTACTTGATCAAAGTTTTTCTCTTACAGGAAAAAAACAGGGGCAAACAGATGAACCTGTACCTAAAATATAACCGCACGATACAGGAGGTACCATATGGCATTTACACATTTGCATGTGCATACGGAATTCAGTCTGTTAGATGGTCTTGGGCGCATAAAGGAGATGGTGGCGCGCGCAAAGCAGCTTGGCATGGACAGCATTGCAATTACCGATCATGGGGTGATGTACGGCGTGATTGATTTTTACCGCGCCTGCAAGGAAGTGGGGATACGGCCAATATTAGGCTGTGAGGTCTACACTGCACCAGGTTCGCGCTTTGACAAGGAGGGCGGTTCCTCCTCAGATGATCGCTACCATCACCTTGTGCTGCTTGCAGAGAATAACAGGGGCTATTCCAATTTAATGAAGATTGTTTCCAAGGGATTTACGGAAGGGTTTTACTATAAGCCGCGTGTGGATCACGAGGTATTAAAAGAGTACCATGAGGGGGTGATCGCGCTTTCCGCCTGCCTTGCCGGGGAAGTCCCAAGCCTTTTGCGAAAGGGATTTTACGAGGAGGCAAAAAAGGCAGCACTTGTGCTTGCCGATATTTTTGGAAGGGATCACTTTTATCTGGAATTGCAGGATCACGGAATTCCGGAACAAAAAACGGTCAATCAGGGGCTTCTTCGAATGCATGAGGAGACGGGACTTGAGTTAGTTGCAACGAACGACATTCACTATGTTCTTGATAAGGACTGGCAGGCACACGATATCCTGCTCTGTATCCAGACGCAGAGGAAAGTGACAGACGAGAACCGTATGCGCTACGAGGGCGGACAATACTATCTGAAATCAGAGGAGGAAATGCGCGCGCTGTTCCCCTATGCGCCGGAGGCAATTGAAAATACGCATAAGATTGCTAATCGGTGCGATGTGGAGATCGAATTTGGGCATTATAAGCTGCCGAAATTCGATGTGCCGGAGGGTTTTACCACATGGGAGTATTTTCAGAAGCTTTGCTGTGAGGGGCTTGCAAAACGTTATCCGGATCAGGCGGAGGAGTTAGGGGAGCGTCTTAACTATGAGATGAATGTGATCCATGATATGGGGTTTGTGGATTATTTTTTGATTGTCTGGGATTTTATCCGCTATGCGAAGGAAAACGGCATTGCGGTGGGACCTGGGCGGGGAAGCGGCGCGGGCAGTATTGTTGCTTACTGTCTTGAGATCACGAATATTGATCCGATAAAGTACAATCTTTTGTTTGAGCGTTTTTTAAACCCGGAGCGGCTAACCATGCCCGATATCGATATCGATTTCTGTTATGAGCGCAGACAGGAAGTGATTGACTATGTGGTGGAAAAATATGGAAAAGACCGGGTAGTACAGATTGTTACCTTCGGTACCATGGCAGCGAGGGGCGTGCTGCGCGATGTGGGGCGGGCACTTGATATGCCGTATGCGCAGTGCGATGCGATCGCGAAGATGGTGCCGAACGAGTTAAATATCACGCTTGACAAGGCACTTTTAATGAACCCGGATCTCGCCAATGCGTATCGCTCGGACGAGCAGGTAAAATATCTGGTAGATATGTCAAAACGCTTGGAAGGGCTGGCGCGGCACAGTTCAATGCACGCGGCGGGGGTGTTGATCAGTAATGCCCCGGCGGACGACTATGTACCGCTCTCGCGCTCCTCGGACGATACGATCACCACGCAGTTTACTATGACGACGCTCGAAGAACTGGGACTTCTAAAAATGGACTTTTTAGGCTTGCGCACTCTGACGGTGATCCAGGATGCGGTGCGGCTGATTCAAAGGGAATACGAGAAGGAACATACGGACAAAAAAGAGGGTGCAGCGCAGACTGCGGGAGGGCAGTTTCCGGGCTTTATTGACGGTATACTTGATATGGATCGAATTGATTATGCAGATCCGAAAGTCTACGAGCTTTTGGGTTCCGGTCATACGGAGGGTGTGTTTCAGCTGGAAAGTGCGGGGATGAAAAACTTTATGAAGGAGTTAAAGCCACACAATATCGAGGATGTGATCGCGGGTATTTCTCTCTACCGCCCAGGACCAATGGAATTTATTCCTAAATATATCATGGGTAAAAATCATCCGGAGTCCATCGAGTATGAATGTGAGGAACTCGAACCGATCTTGGAGCCAACATACGGGTGTATCGTTTACCAGGAGCAGGTTATGCAGATCGT
>CAJUCG010000293.1 GCA_910585065.1 uncultured Lachnospiraceae bacterium
TAAATTTGCCTCTATATTGTTTGTTATCCTTTTACGAACTAAACATAATATGTGGTTCCTGCAAGCACTCTTCACGCCTAAAGAATGGCAAGCACATGCTTAGGGGACTTTTTTGCATTTTCTTCAATAATAACTGCATCAAGCAAACGAATTTTTGCTTCCGCCATCTTTGTATTATCATTTGTATAGAGCAGTGCAATCGTATCCCCTGCCCCCACATAATCCCCGATCTTTACACAGATCTGAATGCCAGCAAACAGATCTATCACACTCTCCTTTGTCTCTCTGCCCGCGCCAAGGAGAAGCGAAACCATGCCGATCTCCTCGGTCTGCATCCTGGTAATATACCCTTTTTTCTCCGCTTTTACTTCACAGACAAACGCAGCCTGTGCGAATTTTTCTGGATTCCTCGCATAGGACTCATCGCCGCCCTGTGCCCGGACAAACTCACAAAACTTTTCAAATGCCGCGCCAGATTTTACCGCACTCTCTGCCAGTGTGTACCCCTCGTTAAAATCCACCGCTTTGCCGGTACCTAAAAGCATCTGTGCCGCGAGCGTATACGATGCCTCCATCAGATCTTTTGCCCCCTCCCCCTGCAATGCACGAATGGCTTCTTTTACTTCAAGAATATTTCCGATTGCATAGCCGAGTGGCTGACTCATATCGGTTACAACAGCATAGGTTTTTCTGCCTGCGTAGTTTCCAATTTTTACCATTTCCTTGGCAAGTAAAACAGCCTCGTCCTCCGTCTTCATAAATGCGCCGCTGCCTGTCTTCACATCAAGCACAATCACATCCGCGCCCGCCGCCAATTTTTTGCTCATAATACTGCTGGCAATCAGCGGAATACTGTCCACTGTCGCTGTCACATCACGCAGCGCGTATATTTTTTTGTCCGCAGGCGCGAGATTTGCAGTCTGTGCCATTACTGCCAGCTTGATTCGATTTACCTGTGCAAAAAAATTTTCCTCTGAAAGTTCCGTCACAAACCCAGGAAAACTCTCCAACTTGTCAATTGTTCCGCCCGTATGTCCCAACCCTCTGCCGGACATTTTTGCAACAGGAACTCCAAGTGCCGCCACAATTGGCGCGACAATCAGCGTAGTCTTATCCCCGACCCCTCCAGTGCTGTGTTTGTCCACTTTCTTCCCCTCAATCAGTGAGAGGTCGAGCATATCACCGCTTTCTGCCATCGCCATTGTCAGAAACAGCGTCTCCTTCTCGGTCATTCCCCTTAGACAGACCGCCATCAAAAATGCGGACATCTGGTAATCCGGGATACTCCCCTTAGTAAATTCCTCCACAATATCCTCGATCTCTTCCTTTGAAAGCTCTCTTCCTGCCTTTTTTGCAGAAATGCAGTCATACATTCTCATATTCTTCCTCCAAGCGGGAATTTTTAACTCCATTTTATAACGAAGCGGATGAATAATCAACTATTTAAAGAAAAAATACGAAAGTTCATAGAATTTTTAACCTTTTATAACAAAATTTCTGGAAAAGAACGCTATATGGTGTCTTGCATTAGTGTATAATTATTATTGGCAAAACAATCGCTGTTGTACCATAATATCTTATACAATTACGTTTCACTCAGGGATTGACATTTGATGAAAAGAGGTCTACAATGTTTCTGCAAATATGAAAAGGATACGGATAATTTTCCTCACCTTTTTAGAAAATTTACAGAAAGGGAAAAGAAAAAATGAGTTTTAAATTTATTCAGGAAGTGATGTCCCCGGAAGAATTAAAAAGACTTCTTCCCATTTCTGATTACGCCGCAAAAGTAAAAACAGAGCGCGACGTACAGATCCGGAAAATATTCACCGGCGAATCCGATAAATTTCTGGTTATCATCGGACCTTGTTCCGCAGATAATGAGGATGCGGTGCTTGATTATATGAGTCGTCTTGCCAAAATCGCAGAGAAGATTTCTGACAAAATACTTATTATCCCACGAATTTATACAAACAAACCGCGCACTACGGGCGAGGGATACAAGGGCATTCTCTCCCAGCCAGATCCGGAGAAAAAACCGGATTTTCACGAAGGACTCCTAGCAATGCGCCGAATGCATCTGCGTGCCATTGATACCACGGGGTTTACCGCGGCGGATGAGATGCTCTACCCGGAGAACTGGCCATATGTCGAGGATATCCTCTCCTATGTGGCAGTCGGCGCGCGCTCCGTCGAGGATCAACAGCACCGGCTTACCATCAGCGGCATGGATATCCCCGCGGGCATGAAAAACCCAACCAGCGGCGCGCTCTCCGTTATGATGAATTCCGTGGTTGCTGCACAGGGCAGCCACACTTTCCTCTATCGCAAATACGAGGTCGAAACCAGTGGAAATCCACTAGCGCATACTATTTTGCGCGGTGCGACCAACAAACATAATCAAAATATTGCCAACTATCACTACGAAGATCTAATGCGTGTACTTGAAATGTATGCGGAACGCCCTCGGCTAAAGAATCCGGCGTGCATCGTGGATGCCAACCACTCAAATTCGAACAAACAGTACACTGAACAGCCGCGCATTGTCAAGGAAGTCCTGCACAGCCGCCGCATGAATGCAGATTTGCACAAGCTGATCAAGGGTGTGATGGTGGAGAGTTATATTGAGCCAGGCTGTCAAAAAGTCGGAGAACATATCTATGGAAAGTCCATCACCGACCCTTGCCTTGGATGGGAAGTAACAGAAAAATTGTTGCTTGAGATGGCAGAGATCCTGTAGTGATTCACAATAAAAGTTTTTTCGTAGGCATTTACGTATATTCGTGTCTCTGCACATAAAAAAGAAGGGCAGCCGCAAAATGCTCAATGCGATTGCCCTTCTTTTTTCACGCAGATTATACTACCCCAATTTGTAAATATCCCTTCGCTCGCATCAATAGCGTTATATACTCATGCCTCCATTTCCTGTTCTTCTTTGCCTTTTCCACTGCCGCATCCAATTTCTGCACAAAAGAACCTTCTTACTTTCTGCTGCCAACATAATCTAAAAATACTTTCATTACAAAACTTTTCTTTGTTATCCCAAAAACAGGCGGAGGAA
>CAJUCG010000294.1 GCA_910585065.1 uncultured Lachnospiraceae bacterium
GACATATTTATCCTGCGCGTTTGCATATGCAGCAGTTTGCATATGCAGTAAACGACAAGTCGAACTGTACTATATACAGTCCGACGTATCTATTCTACTCTGCCTCGTCGATTGCCTTTCCGATATCGTTGCGCATATATTTATTTTCAAAGTCTACCCACTCAGTCGCTCTATATGCATTTGCCCTCGCCTTGATCAAATTTTCTCCTAGCGCGGTCACTCCGAGTACACGTCCGCCATTTGTGACTAATGCTCCTTCGTCGTTAAATTTCGAACCTGCATGGAAACAGAAATAATCCTTCTTATCTTTAAATGTATCCAGTCCCGCAATCGCAAATCCCTTTTCATATTTTTCCGGGTAGCCGTCGGAGGCTAAGATCACACAGACCGCAGCATTGTCCTCAAATTCCAAATCAACTTTATCAAGTGTTCCGTCAATGCAGGCTTCAAAGACCTCAACAATATCATTTTTCATGCGCGGCAGTACTACCTGTGTTTCCGGATCGCCAAAACGCGCATTGTATTCAAGTACTTGCGGTCCTTTTTTTGGCAGAATCAAACCGACAAAAAGCACGCCGACAAAATCGCGCCCCTCTTTTTTCATCGCGTCCATCGTTGGCTGATAGATATGTTTAACACAGTATTCATCCAATTCTTTCGTGTAGAATGGGCTCGGCGAAAACGTTCCCATTCCGCCCGTATTTAACCCCTGATCCCCATCTTTTGCGCGCTTGTGATCCTGCGCGCTTGTCATCGGCTTTATCGTCGTTCCATCACAGAAACAAAGCACGGATACCTCGCGCCCAACAAGAAATTCCTCGATCACAATCTGGCTGCCCGCCTCACCAAACTCCTTGTCAAGCATCAATGTGCGCACTGCTTCTTTTGCCTCTTCAAAATTATTGCAGATTAGGGCTCCCTTGCCGAGTGCCAACCCATCCGCCTTCACCACAATCGGATACTGCGAAATTTTAAGATAATCGATTGCGGCATCGGCATTATCGAACATTTCATAGGCGGCGGTCGGAATCCCATATCTCTTCATCAAATCTTTTGAGAAAACCTTCGAACCCTCAATCACTGCCGCATTTTTTCTAGGACCAAACACGCGCAGCCCCCGCGCCTCAAATACATCCACAATCCCGCCCACAAGCGGCGCATCCATGCCAACTACCGTCAGCCCAATTTCATTTTCCTGTGCAAAGTCTGCAAGTTTTTCAAATTCCATCGCCCCGATCGGCACGCATTCGGCAATCCCCGCAATCCCCGCATTGCCCGGCGCACAGTAAATTTTATCCACTTTCTTACTCTGTGCGATCTTCCATGCGATGGCATGCTCCCTGCCGCCGCTGCCCACAATTAAAACTTTCATATTTATATCTCCTTATTTTTAGTTCGGTATATGCCCTCCCAGTGCCTTTTACCATGGAAAGTTTTTTTGTTTGCTCTGTTCCCATAAAACCTTTTTGGCACTGTACAGGCATATACTGACTTTTGGTTCCGTATGCACTCTGCTTTTTAGTTTGTATATCTTCTACAATTCCTGTACAAACACACACCCATCTTTAAATATTACTCTCCCGTTCGCGATCAGATCAATAGCCTGTGGCAGAATCTTCCACTCGGCTTCCTCCATTACGCGCCGCTGCAATACCTCCGGGGTATCGCCCTGCTTTACCTCAACCGCCCTTTGCAAAAGGATTGGTCCGGAGTCGCAGCCCTCGTCCACAAAATGCACTGTTGCTCCCGTCACCTTGCAGCCATGGGCAAGCACTTCCTCATGCACTTTAAGCCCGTAATAGCCTTTCCCGCCAAAGGAGGGGAGAAGTGCCGGATGAATATTGATCATCCGGTTTCTGTATCTTTTTACCAAAAGTTCCGGCAGGATTACTAAAAAGCCCGCAAGTACTACCAGATCAGGGGCAAAGGAATCCACTGCCTCAAGCAATGCCCTATCAAAGTCCTCCCGCTGTGCGTAATCTTTTCGCGATATACAAGTAGCCGGAATTTTCGCCTGCTCTGCCCTAGTCAGTGCATAGGCATCCGCCTTGTTACTGATCACCCCGACAATCTCCGCATTCGTAATCCTCCCATCCCCTACCGCATCAAGGATAGCTTGAAGATTTGTGCCGCCGCCCGAAACCATCACCACAACTCTTAGCATAAACGGACTCCCCTCTCGCCGTCTGCAATCTCGCCGATAATATAAGCACTCTCGCCCGCCGACTCGATCAGGCGCAGTGCTGCATCCGCCTTGTCCGCTTCCACACAGAGCATCATGCCAATACCCATATTGTATGTATTGTACATCATCTTCTCTTCAATATTTCCATCCACCGAAAGCATCTTAAAAATCGGCGGGATCGGATAACTGTCTTTTTTAATTACGGCGGTCACACCATCCTTCAACATTCTCGGAATATTCTCGTAAAAACCGCCGCCTGTAATATGACTGCATGCCTTGACCGTAATCCCGCCCTCCTTTAGGGATTTAAGTGCTTTTACATAAATTTTTGTCGGAGTTAAAAGCGCAGCACCAAGTGTCTGACCGAGCGATTCAAAATAAATTTCCAATTTTTCCCTATTCATTGGAAATACCTTGCGCACAAGGGAGTAGCCGTTACTGTGAATTCCGGAGGAGGCAATGCCAATAATCACATCGCCCGCTTTTAAATCCTGCCCGGAAATCAATTTCTTTTTGTCGACAATCCCAACTGCAAACCCTGCCAAATCATATTCATCCACCGGATAAAATCCCGGCATTTCTGCGGTCTCCCCACCAATTAATGCCGCGCCTGCCTGCTTGCAGCCCTCCGCCACACCGGAAACAATCGTGGCGATCTTTTCTGGTTCATTCTTGCCGCAGGCAATATAATCAAGGAAAAACAATGGTTCGCCGCCCGCACATGCAATATCATTCACACACATTGCAACACAGTCAATCCCAATGGTATCATGCTGATCTAGAAGAAATGCCAATTTTAATTTCGTTCCTACACCATCGGTTCCAG
>CAJUCG010000295.1 GCA_910585065.1 uncultured Lachnospiraceae bacterium
CTATCAATTTCAGCATAATTGCTAATCTATACCAAATTTTAATTGTGCATTTTCAACATAATCACAAATTTCTCCGCTTTCCCACGGCAGAATTTGTTGCAATCTCTTGAACTTTTGCAGAAAAATTGCTAAAATATAATACAAAAAAAATTGGGAGGAAAAGATGGATACAAGAATTTGTCGATTTATTGATCTTCTTTTTGAAGATATTCCCTACTCAGAGGAAACCTTTTTGGCACAGAAGAAAATGAAAACCGCGCTGTCTGACGAATACGAAAAATTCCATGCAAAGAATCTTTCCTTTGAACAGTTTCTCCTGCAGTACCGTGATCTCCCATCCTTGGCAGCACTTGCAGGTTATTCAAAAGAGGAAGTAGAAAAATGGCGTTCCCAAAAAGAAACCAATAAATATAAACCGCTGAAAAAGGAATTTTCCTGTCAGAAAAGGCGGATTATCTTCTTTTCCATTTTTTTTGCCTATGCTCTTTCTAACTTTTTCCTCTCCTTCTGGCAGCACCAGTTAATCACTATCTCATTTCTCGCTTTTGGAATTAGTCTGCTGTTTTTGCGAAGTTTGCTGCGCTCTGAGAAGAAAAATATTTCTAAATACTATGATACTGAAGCATTTCTTTTTTTGCGCACGCTCTATGATCAGTATCTGAAAAGACATTTCAATAGTATTTTTATCTTTTTTGGTGTGATATCAGTATTTTTTCTTACCCAGATCGCACTCTACTGGTTTGGAAATTCAAAATTTGCCGAGATTATCGAAAATATCCTGGCAAACCTCTATATGCTGGAATTTCCGTTATTCTTTTACATTAAAAATTTATTTTGTTTGTATTTAATTAATCGCAGAATTGGCTTACTTCGTTTGAATGAATACAAAAAGCACCTATTAGGAATCCATATCTTTTCCCTTTCCTACTGGCTGACTGCTATGATTATCGCTTTTTTGTTAAAGAATGAAATTCGCTATATTGGAAATTTTTTCCTTTTTGTTGCCGTTTTATTTTTCTTTGCTGCATTGTTTTATAATATAACACTGCGCAAAAAACTTACTTGCCAGAATTTTGTGATCAACAAAAAGAGAATTGCATTTTTTACCTCTTTTGCCCTCTTTGCAATTCTTTTTATCGTATTGCGCAGGGATACCTGGTATACACAGCCCTACATCAACTCCATCCCTGTGGTTGCGCATCAAAGGCAGGAAATCTCTTATGATGAGGAGAGCGGTATCTATACCATTACCGCACAAAATGATTCTTTTAAGATCCTGCATTTGACCGATATCCATTTGGGAGGCAGCCTTTATTCTTTGTACAAGGATCTGAAAGCTCTCCATGCGGTGTACAAAGAGATCGCATATACCAAACCTGATCTTGTGATTGTCACTGGCGATCTGACCTTTCCGATGGGGATTATGTCCATGTCTTTAAATAATTCTGCCCCCGTTGGTCAGTTTGCGGCATTTATGCGAAATATCGGTATTCCGTGGGCATTTACTTATGGCAATCACGATACAGAAAGCCTTGCAACACTCTCGGAACAGGATTTAGATGCCTTGTATCGCTCGCTCTCTTACAAGACCTCCGGCACTTTGCTCTACCCCTACATTCAGCCGGAGATTACAGGCAGGAACAATCAGCTAATCGAGATTCGAAACCAGGATGGCAGCCTGATGCAGGCACTTTTTCTTATTGATTCCAACGCCTACACTGGTATGGGATTTAATACCTACGATTATATTCATGACGATCAGGTAGATTGGTATGCGACAGAGGTCGCGCGATTAAACTATCAGGAAGGACATACTATTTCTTCCATGGTATTTTTTCATATCCCACTTCAGGAATATCGAACGGCGTATGAATTGTACGAGCAGAAAAGCAGCCAGGTAACATACTTTTTCGGGGAGAACGGTGAGGAAATGATCGACAAGGTCTGCTGTTCAGATTATCCGAGCAAACTTTTTGATACTATATGCGCACTTGGCAGCACAAAAGCGGTTTTCTGCGGACATGACCATTACAATAATATGTCTCTTGAATACCGGGGAATTCGCCTTACCTATGGAATGAGCATCGATTATCTTGCCATGCCAGGAATTGAATACGATACTGCACAGCGCGGTGCGGAACTAATCACACTGCATACTGACGGAAGGTTTGAACTTGAACAGATTCCTCTCACTTCCATTGTGGATTAACTAAAACCCCCCATCCTGTTTTTATAGGAAAGGGGGATTTGTTTTCCCTACTCAACTTTTTCTTCCTGTACCTTATCTGTATTGCAATTTCCGCCGCACCCCGCACACATACCGCAGTTTTTACCGCACGATAAGGATTTTCCCGACTTTTTATCCCTTACCATCCCCCGGATAACGAATGCTACCATTCCCGCCAATATCACTAAAACAAAGGCTGTTCCCATACCAAAGCTCCTTCCTTCCAATAATTTCCATTTTATCCCTCCAATATATTTTTCATCGTGGTATTCATCTTTCTTTTCTCTTTTGCTGGGCGGACAAGCAGGTAAATAAAAGCTGCTGCGACAAGAAAGGCGACCGCCGTTCCAATGCCAAATATTCCCTCGCTAAAAAGTCTTCCAAGCTGGTAGATGCAAAGGGATACCACATAGGCGAGTCCGCACTGATAGCCGATCGCAAACCAGAACCACTTTGCATTGTTCATCTCGCGCTTGATCGCGCCCATCGCTGCAAAACAAGGTGCGCAGAGAAGATTAAACACTAAAAAAGAATATGCCGCAAGTTTTGGCATTGCCACAAAGTCAAGTACGCCAAACACGCCGACCACTTCCTCTTTTGCTACAAGCCCCATAATTGTTGCAATTGTCGCCTGCGCCCGGTCAAAGCCAAGCGGTGCGAAAATCCATTTCAGGCTGTTTCCAATCATTCCCAGTACACTATCGGAAAGTTCCATTTCCGCGTCAAACTTAAAATTTCCTTCCACCCAGCCGAAACGAGACCCCG
>CAJUCG010000296.1 GCA_910585065.1 uncultured Lachnospiraceae bacterium
CGGAGTTATTGCAGAATTTAATCCCTTTCACAAAGGACATCACTATCTTTTGCACAAGGCACGCGAGATTACAAATGCGGATCTTGTGATTGTTGTCCTAAGCGGTGCTTTTGTGCAGCGCGGCGCACCCGCACTGCTCTCCAAATATGCCAGGGCAAAGACTGCTCTTTTCTGCGGTGCAGATCTGATTGTAGAACTCCCAGTCTTCGCTTCCTGCGCCAGCGCGCAATATTTTGCGGAAGGCGCACTGCGCCTTCTATGTGATCTGGGGGCAGATTCCTTTGTCTTTGGCAGCGAGATAGGAGATCTCGCGCCCCTGCTCGCACTCTGTGAACTGCTCTGTACGGAACCTGTAGAGTATCAGCGTGTGCTTAGAACTTCTCTTACTTCCGGCAGCAGTTTTCCTGCTGCCAGAAGGCAGGCTGTCGCTTCACTTATGCCGGAGGCAGCTCCGCTTTTGGATGCGCCCAACAATCTGCTCGGTCTTGCCTATTTAAGTGCGTGCCAAAAAAGAGGGTATTCAATAAAACCCTACACTATTTTAAGACGGGGAGCAAATTATCATGAGCAGGAACTTTTAAAAGAATTTTCTTCTGCCACTGCACTGCGCGCATTTTTAGAGGGAAACCCGGCTACACTCTCTCCTCTTTTCCCTTTTCTGCCCACTCCTGCCTACCAAATTCTTGAGGAAGAATTTTCTCATCAAACCTTTGTTACTGAACACGACCTCTCCGTGCCTCTCGCGTTAAAATTGCTGCAATGCAAAACCGCTGAAGAATTACAATGCTTTGCTGATATGAGTCCCGCACTCGCCAACCGCATTTTTAAAAACCGATACCGGGATATTTCATTTCCAGAATTTTCCATGTACTTAAAGACAAAAGAACTCACCCTTACCCGCATTTCCCGCGCTCTACTGCATTTGATTTTAGACATTACCAGCCAGGATCAAAAGGAATTTTGCGCACTTGCCCACTCGCCCTATGCGCGCATTCTCGGATTCCGCCCTGCGGCAAGAACGCTTTTTCGGGAGAGAAAAACGGATAAAGAAAATTTTGTCCCTCTTATCTTAAAACCTGCCCGCGGGGAAAAATTACTCTCCCCACAGGCATATTATTTTTTTCAAAAAGATATCGCATGTGCGGAGCTTTACCGACAGCTCTCCTTTCAAAAAAGCGGAGTGGTTTACAAAAGCGAATTTACGCATGAAATCCTTTTTGTTGAATAAAATAGCAGGGAAAAGCTTTGGGGAGTCTGCGCCGTTATGAACCATCACAAAAAGAATATTTTTTCCCGTGCAGGGCGCAAATTTTTATATCTCGTCCTCTTTTTTCTCCTGTTTTTGATGCTCCTGTTTCCAAAAACGGCAGCGCGCGGCGCACTTGACGGGCTTTTGCTCTGGTCAAAAACTTTGCTGCCCATTCTTTTGCCTTTTTTGATTCTTTCCGGGCTGATTCTTACTCTGCATATGACAAGACCATTTGAATTGCTGCTTTCTCCCATTTTTACACATATTTTTCCGATTTCATCCGCTGCCTGCTACCCGCTGCTTATTGGTCTGCTCTGTGGAATGCCGCTTGGTGCAAAGACTGCTGCCACCCTTTATCTCGCGGGCAGGATCAACAAGCGCGATGCCATGTTCTTGCTTTGCTTCTCCAACCAGGCCAGCATGATGTTCCTTGTCAGCTATGTTGCCACAAGGGAATTAAATGTCCCGTACTGCGCGATATTTGTACTAATTATTCTGTACAGTTCCGCGCTGCTTAGCACGGCGATCTTTATTCTTCCAAGACATGGAAAGGAAAAATCAGCAAATGTATACGCGTTTACCGCGCGACATACCACTTCCCGTACAAATGCCAGTACACCTTCATTTTTCTCAGCCTTAGATACCAGTATCACCGAAAGTTTTGCTACCATTACAAAGGTTGGCGGCTATGTTATTCTCTTTTCCATGCTCTCTGCCTTTGCAGGAAATCTTCCACTTCCCGCGCCCCTCACTGCATTTGTCTCCGGATTACTTGAGATTACAAGCGGAATACAAAAGATTGCAGACACTTTTCCCCCTGCTCAGAAAACAGCCCTGACCCTTGCTGTCACCGCTTTTGGCGGGTTTTCCGGTCTAATGCAGACCAAAAGCGTGACATTGGGGACAGGACTGTCCATGCGCCGCTATGCATTTGTAAAACTGATGCAAGGGATCTTTGCGTATCTGCTTACCCTGCTGCTCCTTTCCTTTATTTAGCCTACAAAACAATCCAATTTTTCTATTCTTCAATATCCGGTAAAAACGTGTTTTCATCAAAATCAAAATCGTTGCCTGCATATCCGCCTCCGGTTTCTATGCTTACATTCTGTGATTCTAACTGTTCGTTTAACTCTCTGCGGTTTTCAAGCACCACATCTAAATTGCGCTTTAGAGCGGAGACGGTCTCCTCCGTCTTTATGCGGCTCTCCTCATATGCTGTAGCCAGTACCTTTTCCACCTCCGCTAAGATATCGTTCGTGTAGCTTAGCGCGCCCGCGCGCAGCGATTCCGCTTCCTCACTCGCCTCCATAAGCATTGCCTGTGCCTGCTCCTGCGCGTTCTGCATAATCTCGCCAGCCTGCTCGTAAGCCTGGCGCGTGATCTCATTCTCATTGACCATCTTCTTCGCGTCCTCCTTGGCGCGATCGCGGATCACATTCGCTTGATCCTGTGCATCAGCAAGCAGCGCGTCACGATTTGCAATAATCTTCTGGTAGCGCTTAATCTCATCCGGCAGGCGCAGACGCAGTTCACCCAGCAAATCATATAAATTGTCTTTAGGGACAACTAATTTCGCCTGGGAAAAAGTCGATGGCTTACAACTTTCCACCAACTCGTAAATATCGTCTATTACCTGTTCTATCCTACTGCTTCTGCCTGTTGCCATTATTTACACTCCTTAAACTCTTAATTTTGCT
>CAJUCG010000297.1 GCA_910585065.1 uncultured Lachnospiraceae bacterium
TATAGATTCTGCCAGATCCCGTCTAGCATTTGTCCGGTTTGATTTTCCCACTGAGATGCATAATCATCAAGGTTGCTCTTCTGGAAAATATCTCCCATATGTTCATAAAATGCACCTATCTCATCGCCGTATGTTTGTGTAATCGTATTAAGCTGAAAATCAAGAGATTTTAACTCCAAATGTTCCATCTTCTCCTGATAATCTTCCCAGAACTCGTTTACTGCGGTATCATACTGTGTCTGGTCAATTGCACCATCTTCTAGCATTACCTGGTAATTAGCAATTCGAAGCTGCAAAGATTCCTCGTATTCCGCAGCAGCGGCTTTTGCTTGCTCCCCTAATTCTTCTTGTAATGCCCTAAAAGACTCCGAATCTAAGTCCGCACCGGAATATTGTAATTCCATAACTTTTAGTTTGGCATCAAAATCGCTGGTAGCAAGAGCTTCTTGTATTTTTGCCATATCTGCCTGTAAATTTGCGATAACTTCCGCTTCGTCCGGGTCAAGAAGCCCGTCTTGAAATGCTTTTGTTACCGCCTCATTTAACTGTGTACCAAGTTCTTGTAATTCTGAATATTTTCCGGCATAAAACGTATTTAATTGATCTACAATGTTCTGCCGCTCCAAATCTCCTTCCGCAAACATTGCAAGATTGATGTTTAAAGCATATTGTTCCTGTTCCACATAGGATTGTGCCTGTGCGATATAGTTTTGAATCTCGGCGCGATAAGATTCCTGTTCATCTGCAGATAGCTCCATCCCGACCGACACTTTCCAGTTCATTTTGTTTACCGTGTCAATGCTTCTTTGCATACTATCTGCAATCCCATCCAGTTCTCCAAATGCCGCCATGGATTCATGAATCTTATTTAAATCACCACTCCCGATAATATATTCCGCCACCTCGGAAATATCTTGCATTGAAAGGGCGATATCACCAAAATGCTCTGCAAGATTGCTTTTCGCCGCCTGTTTTTCTGCGGTCTTTACTGCGGAGGCAATTCCTGCAATGGCAGCTCCTGCTCCAACAAGAACGGTAAGCCATGGATGTGTAAAAATAAGAGAAAGCTCGCGAAATGCTTTTACCATCCCGGTTGTTTTCTCAATAATCTTATGCGCTGCCATCGCACTTCCAAGACCAACGACAACACCCTTTAATATCGCAAAGTTATCGGCGATCCCCCCTCCGATTTTCAAAAGAGTTTCCCCTGTCCCTTTTGCTACTTTACTCACTGTTCGAAACGCTTTTGTTACCTTTGGACTCGCCTTTACCGAAAAATCGATAAATTTCTGTGTCAATGTAGGGATATCTGTTGCCAATCCATTCACCATATCTTTTAGATCCCCAGAAAATGCATCAGCAAGACTAATCTTTGCATCGTCCGCTGCAGAATCCAGCCGGGAAAAAGCTCCCTGTAGTGTATCCGTTACCGTATCCGCCATGTTCATTAACGCCCCATCCGACTGCTCTAACGATATAGAAAGGGAATCCCAAGCAGAGATATTTTTATCCGCTGTTTTCGCAAGTGTTTCCCATGCGTTATCTGCATCTTTAGAATTTTCTGCAACTTCCTGTGTAGAAAATTTTACTGCATCAAGCAGATATCCCATTTCGGTATAGTAATTTGTCCCTGCAATATCCGACAAATACGCGGTCTGTTTTTCTGCGGTCAGACCAGAAAGCGCATTTTGTACATCAATTAAAACGGTTTCTAGTCCGCGAAATTCTCCTGCGCTATTAAATACTTCAACCCCCAGATTTCGCATTGCCTTGAGTGCTACATCTTTGGAGGTCATTCGCACGAGAATGGCATTCATTGCGGTTCCTGCCTGCGCTCCCTTTGTTCCGTTATTAGCAAGTACTCCAAGGGCAGTTGCCACATCATTTAAATCCGCGCCAACGGTTTTTGCCGCGCCGCCGCAACCAATAAACGCCTCCATCAATGCCTCGGCATTCGTGTTCGCGCTGTTATTTGCCGCCGTGCATAGATCAAGATATTCGGACAGACCTTCTACAGATAACCCCAGCGCAGACATAGAATCCGTCACAAGATCCGAACATCTTGCCAAATCCATTTGTGTAGCTTCTGCTAAACGCAAAACAGGTTCCAAGCCAGAAATCGCATCCTCAACATCCCACCCAGCAAGCATCATATAACCTAATGCATCGGAAGCTTCCGTAGCAGTTTTTGTTGTGGCTTTCCCCATCTCCCGCGCTGCTGTTTCTAACCGCCGATACTCTGACTCTGTCGCATTTGCTACTGCAGCAGTTTTTGCCATCGATTGCTCAAACTGAGCATACGTTTCAATGGCATCTCCAAAAAACTGCCCGACCTGAACCGCTGCAAATACCGTTGTAATCATTTTGGCGGCAGTTTTTGCCATGCTGGTCATACGGTCAAATCCTGCATTTACTGCCGAAACACTATTGCCAAACGATGCTGCTACCTTTCCTCCGACCTGTAGTGCTATCTCGTACTCGGTCTTTTTGTTCTCCGACATATTCCACCACGTCCTTTACAATCTCTAGGAAATCCGCAATTGTAAGTTCGAAAAAAAAGTTCATGTCCGTATGCGTGGACATGGAAAGACGGACAGCCGCCTTGCGGAAATTCCGTCCGTCCTCTGCCCGGATTCCTAGTTGTAGAAAAAATTAACTACGCGACTCCGGATCTTAAGCATTTCTTTCAGTGGAAGCTGATCAAAAAATTCAATTGGAAGACCAGAAGCCTTCTGCACAACAATCTTCGCATAAGATGCCGTGTTTTCCGGGTTAAAACTCATAATCCCTAACTTATAATACCGCTTTTCAATCTCTCCTAAATCTGCGGCAGACAGATTTTCAAGACACGACATATCAATGCCCTCGTAGGTATCCTCTTCAAACACATAGGGTTTTGCAAATTTCACATACTTTCCAATTTCCGTAAAGATG
>CAJUCG010000298.1 GCA_910585065.1 uncultured Lachnospiraceae bacterium
AGGCAGCAGAAGTGGCGGCGGTTCTAGCAGAGAGTAAAGAGGCGGTGGCAATGCTTCCGCAGCCCTATGTAACCGTGGCAATGTCCCAGAATGAAGATTTAAGGATCGCACTTGATGTGGCGGCGGAGTGGGAACGCTATGCGGAGGATGGAAGTTCGGTTGTAACGGGAGTAGTACTGGTAAACAAAGAGTTTGCCACAGAGCATAAGGACGCGCTTGATGCCTTTCTTGGAGAGTATGAAGCCTCAACGCAGTATGTGACGGAGCATATCGAGGAGGCAGCAGAGCTTGTGGAGGAATTTGATATTATCAAGGCGGCAGTGGCAAAAAAAGCGATCCCGTACTGCAATATTGTCTTCCTTGAGGGGGAGGAGATGAAAACGCGGATTGGCGGATATTTGCAGGCACTGTATGAACAGGATCCTGCAAGCGTTGGAGGTGAGCTGCCAAAGGAGGATTTCTATTATATAAAATAGTTTTTAGGCAGTGTACATAAGAAGTCTTTATGGAGGAGAAGATGAGATATCTGATAGGATGGATATTTTGGGTAGTACTTGCAGTTATTGTAGGGTTTCTTGGAAACAGCAAAAGAGAGGAAAAACGGGTTGATCCGAACAAAACCGTAATGCGCCAGGTTCCGATGTATCGGTTTGGAATGTATTCTATCGGCGTTATCCTGATTGGATTATTTGGTTTTTTTGGTGCGGGGGCAATTCATGATGAGGCGCAAAAGGAGAACCCATGGCTGATTCCGGTGATCTTTCTTGGGTTTTTCGCTGGAATTTTATGTTTTTTGGCGGGCTATATTCTCTATGCAAAGCATATATTTTTTGATGAGAAAGAATTGATTGTCGGGCGGCCATTTCGGAGTAACCTTTCTTTTTTATGGCAGGAAATTGAACGGATGGAAATTTCTGGAAATTATCTCTGCCTCTACGGATCTGGGGGAAAGAGAATAGTAAAGGCAAACCCCGCCTTGGAAAACTATGATTTGTTCGCAGATATGGCAAAGCGGATGTGCAGTGCAAAACAGATAAAGCAAAGCGGCGGGGACTGGAAAAATGGTGAGCGGAGTATGGTGCGCAGGGCGGCAGCGTATATAATATTTGGGACAGCAATATTTCTGCTAATTTGTATTTTTATCCTTGGGAAAATGGGAGATTATGAACTTGCAAAAATGTTTACGCGCCCGGACATGACCGTGTTTAGAATCGCACTTATTCTTGCGATCGCGATTTTTTTGTATGGAATTTGGCTTTATCTGGACAGAATTCGCTACACAAAGAATGAGATTATATTTTCTACTCTGTTTTCAAAAAAGAGGTTTTCTTGGAGGGAATTAAAAAAGGTTCGGAGGGCAAAGGTTGGTACAATGGAGGTGGAAATGATTTTTCTGACCTTTCAGGGCAGGGAATATCGGGTAAATTCTGCTAAGTACCGGCAGGAGTATCAGAACTTCTTGGATTTTATAATTGACTTGGCACTGACACAGGGGATTCCTACGGAAAATCTGTAAGGATGGGCAGGATGCAGTCGAAAGGGGAGGAGCAGCAGAATGAATGAATTCTTAACTCTGTTTGTGCTGGCAGTTGGTCTGTCGATGGACGCATTTGCTGTGGCGGTCTGCAAGGGGCTGGCGATGAAAAAAATGTCGTGGAAAAACGCGGCGATTGTCGGGGCGTGGTTCGGCGGGTTTCAGGCACTGATGCCCGCCATCGGGTATTTTTTGGGTGTTTCGTTCGCCGAAAGAATTAAGGCGATCGATCACTGGATTGCGTTTGTACTCCTGGCAGTGATCGGCGGCAATATGCTTCGCGAGGCATTCTCCAGAGAGGAGGAAGAAACAAGCGAGGCTCTCGATGTAAAAACAATGTTAATTATGGCAGTTGCAACCAGCATTGACGCGCTGGCAGTCGGTGTTACCTTTGCATTCTTAAACCAGAATATGCCGTTGGCGGTCAGTCTGATTGGGATCACGACATTCGCGCTCTCGATGGCGGGCGTAAAGATAGGCAATGTGTTCGGCGTAAAGTACAGGGCGAAGGCGGAATTTACTGGGGGTGTGATTCTGATTTTGTTGGGAGTAAAGATCTTGTTGGAACATTTGGAAATTATTTCTTTTTAAAAGATAAAATTAAAATAAATTTCACAAACTTCCTTAGAAGTTGTATACATTTTTGGGAATTTGTGATATGATAGGTTACGTGAGTGTATCTGAGAGCGGAAGATAGGAGCAGATTGTATTGAAAAAGGACAGACCAGTAATAAAAGGATTGTTGATGATTTCGCAAATTGGAATCAGCATGATTGTGCCGATTTTTCTGGGAGCTTTCCTCGGCTATCAGCTAGATCGATGGCTTGGGAAGGGCTTCTTTTTCCTTATTTTTTTGCTTTTTGGGATACTGGCGGCATTCCGCAATATTTATAAGCTGACAAAGCCTTTTTACGCGGAAGATCTGGCGAGAGAAAGGAAGGAGCAGGACTATTGGCGGAGCTTAAAAGCAGGAGGGGAGGAGTCCCCTAAAGATGCGCCTCCTAATCCCCCCGGCTGGCAGGAGCGCAGAAGGCGGCTGGCTGAGCAGGGGAACGAGGAACCGCAGGGGGCTGTGTCTTTGACAAAAAGCCGCAGACAGATAGCCGAGGAAGAATTTTCCATGTGGCGGAGAGAAAGGGAAAAAGGCCGTGATGGAGGAAGCAGTCATGACAGCGAAAGAAACAGAGCAGAAGAATAAGGATTTTGCAGAGCAAATGCCGCAGGAGGGCGACGGAAAAGCAAAGAGAGAAAAGGACGAAGAGAGAATGTATATTGATCCGGAGGAAGATGCCCTAAATGCCAGACAGACGCTTTTTGATATGGCACTTGGGCTTATCGTGTGCGCGGCGGTTGCGGCAGTGGTGGGCAGTATTTTTGTAGGACAGGCG
>CAJUCG010000299.1 GCA_910585065.1 uncultured Lachnospiraceae bacterium
AATAGAGGAATCGTTGTAAATATGAAGTATGTGATGAAATATGGAAGAATGGAACTTACGATGCAGGATGGCAAAATATTTCCGGTTAGTAGACGGGAGAATGTGATAGTTAAACGTAAGCTGGCAGATTATTTTGGATCATTGCTATGACTATATTTTATTATTTATGCGATTGTATCAATGCAGCAGTGCGGGCATGGCTGGCTTTGCAGCTTGCAGATGCCATTTTTGAACCGAAATTAACCAGAAAGCAGATTTACATAGGACAAGCACTTATTATTGCATTTATTGCTATTGTTCAGTTTGCAAATGGTTATTTAAGCCGTAGTATTTTTTCAAATAATATGCTTGTTATCATGGTATTTATGATAACAATAGCAAGTTTTGGGTTGTATGAATGTAAATTGCGGCATTCTTTTTGTTTAAATATTTTAAGTTGGACGGGGATGGCACTGATTGATTTTTTTATTCAAATTTGTGCCTGGCTACTTTTAGATCAGTTCGGGGGAAAAACAGATATTTTAATCTCCATTGGGATATATAGGGGGATTTACTTATCGATATGTACTCTATTGCTTGTGCTATTAGGATTTATATTAAAAAGATGGTTTGCTGATAAAAAAGTAGAAATTTCCCGTTTTTGGAAACAAAGCAGTGCTATGGCATTTCTTTTTTTGCCGTGTATGGTTTATTTTCAAAGGATTTATTTGCGGATGGAGCCTAAAAAATTATTTCAGCGTTGGTGGATGTTTTTTATGGGTGCCGCCTTGATGTTTTTTGTTTTTGGATTTTATATGTTAAGGAAAAAATTGGAAGAGGAGAAAAGAATATATGAACTGGAAATTAAAGTCTTGGAAACCAGTTATGAAGGGGTATTGAAAGGTTATAAAGAAAAATCAGTTCTTATGCATGATGTAAAGAACCATTTACGGACGCTTTATGTGATGTTAGAAGAAGGAACAAGGGAAGAATGCCGATCTTATATTATACAATTGACCGGTGAGATACAAAAAAAGTGGAATGCCGTGTGGACAAATCATAAAGTATTGGATTTAGTATTAAATATGAAATTTCAGGAAGCGGAGGAAAAGCAGATTAAGATTCGGTGCCAATCAGACGATTTGAGCAAATTGAAACTTGACGCACTTGAAATATGCGCCCTGTTTGCAAATCTTTTAGATAATGCAATTGAGGCAAATCTAAACTGCTCAGAAGAAATTGAGCGCGGGATTGAAATGATATGTAAAAAGCAAGGAGGCATATTGGTGATTTCTATTTCAAATCCGATAGAAAGTGATATGGAAGATCCAGACAAAATTTTTTCTAAAACAACAAAACAAGATAAAACTTCCCATGGTTTTGGTATGCTCAGTATTGAAAGTATACTTCATAATCATTCAGGGTATTTAAAGGGAGATATACAGAAAGGTTGGCTGAAAATTTTGATATATTTAAACGCTTTTGAAGAATAAAAATTTGTGAGGAAATCCTATTTTTTATTTTGACAAGTGTTAAAAACCTTGTTAAAAAATATAGGACTCAAATATATTATATTAAAGGAGGTTTTTATGAGCAAAGAGGAAATGAGAGAAATGAGGAAGGGAACGAGTTCTGCAGCAGGATGCGCAACGAAGGAATTGGAGCAGATTGAAAGAATGCAGAAGGTTAGTCAGGGAACAGATATGGAGATTATAACAATATCTGTAGGATGCGGTGCAGTTCTCACTTTGATTTGCTGCTAGTACAAGGGCATTCAAATACTCGACGGGAGAGGATGATAATTCTCTCCCTTTTCTTATATACAGAACCACATAGGAGGAGGGCTGCTAAAGTAGCACATATTTATATATTATTATGCATTTTACGCATAAGAACAAAAGCTTTTCCTTATTTGACTGCATAAGTATAAAGGGGAGGTTAGACATTTGTGGAAAAATTAATAAAAAGAAAAAATAGATCAGGAGAATTCTTAGTATGTTATCGGAAAAAGAAATAGAACAACTCTACTGGACAATCTCCAAAGAAGCGGACGAACCGGAGAACGGAGATTATACAAAGTATTATACGCATCTAAAAACTGTATTTCAGGAAGCAGTAAAAAGAAATTATATCCAATTGGAAAATAAGAATAAAATGGAAATTCCTGCATTCTCTGAGAATTTTATAAAATCTTTTCTTGGAAATATGCAAAAAATTACAATGCGCACACTGATATTTGAGATGGAACTCTGCGCGGATTGCAAGGAACTAAAAGGGGACACGGATAATGAGAAATACCATGATTTTGCAGATCGCTTGCTTCTTGATCCCGACTATTTAAAAGAAATTTACAGGGAATATCCCCTAATGTATGAGGATATTCTTAGGTATTTGACCTTGTCCGCCAAAAATATCTGTGAGATGTTAAATCGCTTTGAAACCGATATTCAAGAAATAAATTTGCGTTTTTTTAAGGGGAATCCCTGCCGAAATATAGTGAAAATTGACGGGACAAGTTCAGATATGCATAATGGTGGAAGTACAGTACTTATTCTGGAGTTGGATCAGGGGGAGAAACTTATTTATAAACCACGAAGCCTTGCGATGGACGAGGCGTACCGAAAATTTCTTTTATGGACTTGTGAGAATATTGATATGCCTTATTGGTGGAATGAGGTTTGGAATCGCGGGGATTATGGTTGGTGCGGACTTGTAACCTCCACTCCTTGCAAGTCGGATAATGAGATGAAGCGGTATTATGAAAGAAATGGAATTCTTTTGTGTATTAGCTATCTCTTGGGTTCCGGGGATATTCACTATGAAAATTTAATTGCTCATGGGGAGTATCCAGTGGTTATCGATCTGGAGTTGGCAGTTGGGAGCAGGGGGGAAAATATATTTTCGGATGAGGAAGTTCAAAGAGTGTTTAGAGAGTC
>CAJUCG010000300.1 GCA_910585065.1 uncultured Lachnospiraceae bacterium
TCACCACCCACAGGGATAAGCCCACCCTTTTCCAAGTGCGTTTGGGGCAGCATGGTATCCAGCACAAGGTAATTCGTCCCTATACACCAAGGCATAACGGCAAAGTGAAGCGCAGCCACAGGAAGGACAACGAGAGGTTTTATGCTACTCATCCCTTCTATTCCTTTGAAGACTTTGCGAAGCAGCTTAAGGTATACAACCAAAGGGATTACAACACCTTCCCCATACGTCCCTTGGGATGGAAATCCCCTAATGAGGTATTGAGGGGATTTTTTACGGTCGGTGTAACATGTGTTTGACAAATCTACAAATTTCTTTTAATTTTTTCAATTATCTACTTGACTTTTAATAGTTGGTCTTTCTTCGATATGTAAGGTTGTGTGTTTTAGGTGACTTTCTAATCGACTGATTAAGAAGTCTTCTAAAGCATACAACACCAAAACCAACAATGGCTTTCCCGTCTTTCAAAATTGTAAGAAAAATCGATATCCATTCGATACCATAAGGGGAAGAATTGGTGTATTATAAACATATGAGGAACTAAAAAACAGCAGAATCCCAAAGCCGCACCGGAAGGAATTTTGGAAGTGAAGTGAATAGAATTCCTTCCAGGGAAAGGGTGCTGTGGGGGAATTTTGCGGAACTTTAAATAGGAGAATAATTTATGCTGCAAATTAAGAATGTTGAGAAGTATTATGGAAGCAAAAACAATGTCACAAAGGCACTTGACCGGGTGAGCCTTGATGTGGCGGACGGGGAGTTTATGGCAATTATGGGAGCTTCGGGCAGCGGAAAGACGACTTTGCTTAACTGTATTTCCACGATTGATACGGTCAGTGCTGGGGAAATTTTACTGGATGGGGAGAATATTGCGGATCTGCCTTCGGGAGTGCTGGCAAAATTTCGCAGGGAGCGGCTGGGATTTGTATTTCAGGACTTTAATCTCTTAGATACACTGACCATTGAGGAAAATATTGGGATTGCACTTGCACTGAACCATGAGGATGCGAATGGGGTGAAAGCGCGGGTTGAGGAAGTAGCGAAAAAACTTGGGATTGCGGATATTCTGGAAAAATTTCCCTATCAGGTATCCGGCGGGCAGAAGCAGCGGACGGCCTGTGCACGAGCGATAGTGGCACGACAATCACTGCTGCTTGCGGATGAGCCGACTGGGGCACTTGATTCCAAAGCGTCCAAAAATCTTTTGGAGATTATGGAGCAGATGAATCGGACGATGGGTGCGACCATCCTGATGGTAACGCACGATGCCTACAGTGCCAGCTATGCGGGGCGCGTATTATTTTTAAAGGACGGGCACATTTTTAATGAATTGTTTCGCGGGGAGCGAACCAGAAATATCTTTTATCATGAAATCCTTAATGTGTTGGCGGTGCTGGGGGGTGATATCAGTGACGTTATCTAAACTTTCTTTGCGCAATGCAAAACGCCAGGCAGCGGACTACCTGATTTATTTTGTTACGGTTATTTTGGCAGTGGCACTGCTCTATGCATTTAACGGGCTGGTTTTTTCTAAGGAGGTTAAGGAATTGTCAGGGCATTTTGACCAGCTTACGCTTCTTATTGTTTTGGCAAGTATTGTGGTGGTATGTATTTTTGGCTGGCTGGTATCCTACTCTACAAATTTTATGCTGACACGCCGCAGCAGGGAGTTAGGGCTTTATATTCTGATCGGTCTGGAAAATAATCAGGTAGCGCAGCTGTTTTTTGTGGAAAATTTAATAGTGGGCGGCGTGGCACTGGTGATAGGGCTGTTGTTTGGCAATTTTTTGTTTCAGGTGTTAAGGGCAGTGGTGATGGCATTGTTTGGACAGGTATATCATTTTGGATTTTCCTTTTCTCTCGGTGCAATGGGATTGACCGTGGTTTATTTCGCGCTGATCTATCTGCACGCATTAAGGAAAAGCCGAAGGAAAATCCGCACGATGAAGATCCACGACCTAGTTTATTTTGACCGCCAAAATGAAGGAGTGGTGATTTCCGGACGCGGGAGGAGGCAGGGAGTCTTTGTCACCTCGATCGTATTTGGCATTGTGGGAACGCTCTGTTTGATGCATGGCGGGATATATTATGGAATTTTGGGCGCGGCTTTGGTAATTGCATTCCTCTATGGGTTTTTCCTAAGTTTTGCGTCCGGTGTTCCGGCGTTTTTTGATAAGTGTCCGGCGAGAAAATACCGTGGACAAAATCTTTTGGTGTTTCGCACACTCACGGCGAAGCTTGGCACAATGGGGGTTGTGATGGCAACGATTTCTTTACTGTTTACCGCCATGCTTATCGCGGAGGGGACGGGATTAATGTTTTCCGGGCTTTTTTCCGAGCGGGCGGCGGAGGATGGGGCATTTGACCTGTATATTGGCTCTGCGGCAGAAGGCGGGGTGAGCGAGGAGTATCTGGAATATATTGAAAAAAACATTTCGGTGGAAGATTTTCTGCTTTACCCCGTTTACGAGGCGGAGGGTGCAGAGATTATGGAGTATATCGAGGACAGGACGGAGTATTTCCGGTTTAATTATGACAGGGACAGTCTGATGGGGTATCAGGATTATGCTGCCCTGCGCAAAATTGTGGGTTATGGTGAAGTGGAACTTTTGCCGGGGGAATATCTAATTCATTGCAGAGCCTATCTAAAAGATTTATTGGCAGAGAGTGAACCTTTATTTACAGTGGGCGATCAGGTACTTATGCGGGGTGAAATTTATACGGAGCATTTTATGCAGGATGACTGGGGAACTGGGAATGGCAGGGGATTTGTCCTCGTTGTTCCGGATGAGGTATTAAAGGATTGTGAGATCCGTCACTGGGGATATGTGGCAAAGACAGCAGAATCCACATTAGGTGCAGAAGAAATATATACGGAACTTGCTAAGATAAGAAGTGCATTGTACCAGGA
>CAJUCG010000301.1 GCA_910585065.1 uncultured Lachnospiraceae bacterium
AAAAGATTGATATATTATAGCCGGAGACCGATGCTGTAATGTATCAATCTTTTTTGTAGTTTGGAAAAGAATCGAAATAGTATTCTAATATAAATATATACTATATCTTATTGGAAATGAAAATGGAAAATTTGATAAGATTGCTTGAAAATGTCATTGACATATTGCGATTCTGTAGTATATAATAAGAACGTTGTGATTCAACCTGGTTGTATGGTTTGAATCTTGTATGGTTTGAATCACAAAATTTGAAGTGAATCTGATCGTATTAAGATATTCGTGAAGGATTGTCGCGTGGCGTATTCGGAATGGGTATTTGTCATATTGAGGAACCTGCTTTATAGGATGGTGGAAATCAAAAATATCCTGTGAGATGGCGAAGCCTGCCCTTTTTGTGTCCTGAGAAATATTTTGCAGAAGAAACGCGGCAGGAAGGGAGAAAGGATGCCAAACTGGTATGCGGTTCAGGTGATGACAGGAAAAGAGGAGGAAACCAGTATTGCCTGCAAGCGAGTGCTTGATCGGGAAGTACTTAACGACTGCTTTACTCCAAAATATGAGAGGATGAAGCGTTATCACGGGCAATGGCATCGGGAGGAACGACCGATGTTTCCGGGATATCTTTTTTTTATCACGGATCGGATTGAAGAGATTCATTATGAGCAAAAACGCCTTCCTCAGTTGACGAAGATTCTTGGAATCGGGGCAGAATTTATTCCGCTTTCGGACAAAGAAGTTGAGATGCTCTCAAAAATTGAGGATGAGCGTCATTTAGTGAGAATGTCGGAGGGCTATATTGTAGGAGATCAGGTGATGATTACATCCGGTCCAATGCAGGATATGGGCGGAAAGATCAAAAAGATTGATCGACATAAGCGAATTGCGACAATTCAAATGGAAATGTTTGGAAGACTGATGGATGTAGTGATGGGGCTGGAGATTATTAAGAAAGAGTAAGTATCACTTTGGGATGGGGAAGATATGGGAAATTTTAATGATGAATTAGACTCGCGATTTGCGCAGCTTGTACTTTTCGAGAGAAAAATTTGGCTTGCCCTACCAACTATGCACGGGAAGGACAGAGATATGTGGATGAGGGTATCCGCCGTCGGCGAAAATATCAATGAGGTGGAGCGGATCACGGCAAAAAAATAGGACGGGGATATGCTTAGCGGACACAAATTTTTGCTCCGATATGAGCTTCGATGCAGCGGTGAACCCAGTGGTATACGAGGGGGAGAACCCGTCTTTATTGATACAGAATATGAAACATGGAAATAAAATTGTAACCAGTTCTTCCGGGGGAATATTTTTGACGGATTCAAAACCGGATGCGGAGAAAATTCGAAAAGCAATGTGATTGCTGGAGTTGTGCGAGGATAGATACCATACTTAGAGGAACATATTCAAAAGAAAAAAGAGATTTATGAAAGAACCCATTTGATATAAAGAAGAGCAAACCCAATTATTGGTTAAACTGTATGCTTATTGAGCCGGAAGCCATATGTAAGCAAAATAGGTGCGTGGAGAGCGGGAAAGTCTTTAGTGGGCGAGAAAGGGAAGAGTTGCCCGACGGAAATTTTAGAGGTGCTGGCAGCGTTTGGCGCGGAGGGCAGACCAATTTGGAAACCGATGCTTATGCAGGCAATTTACCGGATAAATGCTTTTGTGACAAAAAAAGAAAATAGACGGGAAAAACAAATACATATATAAAAGGAATGGAAGAAAAAGATGTGGGGGCAGATATCTTTGAACGGGGAGTTTGCCAAGTGATAATAAGATGACAAAAGAAGAGCAGGAGAAAGTGATAGAGATAATAGGAAGATGTTTTGGGGAATTTCGAGGAAAATGGGCAGGAAAAAAGAAATTCTCTAACTGAAAGGAAGATGGATGAAATGATATAAATAGAAATATAGGAGGAAGGGGGAGAACGTGTCAGAATATAAATCCATGATACAAATATTTGATATAGTATGCATTTATTTCTGTAGGAAGTATCACCAGTGTTGTGTTGAGAAGGAAGTTAAGAAGAATTGCATATGAGATAGGATTTAGGTTCCCTGTGATAGTTGGAAAAAACTTCCAGAAATAAAAAATTTCCAAAAATTTAGTGTTTGTTCTTGCTTTATGTCGAAACTTTTGCTATACTAAAATACATTCCTGATAAAAAGAGAAGTGCAGGAGGGGGAATAAGCGATGGAATTAGACTATAAGGCAATTGGTGCAAGGGTGAAAAATTTCCGCAAGGAGCGAAATTTAACGCAGGAAAAACTAGCGGAGCTGATTGATGTTTCTGTACCATATATGAGTAACATAGAAACGGGAAAGAAAAAACTAAGCATGAAAGTTTTGGTAAATTTATCGTCCGCACTGGACGTTACGCCGGATGAGCTATTGCTGGGATATCTTGATACGCAGGACAAGACGACATATTCTCCATATGAGGCGATCTATCAGGAATTGGAGGACTGCACGACGGCACAGGTAGCGATGATTGCAGAGATTATCGCCAGCACAAGACGGGGACTGCGCCTGTACGACTACAAGAAAAAAGAGGAAGGAAAAGTTCATATTGTTTAGTTTGTCTGAAAATGGAATGGGGCGGACGTTTTGAGCGGACAATAAGAAAAGATAGATTGCTTCCCATACAGCGGTAGAATTGCTGGAAAAATTAGGGATAACTTTTTCACAATGATATCGGGGAGATGAATTTATAGGAGAATATCAGGAAAAAATTTACATAACCAAAAAAATTTTTAATTTTTGTAGGTTTGTCAAACATATGTTACACTGACCGT
>CAJUCG010000302.1 GCA_910585065.1 uncultured Lachnospiraceae bacterium
AAAGAAACCTTTTACAATTCAAATGTAAAAGATTTCTTAAGTTAATGACATTGCGTAAATACGGCATTCTTGGCAGTACATAGGTCTGAAAGTTACATTATTTTCTTGTGTTTTTAGGGGCAATTTTACATTCGGGAGTGGGTGAACTTTTGTTCTGGGGTTCTTTTGCCAAAAAGTATAAACGATTTGGCGAAAGTCGGATACAATTTGGCGAAAGTGAAACCTTTTGGCAAAACCTCATACGATTTGGCAAAAGTGAAACAATTTGGCAAAACCCCATACAATCTGGCAAAACCCTATACAATTTGGCAAAAAGCGACAGTTTCGCCAAATTGTATAGGGTTTTGCCGAAAAGTATAGGGGTTTCGCCAAATAGTGTATGGAGAATTGATAAAAAGATAATGGGAAAATGATAAGGAGCTGTAAAGGCTCTTTTTTTGGTTGTTTTATGCTTTTCATTCCCGGAAAATAGTCGTTTCGTGCCATCGGATGAAAAATAGGAAATTTTTGTGATATAATTTTGTGGATGTAATTGCTTTAGCAGGAATAGTATTCTGCCGAAGTAATTAAGTAAAGACGGTAAAGGCAACCGTAGAATTAAATCAAATAGTAGTTCAATAGAATTGTGATATGATTGAATTCAACAGATCAAGACTTTGAAGAAAGGAAAAAGTGCTAAAATATGAGAAAAGAGAAAAAGCGTATATTTATCAACTGCTTATTGTACGGAGTGTTTGTTTTTTATGTCGCACTTCTTATTTTGATATTATTTAGAACGCGACATTTAGAGCGGTCTATAAATTTAATTCCACTGCGTGGGATTATTAGTTTTTTATCGGGCAATGACTTAGTATCAAACAGAGACAGTGCTAATGTTTTACACGCCTTTGCTATAAGCAATTTGGTTGGGAATATTGTTATTTTTGTACCTTTAGGCGTTTACATTACTTCATTTACTAAAAATAAAGGGGTATGGAAAAACACCTTGCTAATTATGCTTGTGAGTATATTAGTGGAGATAATTCAAGTTATTTTTAGGTTTGGAATTGGAGATATTGATGATATTATCTTAAACAGCATAGGTGGATTGGTTGGCGTTCTTATATACAGATTGATGTTACTGATGTGTAAAGATGATTTAAAGGTACGCCGTATTATAGCAATCTTTGCTCCAATTACTGGAATAGTGAGTTTTGTAATTTTATTTCTGTATAACAGCAGATATTAGAAAATGCCTTTTGTAGAAGCAAATAGAAAGGGAATAAAGAGGGCTGTGGTATTGGAAACAGTGTAATATCGTTGGTCTTAATTTTCTGGGGATGCTTTAGTGAAACTGAATGCTATGCTCTTATACTCTATGAGCGAAGGGAGATCTGCCGGGATGGCGCAATCATGGAGTGATTTGATAATCCGTTAATGACTTGTGGGGATTTCGATAAAGCACGGAAAATTTAAAATACTTATATGCAGTGCCAGTGGAGTCTTGTGGGAGGAACGGCTGGCTCGTTTAAGGAAATGGAATGAAAGACAAAGCAGGAAAGGAGTGGTACTCTTTTCCTGCAATTTACTATTCTGTGTCGGCGTATTCATAAGTTCGTATTATTCACACGCTCAATCTCATTTCTGTAAAACTCAATTTTCTCATCCAATTTAATCTTATGAGCCTGTAACTGTGCTATCTGCTCATCAAGTGCCTGCCGGTGTTGTACCAGCATTTCCATCCTTTCAGAAAGGGTGGGATTACCTGCTGCCCGGAGTTTGGCATAGTGCCTGATTTCCTTGATAGGCATCCCCGTGTCTTTCAGGCGGTAAACGGTAGATAGTCCGTACCTATACAAAACTGGAGCAAACCTGTATGATAGAAACAGATTTGCTCCAGTCTTATTATTTCACTTCATCTTTACCGGGCTTGCGGCAATTCGCAGGCAGGCTCGGTGACCAGGGGAGCATGTCATCCAGAAAATTTCGGTCCGTATCATCCAGATGCTTTGGGATCTCGGTAAGCAGATATTCGAAATAATCATACGGTTTCAGGTTGTTTGCTTTTGCTGTTTCTGCAATACTATATATAATGGCGCTGGACTTTGCACCTGCAACCGTATCGATCATCACCCAGTTTTTCTTTCCGATACAGAATCCCCGGATCGACTGCTCTGCCGCATTATTATCCATCGGGACTTCACCGTCATCCAGAAATACTTTGAGGTATTTTTCCTGGTTAAGTGAATAGCTGAAACCTTCCCATGTCTTACTTTTCTGCGGTACTTTTGAGATGTTTTCACGCACCCATACGAAATAAGCCTCCACCAAGGGTTTTACGCTCAACTGGCGGCGGTCCTGACGCTCCTGTACGGGAAGTTCCTTCAGCTGTTTTTCTTCCCGGTAGATTGCCTGGATCATGGTCAGCGCAAGGTATGCGCGGCTGTCCTTCTGTTTTGCCTTTGGCAGCGCCTTTACTGCCTCGTCAAACCTGCGCCTCGCATGGGACCAGCATCCGGCAATCACCAGGTCTTCACGCTCGTTTTCGATTGTATGGTAGACCTGGTACCCATCTGTGACGCATATCCCGCTGAAATCCTTCAGGAATTCCCTCGGATGGCTGGCGTTTCGCGTCCGCTGGTATTCATACAGGACAATCTGCCGGTCAGCATACATCCTGCCGGTGCGGTATACCCACATATTATGTGACTACCCACATAATATGTGTTATGTGC
>CAJUCG010000303.1 GCA_910585065.1 uncultured Lachnospiraceae bacterium
TCCATTTTTAAAATCCCACAGGATCGACGGATCTTTTAAGATTGATGGGAGTTCGACAATATAATATAAAATTCGTGTGCCAATCAGTCCCCCCACAATTGCACAGCATAGGATTCCCCAAAGAATATCCTCGCTCAGCCCTCTTCGTTTACCCCGATACACACACAGCGAGTAGGCACTCAAAAATCCCAGCGCGATCATCAGTCCATACATATGGATAGTAATAGGTCCAATGGGAATATCATTAAACATCGTTATTCTACCTCATTTCTTTTTTTCTTGCCAAATTCTTTGCAAAAAATATTATTCAATGCTTTTTAGCGACTCTACCATATTGATCTTTTTTAATTTAAAATGCATTATCATCCCGATGAGAACCGCAAACAGCACAGTTAAAAGCCCACTGTAGAGAAAACTTACCGGCTTGATAATATGTCCAAACATCACCATGTCCACTTCACAGGTCGTAATGACATAGCCGTGCAGCACTTTCCCGCCCGCCATACCAATAAAAATACCAAGCAGTGTCATCATCACATTCTCGCGGTATACGTACCCACTGACTTCGCCATTATAAAATCCGAGAACCTTTAATGTCGCAAGCTCCCTTCTGCGCTCTGTAATATTGATATTACTCAGATTGTAGAGTACGATAAACGCCAGCATCCCTGCACAGATAATCAAAACATAGACAATGATATTTAAGCTTTGCAGCATATCATCAATCTGTTTTTGCAGGGTACTTGTAACTAGGATTGAGGTCACGATCTCGTGCTGTTTTAGGAGGTCTGCGGCAATCGCTTCCTCAGCTTCCTTTCCGCTCTCCCTAAAGCGCAGGAAGCACTCATTGTATTTTGGCTTTTCTCCAAAAAGCTGCTGATATGTGGTCTGCGTCATAAATACATAATGAGAGATATAATTCTCTGTTATCGCCGAAATCTTTGCCGGGTAGAATGAGACCGCATCTGGCAGAAGCTGTACGGTATCGCCCGCCTCCACCTTAAGCATACGCGCAAGTTTCTCAGTCATAAAAACACTGCCCTCTTCGATCTTGTACTCTGTCCCAGAATTTCGGTCGCGAAAGCAGAAAAAACGTGCAAATGCATCCGCATCCAGCAAAACAATCAAGCTGATGCTCTTTGTTGTATCCCCTGTCGACAGATCAATCATTGTTTCATAGGCGGGAGAGGTATCTGCGATCGCCTTATTTTTTGCAAGATCTAAAAAAAGTGTATTCCTCTCCTCTTCCTCCGCTGTGGCCAAGATGGAAACCGAGCCGTCATAACGCCACAGTTCGCCGTACTGAATATGCGCCATCACGCCGAGGGAATCCTTTAGACCAAAGCCGACTAAAAGCAGTGCCATACAGCAGGCAATACCAATAACCGTCATAAAAAAACGCTTCTTGTAGCGAAAAATATTGCGCAGCGATGCCTTTCTGGTAAAACTTAAATGTTTCCAGATAAACCCAACGCGCTCCAACCAGATTCGCTTGCCCTCCTTCGGAGCCACCGGGCGCATTAGAGCTGCCGGCTGCTCTTTAAATGAGCGTGTACATGCCGCCAGAGTTGCCGCTAGTGTACAGCACACCGCAATCAGGATCGCCATCACCGAATAGTATTTATGAATGGGCATTACCACCTCCGGCAGATGCGGGTACATTAGCTTGTAGGTGGTGATCACAATGTATGGAAATATTTTTCCGCCGCAGAACACGCCGATAATACTGCCAAAAAGCGTCGCGTACAGCGCGTATTTTATATATTTTTTTGCGACGGCAATCCTGCTGTAGCCAAGTGCTTTTAGGGTGCCAATCTGTGTGCGCCCCTCATCCACCATGCGCGTCATTGTGGTCAGACTAACCAGTGCCGCCACCAGAAAGAAGATGGCAGGAAATACCTTGCTGATCGCATCCATGCGGTCGGCATCCTGCTCAAAACTCACATAGGATTCAATAGTATTGCGGTCAAGCACATACCATTTGGTAAACTCCATCGCATCAATTTCCGCGCGGCTTTTTTCGATCTCGCGGTAGGCATCAATAATCTTTTGCCTGTTCTCTGCAAATTCTGCATAAAATTCTTCCTTTGCTTTAAGAAACTCCTGCTCGGATTTTTTTAGTTCCTGTTCCATCTCATCCAATTCTTCTTGTGTTTTCTTAATCTGTTCGTTGTTTTCGGCAACCCCCGGCGGCAGTGCAGCAATCTGTTGTTCTAGCTGCTCCCTGCCCAAAGAAAGTGCCGCAAATCCGTCCGCAAGCTGTTTTTCCCCGTCAAGAATTTCCTGTTCCCCATCATTAAGTGCCTGCTCACTTTCCTGCACTTCTTTATATGCCTCATCTAACTCTTTGTAGGCATTCTCACATATCTCATCAAAACGCGCCCTCGCACGACGCTCTCCCACCTCCTCCAACTCATCTTTCCGCACATCGATCAGCTCATCATACTCTTTGCTGTAGGAGTTAAGTTTCTTCGTCCCCTCAAAAATGACCCCAAGTTCCGAATAATAATCCAGCGCGAAACTATCTGGAACAAGTACAAGATACCCCGCAATCTTCCCGTTGCCGATTGTGCCGGAACCCCTGCCAGAGGACATATAGCGTCCCGTTGCAACCTCGCCCACAATAGTTACAGTA
>CAJUCG010000304.1:0-664 GCA_910585065.1 uncultured Lachnospiraceae bacterium
AGGCAGAGACAGTTTCACGACCAAGTTCACTCATCATCGAGCAGATATTGATAATCTTGCCGTGACCCTTTTTGATCATCGATGGAATCACTGCTTTTGACACGATAAACGGCGCGTTCAAATCTACATCGATTACTTGGCGGAACTGCTCAGCTGTCATATCACACATTGGAATGCGCTTGATAATGCCCGCATTATTGACCAAGATATCGATCACACCGATCTCCTTTTCAATTGTCTCCACAAGCGCGCCAACTGCTGCCTCGTCAGTAACATCACACACATAGCCATGTGCTTTGATCCCGCACTCTTCATAGGCAGAAAGCCCGCGATCGACAAGCTCCTTTTTGATATCGTTAAAGACAATAGTCGCGCCCGCTGCGGCATAAGCCTTTGCGATCGCAAAGCCAATCCCATAAGATGCACCAGTAATCAGAGCAATTTTTCCCTCCAAGGAGAAATTTTTTGTAAAATCGTTCATTGGAAACCTCCATAAAATAATTTATTTTTTCCAAATTTTATTATAATTCATTTAATTTCAGAAATCAAGTAAATTTAAGACCAAGTTTTCTTCTTGCTCTTTTTCATAGGATCGTATATAATAAGTTAAACTTAAAACAGCAGAAACGCGAAGCCGTGCCAGAAGGATTTTGTGGGAGCAGAG
>CAJUCG010000304.1:764-2596 GCA_910585065.1 uncultured Lachnospiraceae bacterium
CGAACAAAAATCCTTCCAAGAGGGGCACGGTGCAGGGTTTCTGCGGAACTTAAAACAGCAGAAACACGAAGCCGTGCCAGAAGGATTTTGTGGGAGCAGAGCGAACAAAAATCCTTCCAAGAGGGGCACGGTGCAGGGTTTCTGCGGAACTTAAAATAAGAGGACAAACAATGTTTCAGATATTTTATCCGGATCGGGCGGTGAGTTCCGCCTATAAAATTCCATATGAAAAATTATATCAGCGGGGAGTACGCGGACTATTGTACGATATTGACAATACATTAACTGAACATGGCGCGGATGCGACAAATGAGACGCTTGTGCTGATGAATCGCCTGAAAAAGATAGGATTTCGTATTATGTTTCTCTCAAACAATGATGAGGAGCGGGTGGTGCGATTTAATCAAAAAATTGGCGCGGGCTATATTTGCAAGGCGGGCAAACCGTCAAAAAAAAGTTATCTTCGCGCGATGCAGCGGATGGGGACAACAAAGGAGAACACGGTATTTATCGGCGATCAGCTCTTTACCGATATCTGGGGCGCAAAGCGCGCAGGGATCTATACTTACCTTGTCCGCCCGATCGCAGCGCACGAGGAGATACAGATTGTGTTAAAGCGCAAATTGGAACGTATTGTCCTCTTTTTTTATTGGAGAAAAAAAAGAAGGGAAAAGAGAGAAGTTAATGATCAAAGTAGAACCAAGTCTTAAAATGAGAAAAAACATTATTCTGATTGGGTTTATGGGCAGCGGAAAGACAAGTGTCGGCGGGAAACTCGCGCGCGCCAGACATTACCGCTTTCTTGACACTGACCAGATTTTAGAGGAGGAATTTGGCTGTTCCATCCGCGAGTATTTTGAAAAAAAGGGGGAGGAGGAATTCCGCAGACAGGAAACCAATTTGATGCGTCGCCTCTCCCTTTCCCTGAGGGGTTCTGTACTTTCCACAGGCGGCGGACTGCCACTTAGAGAAGAGAACAGGAGCCTTTTAAGGGAGACGGGTGTGGTCATCTATCTAAAAGCCTCGGAGGAAACTACGATCGCAAGGCTTAGGGGGGATACCACAAGACCGCTTTTAGCGGGGGAGGATCTTAGTGAAAAGGTACATCGTCTTCTCAATGAGCGAAGACCGATCTATGAGAAGGCAGCGCACTATACGCTTGAGACGGACAAAAAATCGTTTTATGAGATTATTAAGGAAATTCAAACGGTGGTGGTATTCTGATTGATCGCAGGTTAGAAAAAGCGGAGAAAAAGAAGGAGACAATTTGTAATGAAGATTTTAGTTTTAAATGGACCAAACCTAAACTTTCTCGGAATTCGGGAAAAGGAAATTTATGGAAATCAGGATTATGACTATCTGCTCCAGTTGTTAAAGGAGAAGGCGAAAGCCTGTCAGATCGAGTTGGAAGTTTATCAGAACAACAGCGAGGGCGCGCTGATTGACCGAATTCAGCAGGCATATTATGAGAAAGTAGATGGCATTGTGATCAATCCGGGGGCGTACACCCATTACAGTTATGCCATTAGGGATGCACTTTCCTCCCTCGTCTGTCCCATTATTGAGGTACATATTTCAAACATCCATAAGCGGGAGGAATTTCGCCATACTTCGGTGACAGCACCTGTATGTACGGGGCAGATTGTCGGGCTGGGAATCCCAGGGTATCTTCTTGCAATTGACGCATTACTTCAGATACTTAATGCGGATTGAGAAGAAATCAAAAAAAATAGTTGCAAATTTTAGCAAGATCATATAGACTATGAGATAGTCAATTTTAAGGAGGATTTTTTCTATGGTATCAGCAGGTGATTTTAGAAATGGTATTACAT
>CAJUCG010000305.1 GCA_910585065.1 uncultured Lachnospiraceae bacterium
AGCACCTGGCGGATCACCGCATCATTAAAATAGGAATAGTAGGTTTCCTGATTGTTTTCATAGGCATAGTTTTTGATGCGGGCGTAAACTTCGTCGTTGACTGCCTCATCGTATTGTTCCGGCGTACAAAATTCCAACTCCAACATGGTTTCTAGACAGCTCTGGCGGCGTTTGGCATTGTCCTCCGGAAAATTGATAGGGTTCTGGCGCACCGGAGAGAGTGCGATCGCGGCGATCACAGCGGCTTCCGAAAGTGTTAAATCCCACACGTTTTTGCCAAAATAATTGAGTGCTGCCATCTGCACACCAAAAGAGCGGTTGCCAAGATTGATATTGTTCATGTAGGCAACTAAAATCTCGTCCTTGGTGTAAGCGTCCTCGAGCTGGATAGCAAGGTACTGTTCCTGCACTTTGCGCGTGATCTTGTCGATCGCTTTTGGCTCATTGCCGTAGTCAAAAACACGGATTTTTAAAAGCTGCTGTGTGATGGTGCTTGCGCCGTAATCAAGCAGCCCCCCGCTCTTATTGAGAAAGGACTTGATGCCGGAGTAGCCCGCGCGCGCAATACCTGGCAGATCAATGCCGTCATGCTCGTAGAAACGCTTGTCCTCGATGGCAACAAAACAATCCTTTACCATTTTAGGGATCTGATCGGAAGTGACCAGGATACGGTTGGACTCTGCGCCAACCACTGTCCCGGAGACGGAACCATCGCTGTAATAAATATGAGTTGTAAATTTCTCCGGGTCAATATTAATCTGAGAAAGTTCGGGCGCGTCGTCAATCATTGCCTTTGCCGCCGCAAAGATTGTGATGCAGACAAAAATGCCAAGCGCGATAAACATAAGCAGAGCAAGGCGAAAGGAAAACACCCGCGATTTTGAGACAAGACGCTTTGACCAGGATTTGATCTGATGCTGCCTTTTTATAATCCCTTTTTTGCTAAAATCCATAAATTCCCTCTTTTCTGATTATCAGTGATACAATCTTCCTTAGTATAGCACAGTCTGTTATATTTGGCAAATAAAGACTTTGTGACAATTTTCTTGCGGTGTGCTAAAATTCTTCTTCTGGCAGATCGAAAAAGCCTTCTTCTTTTATTAGAATCACAGCTTTGCCGTTGGTCGCCTGTGTTAGTTTTTTTCTAAAAATTTCCTCCTTGTCCGCCGTTACAAAAAGTGTAACCACAACGGCATCCGTATATTCTGTGTCAAGCAATGAAATATGCTCGGAGGCGGTGATATACTGTAGTTTCCCAAACCCCTGATAATCTGTGGTGACAGCAAGGATTTTGCCAAAGCGTCTGGTGACGAGTGTGCAGGCGGCAAGTCCTGCTTTTACTGCCGCCTGGTAGGCGCGTACAAGTCCGCCTGTGCCGAGCAGCACCCCGCCAAAATAGCGCGTCACAATGGCGATGGCATCATGAATCCCTTCTGAGAGCAGCACATCAAGCATCGGTCTGCCCGCAGTCTTTGAAGGTTCGCCATCGTCACTGCAGCGCGTGATTTCATTTTGCTTTCCGATCACATAGGCAAAACAGTTGTGTTTGGCATCCCAGTATTTTTTTCTTGTCTGCTCAAGAAAGAAAAGTGCCTCCTCCTCCGAGCAAGCAGGGCATACCGTGGCGATAAAACGCGATTTTTTTTCTGTGATTTCGCTGCAGCCGCCAATTTTTACGGCGCGGCAGATGGTAGTTGACATAATATTTCTCCTTTGGTGCAAATAAGTTTTCTTGACAAAAGGCAGAGTTTTCGTTACTATTAAGTTGCTTCCGAAATAGAGGAAGTTCCCTAATTATACCAAAAACATAGAATATATGCAAGTGAAGGTGCAAGGAGATGAAAAGAAAATTACTTTTTCAAAAAAAAATCTGGTCGGCACTGCCGATGCTTTTGTTTATGGGTGTGATTTTTTCTTTTTCGGCAAAGACAGCTGTGGAATCATCGCAGAGCAGCAATGCGATTGTGGAGGTATTGATGGATGAGCATTTGCTTGGGAGTGTGGTGAAAAACCCCGACAGGACGCGGGAGACACTTTCATTTCTTGTGCGCAAGGCAGCGCATATGGCGGAATTCGGGGTGTTGGCTATCCTTGCCTTATACTGGCTCTCCTCCTTTTCGCTGCCCTACAAAAAAAGCTGTCTTCTCGCCGTGTTAATTGCCGCCTGCTACGCAGCGAGCGATGAGTTTCATCAGCGTTTTGTGCCGGGGCGCAGCGGAGAGCTGCGCGATGTAATGATTGATACGGCGGGGGCAGTACTTGGAATACTCTTTCTCAGTCTGATTCGCTATCTTTTACTAAAGAGAGTGTGCGCAAAAAAAAACGCGAGGGCGGAGCAGATTACATAAAACGGTTTTGCTTAACATTATAGTGGTAGCCAATCGCGGCAAGTATTTTTTTGATCTCGTCTTCGTCCGCGTCGAGGTCTTTACAGAGTTCGTTAAGTGACGGGTAAAAGTCCCTAAGTTTTAGGTTGATAACGCTAAGGAGCATTACAGGATCGCTTGGCAACATGGGGATCACCTCCTTTTCATCTGATGAGAGAGAAAAACAATTTCTATATTAAAGGTATCATAAC
>CAJUCG010000306.1 GCA_910585065.1 uncultured Lachnospiraceae bacterium
TATAAATAATTGCTGACTCATTCCCCAAACTTCTTAGCTGTCTGCCAAGGTCAAGCCCCGTTGTAGGCATCATAATCATATCTAATAGGTAGATATCCGCCAATTGATTCTCCTCAATTCTTTTGGACAATACGGATGCATCGGAAAATTTTTCAATATCGAAATGCGTACCCGAGTGGTTACTCTGATATGTCAGCAATATTTTTTCTATATTCGATAAGTCTCTAAGACTATCATCACAAATTACTACTTTCATAAACCTTCCCCAAAAATGCAATATAAAATCATGATAAACTCATAAATAAACTACCCTTTATTATAGCAGAGAAAAAATAAAAATGCAATATACATTCCTTGCCTTTTCTTATTATTCATATCATATATTTTTATATATTTATAATCTAAATTTAGTTTTTTTTGTACTTATACATCAAATATATGTAAATATTCGCATCCCTGCACGTAAAAAAAATTATTTCCCCATTTTATTTTTTTGCTGAAATAATTTATAAATAAGAGCTGTCCCCACCGCTCCGGAGACAATGCCAACGATGATTCCGCCAAGAATATCAGTTGGATAATGTACATAGAGATACATTCTTGAGAATGCAATCAGAACTGCCAAAATCCCCGATGGAATCCACAGACGGCTTTTTGCAAAGAACATGGCAGAAACTGCTGCAAATGCCGCCGCCGTATGTCCGGACGGAAAGGAATAATCAAAAGGTTTTTTGACCATCAATTCAATCAGCGTATTGATATCATAGGGTCTTGTCCGCGCGACCATCGGCTTGATCAAAATATTGCACAAAAGCAAGTCAACAAGTAGTGCTGCGGCTACCGTTAAGCCAAGTCTGCGCGTTTTTGGAATACCCAATAATACTGCGGCAAGCGCAATCCAAATCAGCCCAAAATCCCCAAGCCAGCTAAAAAACGGCATCAGGACATCGCCAAATGGCGTGTGAAGCTTTTGCAGCCAGTCAAGTAAACGAAATTCCCAGTCCATTTTCTCCCCTCTTTCTGCCATATGGCATTCATTTGGCACCTGCCCGAATCAATTACTTCCCTTCGCACAGACTACCTTTTTGTTTTCTACCATCACCACCCGCGCCCCTATCTGGATGGCTTCCTGCAAATCATGTGTCACCATAATCACCGTGCGCCCCTCTGCACGGTTCTTTAAATATTCTGCTGCCCGCATCTTTGTCGCCGCATCCAACCCGGTAAACGGCTCATCTAAAAGAAGTATTTCCCCCTCCGCACAGAGTGCGCGCACAATGGCGATGCGCCGTCTCATTCCGCCACTTAGCTGTGCTACCGGCTTTTTTTCATAACCATGCAGCCCGACGGCATGAAATTCCTGAAGTAAAAAATTCGCAATAGCAGTTTTCCTCTCCTTTTTTCCCGTGCCAAATCTTTTTTGATTTAATACCAGCGCGACATTTTCAAATGCGTCCGCCCACTCTAGCAGCCGTTCCTCCTGAAAAACCATCGAAACCTTTTTGCCCTGCAAGCCGGAAATTTCCCCTGAGTCCGGTTTGGTTAGCCCTGCCAAAATACGGAGAATCGTTGTTTTCCCAATGCCGGATTCCCCCATCAAACAAATCTTTTCTCCGTCCTCTATCAAAAGAGAGAAGTTTGTAAGTACCCTCTGATCTTTGTAGGATTTCTTTATCTGTTTCATCTCAATTGGCATACCCGCCTCCGATTTCTCCGCTTACACCATTTTGCGGATTCCCCACATCACCAATTTTTCAAATAGTATGCTGACCGCCACAATCACAATCGTCCATGCAAACAATTCCGGTGTCATCAGATAAAGCTTCGCCTTATACAGCTCTCCTCCGATGGAATTTTTTGGAAGTCCGATCACTTCGGCGGCAATCCCGGATTTCCAGCAAAATCCAAGCCCTACAGAACAGGCGGTCACAAATGCAGGACGCACAGCGGGCAGATAAATATTTTTTATTTTCTTCCAGAGCCCAAGTTGAAAAACCTTTGCCATTTCCAAAAGTTTCGCATCTGTCTGCCGAATGCCGCCTCGCACATTGGTAAAAACAACAGGGAGTACCATCAAAAATGAAATTACAGTGGAGAGCTGTGCAGAATGTACCCAAAGCAGCACAAGAATCACAAAGGAGGCTACGGGGATGGATTTCATCAACTGCATCAGTAACTGTAAAATTTCCCCAATTTGCGCGTTTAATTCCGCAAGCACCGCAGTAAAGATCCCCGCTGCAATGGCAAGTACAAAGCCCGCTGCAATGCGCACAAAGGAAGCCGCAATGGAATGATAAAATTCCTTTGTGCGCGCGAGGGAAACCAGCGCGCGAAGCGTATCTGGCACGGATGGCAGGAAAATATTTTTGCCCACCCACATACTCAAGAGCTGCCATATTGCAAGCAGCACAAACACTGCAATTATTTTGCGCCGATAAATCATGCACTTTCCTTCCATCCCATCCCCCTCTCCTCTGCAGTGCGAATAAATTCGTGCAGTTTATCCTTTATTACAATTTCTTATTACTCTGCAGTGCGAATAAATTCGTGCAGTTTATCCTTTATTA
>CAJUCG010000307.1 GCA_910585065.1 uncultured Lachnospiraceae bacterium
AAATTACAACACAAAAGCAGTTATGGTAAAGTGCCGTAGCTGCTTTTTTCGTGCGGGAGAAAAATTTTTTCCTGCTCGGCTTTGTAAAAGTATGTCGGAAACATCCCCTGCCTGTTTGCATAAACTATCTTAGGCGAGTAAGTGCCAAAAAATAAACGAGGAGAGGTGGGATACCTTGGAGGAACAAAATACGCAATTGTATGAGTTCTTGGAGCGGCTGGGAAAACCCAGCTGTATTTTTATAGATCTGCGCACGCCGGAGGAATATGCACAGGGGCATCTTTCTGGAGCCATCAATATTCCCTACGACGATTTGGAAAAAGAGAAAAGCCGCCTTTACAAGAAAGATCAAATTTTTCTCTACTGTGATCGCGGCAATGTCAGCCTGATGGCGTGCAGAGATTTAAAGCGCGAGGGATATAAGGTGATCAATTTGTGGGGTGGAGTCTACGCGCTGCAAAAGGCTTTTGACCGGATGGATAAAAAATTCGTTGACATGATCTGGAAAAAGAATTAGAATAACAAAGTAAAATGAAAAATTTGTCGCGGATGACGGAACGGAGGAATTGTGGCAATATACGAATATATCTCACCGTGCCATTTTGGGCTGGAAGCGGTATTAAAAAAAGAAATTATGGATCTTGGCTTTGAGGTTGTGCAGGTGGAGGATGGGCGGGTAACTTACCGAGCCGACGAGGGTGCGATCGCCCGCGCCAATACTTTTCTTCGCACAACAGAGCGTGTACTTTTACTTGTGGCAAAATTTAAGGCGGAAACATTCGATGAGCTTTTTGAAAAAACTAAGGCATTGCCGTGGGAAGAGTTTATTCCAAGAGATGGAAAATTTTGGGTTGCAAAGGCAACATCCATCAAAAGCAAACTTTTCAGTCCATCGGATATTCAGTCCATTATGAAAAAAGCAATAGTAGAGCGACTCAAGCAAAAATATCATCTGGATTGGTTTGCGGAGACGGGCGCGGAATATCCTATCCGTGTTACCTTTATGAAAGATGAAATTACCATCGGAATTGATTCTTCGGGGGAGTCCCTGCACAGGAGGGGTTACCGCAGGCTTACAAGCAAAGCACCCCTTACGGAAACCCTTGCCGCAGCACTGCTTTCTTTGACTCCGTGGAAAAAGGATCGCGTGCTTGTCGATCCGTTCTGCGGCAGTGGCACGATACCTATTGAGGCGGCGATGATGGGAATGAACATAGCACCGGGAAGAAACCGGAGATTTCTTTCAGAACAGTGGGCAAATCTTATCCCGCCAAAACATTTTGCCGCCGCGCGCGCGGAGGCAGACGATAAAGTATTGCGGGATATTACGCTCAGCATTATAGGCTATGATATTGACCGGGATATTGTGAGTGCCGCACGGCAAAATGCAATTTTAGCCGGGGTGGATCATCAGATTCACTTTCAGGCGAAGCCGGTCGCACAGCTATCCAGCCCGAAAAAATACGGGTTTATTGTTACCAATCCGCCCTATGGCGAACGGTTGGAGGAGAAAGCCGCAATGCCCGCACTATACAAAGAGATCGGGGAGGTATTTGCAAAGCTTGACACCTGGTCATACTATATTATTACCGGATTTGAAGAAGCACAAAAATATATTGGTCGGACGGCGGACAAAAACCGCAAAATTTACAATGGAATGATGAAGACGTACTTTTATCAGTTTCAGGGACCGAAGCCGCCGAAAAAAGGGGAGAGCGTGAAATTTCCGAAAGAGGAGCAAAAGGCAGAATAGATGCTATAGATTTATCCGGGACATGAAGATGATATTACTCCGGCTATTTAAGATCAATATTTTCAATATGCTGAATTATTGCATTTTCAAAGGCAAGGCAGTTATAGGCATAAACTTTTAACCGCCGCAGTAATAACATGTCCCGGTTAAACTTTATTTTTCTTTAAATGTTTTTTCGATGAATTTTAAAATATCTTCCATGACTTCCCTCCGGTTTAGCTCGTTAAGCAGTTCATGGCGGCAGTTTTCGTAGAGAATGCAGTCCGTATTTTCATATCCGAATTTCTGATAGAGATCGAGGAGTTTGATAATCTCATCCCCATAGCAGCTTACCGGATCTTTGTCGCCAGAAAGCAGGAAAATTGGCAGATTTTTTGGTGTGCTGCGAATATTGGCAGGTTTGGTAACATAAGTTCCAAGTTTTATTAGGTCGCGGTAAAAGCCTGCTGTGCAGGTAAAGCCGCAGTATGGGTCATTCATATAGAGTCCGACTGCCGCTTGGCTTCGCGTAAGCCAGTCGTTTGCTGTGCGCTCGGAAAGTGCGCGGTATTGTTTGCGCTCAAAAAGTATATGGTTAAGCCACGGTGAAACATGGTGTTTTCCCTTAAAAAAGCAGACGAGGGAGGCAGCGAAAAGTCCGGCAGCAGAATGCAGGGAAGACGGTGCAGTTGATCCACAAAAAATCGCTGCGTCCACGAGATCACTGTACTCTGTCGCGCCGCGTGCAATTAAAGATCCCATGCTGTGACCAAATAAAATCAGATGTTTGCCGCGGTTTTGCTCCGAGAGATAACTTAGCACATCC
>CAJUCG010000308.1 GCA_910585065.1 uncultured Lachnospiraceae bacterium
CTCTTTATTTGTAATTATAACAATTCAGCGAACCGATGTAAAGAACCGAAAACTTTATAAAAATCTTAAAAATTTTTCTCTATGCACCAACAATAAACTATGGTATAATGTCTACCGACATTACTCTCCGAGGGATGCGCAATCCGAAAAGCCAAAGTGCCAGAAGTAAAGAGTATATTTTTACACTTCGTTTTTCGTTTTGCTGGCTTTGCCTTCGCACTACCATAGCAACAATTCCCATGTAAAAATTCATGAATTATCTGTGAAATCACTTTAATATTTTCACAAAATCGTGTAAGATAACATGGAACAAAATCGCAGGTGATAAACTTGCAAAGAAATGGAGGAAATAAAATGGGAAACCAGAAGAGTCAAACGCCGGAAGAAAAAACGGCCGAAAAGAAAATGACCAAATATGATCGCAAAATGCAGGCTAAGAAGGAAGCGCGGGAGCGCGAGAAACGTCAAAACCTAATCACCCGCATCACCGCGATCGCAGTACTCGCGCTTATTGTAATCATCCTTGTCGCTGTACCCCTTACCAAACGTATCAGTGCCAAGGGCGAATATATCCGTATCGGAGATCATTCGGTCTCAAAGATTGAATATGATTTCTACTATGGCTATGGCGTAAATTCCTATTTAACCCAGTATGCTCAGATTCTGTCACTGCTTGGGCTGGATACGACAAAGAGTTTTGCCTCCCAGAACTTTGATGAGAACACCACTTGGCAGCAGTATTTCGATCAGATGACTGCCACAAACATCCGCCAGTATCTCGCATTGGCAGATGACGCAAAAAAAACAGGTTTTTCCTACGATGTGAAGGAGGATTACGACGATTTTTACTCACAGATGACCGAGGCAGCGACCGCACAGAGCGTTACCTTAAAGACTTATTTAAAAAATATGTTTGGCTCCTATGCGACACAGTCCTCCTTAGAAGATTGTGTGACCACATTCCTCACTGCACAGGCATATTATTCCCATCTTTTTGAAGGGAACAAGCCGGAATCTGCCGAAGTTGAAAAACACTATAATGAAAATAAAAAGGATTACGACAAGGTTCATTTCTCTCTCTTTGATTTGCAGGCGGACATCCCGGAGGATGCAACCGACGAGCAAAAAACTGCTGCACTTGCCGCAGCAAAAGAGAAGGCGGACGAATTTATTTCGCGCTACCAGGCAGGAGAAGATTTCCTGACACTGTGCAGAGCATATGCGACCGAGGCACAGGCAGAAACTTACGCGGCAGAGGATGCCTCCGCCTACCAGGAATCCACCTACGCAAACGCACATTCCGTCTACCGCGACTGGCTTTTTGATGATGCGCGCAAGGAAAATGAGATCACAGCCATCGAAGATACAACAGCCTACCATATCGTTCTCTTCAATATGAGAGAGAAGCCGGATACTGCGGATGAAACGATCTCCAACACCATCGCATCCGAAAAAACACGGGCATATGTGAACGAACTTATTGAGGGATATGAATTAAATGACGCGAAAGACCACCTGAACTTAAAGGATCTTAATCTTGGAAATGAGGAAGGTTCCAATACGGAAGAAGAGGAAAACTCCGACGAAAATTCCTAATTTTACAAAATTTTCTAAGAATACACTTTACCGCGCACAAACAACCCGCCCCACAAATGACAGAAATGTCTATGGGGCGGGTTGTTGCTTAAATATTATTTTACCATATCCCACTCCATATCCGAGGCCAGATAAAATTTTGTGTAGCAGGGCTGATTATAACAATTATTCTGCCACGCCACACCTGTGCGGTACATGGTATCATGCATCAGCGTAAAAAGTTTATGTACTGTCACTTCATTGGAAAAATAGATTCGAACTGCATTATCATCCGCACGCCGATACAAGATCTCCTCTCTGAAATCTCCCAAAATATCCGCCACCAGACAGGGATTTCCCTTTGTGCCGTTATTTGTGCGCACATCCTCCGGCACCAACATAACCCCATGAGTAAGATCATTGACAATCCCCTCATGTGTGCCACCCACATAGTCCGCCCCGTCAATTAACTGTGTGGAGAGATCGGCAGCAAAGCGCGCGGACTGATTTGTCCCCGGTGCGGCAAGCGAAAGCAGGTTCCCCTTACAGTCAAACACCTGATGAATAAAGCATTGCAGCCCCCTCACCCCCAAAGCGATATCCCCAACCATACAGCGCCCTAAATCGCGCGGGACATAGGCTCCCCAGAGAACCTGTCCGGTCTCCGCATCACAGAGAGCATAGCCGTAGGGTGCTTCTTCGGCTCCCTCAAACACATGAAAAATTTCATATCCCGGTCTGTCCGGATCAATCTTTGCCACATGAATCGCATCGCCATGCCCTAGTTTTGCCTCCCGCCCATCGGGAAGTTTTCCATAGGAAGAATATTTCAAACTTCCGTCATGGTCAATCACCGCCGCACCATAAATAATTTCCTGATATCCATCCCCGTCAATATCTGCCGTGGATTCGGGCTTTGTGCCCATGAAAAACCCGTTCTGCGATTCTCCTCACGCAG
>CAJUCG010000309.1 GCA_910585065.1 uncultured Lachnospiraceae bacterium
TTTTATGAAAAAACGACTGATCTTCATGTTTGCCGCTCTAACCAGCACAGTTCTTCTCTGCACCATTGTGCTTTACGTGAATTCTAAAAATTTCCAATTTGAAAACACCACGGGAAATTTCCTGTTATATCCTAACAACACTCAAAAGATTTCTGCCGCTTCGCAGACAAATATCCCCCTTCCAGATGCCATCGCACTCGCACTTGTCTCACTCAACGAGATTGAGCAGCTTGCAAAAAGTGATCTTAATGCAATGTCTGAAAAGATTGCCGCACTGCGCGAATCCCTTCGCCTGCTGCCGTATCAAACCTCCTTTGCATCCCCTTTTCCCCTGCTTATCCTCTGCCTTGTATGCATAATCTGCCTTGCCATTACCTTTGCCTTCCTATATTTTTCCATTCTGCACCCGTTTGACAAATTAGAACATTTTGCTGCCGAGATCTCGGCAGGCAATTTTGATCTCCCCTTAAATTATGAGCGTTCCAATTATTTTGGCGCGTTCACCTGGGCATTTGACAGTATGCGCCGCGAAATTACAAGGGCGCGTGCCTGTGAGCGCGAGTCCATAAACAATAATAAGACAGTGATCGCCACTCTCTCGCACGATATCAAGACCCCGATCGCCTCAATCCGCGCCTATGCGGAAGGTCTGGAAGCAGGGCTATATGATTCCCCGGAAAAGAGGGCAAAGTACCTTGACGTAATTATGAAAAAATGCGATGAGGTTTCGCGGCTGACTAACGATCTGCTTCTTCACTCCCTAACCGATCTTGACAAACTGAAAATATCGCCAAAGAAAATTGACTTAAACGCGCTATTAAAGGAAAATCTTGCGGAAATCGCAGGCGGGCGCAACGACCTTTATTTTACTTCTCCTTCCTTCCCCGTCTTTGTACTAGCGGACGAAAACCGACTGATACAGGTAATGGAAAATTTAATTAATAATGCGAGAAAATACGCGAAAACACAGGTTGATATTTCTCTGCGCTCTTTTGAACAGGGGGCAGAACTTATTGTAAAAGATTATGGAAGAGGAATTCCCGACGAAGATATGCCCTTTATTTTCCAGAAATTTTATCGTGGGAAAAACTGTGGAAAAGAAGAGGGCGCGGGGCTTGGACTTTACATTGTCAAATATATTATTGCGCAGCTTGGCGGAACAATTTCTATTTGCAGCGGGGTGGAGGGGTTGGAGATAAGAATTTTGCTTCCCTCTATTTAAAAGGAAAGATATTCACAGTAATTAGCATTTCATATATTGTATTATTTGTATATTTTTTTTAAAAAATCTCCTTAAATCTTAGATCATATAAATATTGTAAAATACTGCATTTTAGGCGATCCTTTTTTGCCAATTTATCACTAATGCGAATTGTCAAAAAATTATGGGATACGATTATACGGTACTTAATCTGTTATTTTATCCAATGCTTTTATTGTATTATTTGAAGGATAGTATAACGATTATAAGATCATTCTAAAGGAAAGGTAAACAAAAAGTAATGTTTTGGGGTCAGTAAGAGAAGTAATCTCTTACTGACCCCTCACACTATATTGCGTGTCCAGATTGATACAATTTTTGCATGGGTGCTATCGTTTTTTGAATTGAAATTGCCGCACTTTCGATATTTCGGAGTGTAAAATTTAACGATAACCCATTTTCCGGAGTGGCTATCGTTATTTTTTGCACCCAATGAACTATCTTGTCTTTTCAAGCATCCTTTGCAGCTAAAGGTTATATATTTCTCATCTAAAATATCTAAAAAACAGGCTGTAAAATTGAATTGGGCACTATGATTGTACTATTTGTATCCTCCTTATCAGAAAAATTATTATTCATATCCATTGTTACAATATGCTTTCTTTCAGCCAATAGTAAAGTCGGATGTGCCAGCCTTCTCAAATCATCATCAACCAGTTCAAGAACCGGAACATCTCTTTTTTGCTCTAGAAACCTAGCAACCCGCAGTTCTTCAATCCCAGCAAGGAACCTTTCATGTGGTATAAAAGCATCGTTCTTTATAAAGTAAGATACAATTCTCCATGCTGAATAGAAAAACTGCATAAAGTTGTTTTCATATAACAGTGGACAAACTATCATACCATTCCTGATTTGGCAAGGTCTCTCTTGCTCCCATCTAGAAGGTACTATGCCAATTGCAAGCCCACTTGCATACCTTAGTGCTAAATGATTAATTTTAACAGAAGCGGCAACCCACATATCAGTATCAGTATTACCAATAAATAAATCAGCTTTCCAAATGCCCATTATGGATACAGGCAAATTTTTCCGCGCGTTATAGTACCGAAATGACTTTTGTATTTCTTCTAAATGCTTTTTGATTTTAACTTTTTCACCATTTGGTCCACTTAGTAGTACCGAATTTTCTGTTAGTGCATTTAATAGTTCATTATTTATTTGTAGTATTTTTGATTTCTCAAATCCTAATAATATAGATGTAGTATTTTTTCCTTCTATTCCACACATGGACAATGCACTCTGAATTCGTTCGA
>CAJUCG010000310.1 GCA_910585065.1 uncultured Lachnospiraceae bacterium
CGATCTCCGGGGATATTGATACATTCGGCAGCTTGGTCTGGAATGCGTTGAATGAGGAAAATAAAGTTTCCTTGTTTGCGCGCTATATTGACATTGCGACCGGAAAATATGAAACCAGGATTTATAACAAGAATCAAAACTAAAAAAACAGCAGAAACCCGAAACAGTGCCAGAAGGGGATGATAAGAGCGAAGCGAACAAAATCCCCTTCCATGAACAAGGCACTGTGCAGGGGTTCTGCGGAACTAAAAATAGGAGACCAAGTTTATGAACGAGATTCAATTAAAGTATGGATGCAATCCAAATCAGAAGCCATCAAGAATTTATATGGAGGATGGCAGTGAACTTCCGGTAACAGTATTAAACGGCAAGCCGGGCTACATCAATTTTCTTGATGCATTTAACGGCTGGCAGCTTGTAAAGGAATTAAAACAGGCGACGGGACTTGCGGCAGCGACCTCTTTCAAGCATGTTTCCCCGGCGGGTGCGGCGGTTGGGCTTCCCCTCGACGACACGCTTGCAAAGATTTACTGGGTGGACGACTTAGGCGGACTCACTCCGCTTGCAAGTGCCTACGCAAGAGCGCGCGGCGCGGATCGTATGTCCTCTTACGGCGATTTTATCGCACTTTCCGATGTATGTGATGTGTGTACCGCAAATTTGATTAAGCGTGAGGTTTCCGATGGTGTGATCGCGCCAGGGTATGAGCCGGAAGCACTTGAAATCCTAAAATCTAAGAAAAAGGGCAACTATAATATTATTCAGATCGATGCCTCTTATGTTCCGGCAGAGATCGAGAAAAAACAGGTCTATGGCATTACTTTTGAGCAGGGGCGCAATGAATTAAACTGCGACGAAAAACTGCTTTCTAATATTGTTACAAAAAATAAGGAGATCCCAGAGAGCGCGCTGATGGATATGAAGATCTCGCTTATTACCTTAAAATATACGCAGTCCAATTCTGTTTGCTATGTAAAGGGGGGACAGGCAATCGGGATCGGTGCGGGGCAGCAGTCAAGAATTCACTGTACAAGGCTTGCCGGTCAAAAGGCGGACAACTGGTTTTTGCGTCAGTCGCCGCAGGTAATGGGGTTAAAATTTTTAGATGGTTTGGGCAGAGCTGACCGCGACAATGCGATCGATGTCTATATGAGCGATGAGGATGAGGATGTACTTGCAGACGGCGTATGGGAAAAGATTTTTAAGGAAAAACCGGATGTATTTACAAGGGAGGAGAAAAGGGCATGGCTTGCCGGGATGCAGGATGTAATCTGCGGATCGGATGCATTCTTTCCATTCTCGGACAATGTGGAGCGCGCGCATAAAAGCGGCGTAAAATATATTGCGCAGCCGGGCGGCTCCATCCGCGATGACGCAGTGATTGAATGCTGCGACAAATATGGGATGGTTATGGCATTTACGGGAATAAGACTGTTCCACCATTAAAAGTAAAAAATCAAACGGAAAGGACGGGTAAAATTTGTTTGCCCGCCCTTTTTTTATGGATATGATACTGATATAGTAGGACTTAATCAGAAAACCTTTCATTTAGAGATTTTACCGATGTAAATTTTCTCTAAACCTTATTGACAAAGTAGAATGACAAGAGTATAATGCAATATGACAATAATAATTGTCAATTAGACAAAGAAAATTGTCATACGGAGGTGCTGTATGATACTGCGAAATCGCTTGAAGGAACGCAGAGCCGCACTAAATGTCAATCAGCAGGAAATGGGACGCTTATGCGGCGTATCAAGGCAGACAATCAGCCTGATTGAACGGGGCGATTATTCGCCGTCGGTCACCCTTGCCCTGACGATTGCGAAGGTGTGCAACGTCACAGTGGAAGAAATTTTCTATTTACAGGAGGAAGAAAATGGATAACAACGAAATCAAGAAAGCAAATCGGAAGGCTCTGCCGAAATTTATGCTCATTATGGTAATATCCCTTCTTGTCGGCGGTTCGGCAGGCTTTTGCTCCGCTAAATACGGGCTGAACAGTCTGTCTAATGGTATGAAAAGTGCGGGAGTGTTTTTTGGCGCATATATTGCCCCGTGGCTGATGTTGGCAACAGCGGTTATACTGCCGGTGGTCTGCGTCCCGATTTATCGAAGTGCAAAGAAACTGCTCTCCACTTGGGACAGCGAAAACGAGGAAATATCGGATACGATCGATAGAAAACTTTCTATCGTGATTTGGGTTGCAAGCGCAGCTCTTATCCTCTCTTATTTTCTCATTGCGGCATCCTATGCCAATGGTTTTGAGACTTTTGAAACCGAAAACAATATTGTGTCGTTTTTTGTAGGTATTGCCAGCTTTTTCACAATTATGATTGAAGCGGTTATCATCCAGCAGAAATGTGTTGATGCCGCCAAGAAAACGAATCCTGAAAAAACAGCATCCGTCTATGATACGAAGTTCCAAAAGAAATGGATGGACAGCTGCGATGAAGCTGAGAAGATAATGATTGGCAAGTG
>CAJUCG010000311.1 GCA_910585065.1 uncultured Lachnospiraceae bacterium
GTACAGGTAGAGCTTACACCGGAGATGGCACAGGATGCATCCGTACCTGTAGCAGCGAGGGAGAAGAAACTGGTAAAGGGATTAAAAGCAATGCTTGGCATTCTTGTGGATGTAAAGGTAGTCGAGCCGAAAACAATCGCGCGCAGCGAGGGTAAAGCAGTGCGCGTGGTGGATAAGAGAAAGTTGTACCAGTAGGCAGGAACGCAAAAAAAGCACAAAGAAGGGGGTTTGGCAAGGTCTGACGATTGCCCGGTGTATGAGCAGGGAAAAATTTTTCCCTGCTCAATTAAAGCGAGTACACAAGTACATATGATTTACTTTTTCAGTCCAAGCAGTTTTCTCGCATTCTCCCCTAAAATCCGCTCTTGTTCCTCCTTGGTCAATCCAATTTCAGAAAATCGTTTTACATACCGTTTCTGCGGCTGCCATGGACTATCCGTTGCGAAAAGAATCCGCTCTGTGCCATGTTTTCTTGCAATGCGCAGGAAAGTTTTATCCTCAAGAACTACACGGCTGTATGGTCCTGCTAAAACATCCGGGTACGCGTCGAGCGGTCCGATGGAAAATGCAGTGTCAAGGAAGACGGGAGCGCCTGCAAGATCGCTTTCCACCTCGTCCCAGCACGCCCAATTTCCCATATGTGCAAGCACGAATTTTTCCGGCTGTACCTCTTTTATTACAGCTAAGATCTGTGCCACTGATGAATAATTGTGATCATACAATCCAATATCGATCCCCGCATGGATCAGTGTGATCAGTCCAAGTTCGGATGCACAGGCGATAACGCGCTTCATGCGGATATCATCAAGGTCAACTCTCTGATATGCGGGGTGCAGTTTGATGCCTTTAATGCCAGCACGAACAAGGCGGTGCAGCTCGTCCCTATAATTTTCATAGTCAGGGTGCATACCGCCAAAAGTTAGGATGCCATCCGCTAAAAGCGTTTCCTTTTGATTAAGAAGATTATTATTAACAGCAGATACCTGCTCTATTGAGGTCATAACTGGAAGGTTGACGGAATACGTAATCCCTGCCTCTTTCATAGAGGCAGCAAGCCCGGAGGCAGCACCATTTGTCGCGGGAAGTACCCCCGCTGCCTTTCCGAGTTTTTCAAGAACCCGTTTGGAAATGGATTCGGGAAATGTGTGAGTATGGAAATCGATAATCATAGGTTTTTCTCCTCTCTGTATGGATAAATTTCTAAGTGTTTGCAGAAATTGATTATATATCCTAGGCCTATTTTTCTTATGTGTCAATAAAAAATCAAAAGATCATTCTTATTTTTTCGTGCGTTTTGCCTGTTGTACCTGCTGTAAAATTGCATCGATTTTCTTTCGGATAAGTTCCTGATATTCGTCTTTTACCAAAAAATAAAGATACGAATCTTTCACATAATCCACCGGCATCCCCCTGCCCGCAATCTTAAAATTGACATAGCCTCTGTTTATATAATCCCCAATCCGCTCATTGGAGATAAATGCCGGACGGTTCATACATTCCGCAAAGGCGCGCGGCGTGCTGTTATTCGGGCATGGAAAGGAGGCATGGACATTATATTCTAACTGCATCCGGGACTGGTGATTATAATGCTCACTGCGCTTTTTGCAGTTTGGATAGCAGACCTCATTGACCAAAATCTCCAGCCGATCGGCAAAAGGCTTTAGTTCATCAAGAAAAATTTGGTCGTGATTTAAGTCATAATCCAGCACCACCAGGTGATAATCCTTAAAAAGTTCCGCGCGCAGTTCGTTTCTATCCGTAATCCTCTTGGTAGTGGACGAGATCAGTGGAAAGGAAGGGTATTCGCGGCGAATATATTCCTCCAAAACCGGAGAATTAACCAGTACCTGATTAAATCCATTGTCCGCCAAATGCATAATTAAGTTGCAGTACGTATCCTGCAGATGTTTTTCCTCAAGCAGTGAATTTGTCCAGGTAAAACGAACAGGAACTTTTTCGCTGTTATACAATTTTAAAGTATTTTCAATTTCATGTTTCGGCACCAGACCGAATACTGCCCGACCGCCATTCCAGATCGCGCCGGGAAAGGTACCATAGACAGAACCAACTTGATAATTTTCCCGAAATTTTTCAGGAAATTCTTTCAGCAAGTCAATAGTGATTAAATTGAGGGAGCGGAAAAAACAAAAGCCGGGCAGATGCCAGTAAATCGTTCTATTCATAAAAAAAATTCTCCTTTATTTAATATTTAAACGATTTGTTATAAAGTATTTAATTATTTTGTGTATATTTTGATATAAAAGTCATAAACAGAATTATATATATGGTAAAACTGCACAACTAACTTCCTGATTGTACTACAAAAGGAAGGAGAGGTAAAGAGATTATTGACTTTTTCTTTATTTTATGGTATCCTTTTATTTGACGCGTTAAAGCGTAACGTTGCAAAGTGAAAAAAGGAGAGAAAAAATGCCAGTTACAGATTTATTGGAAAGAAATCACAAATTATACGGGGAGGA
>CAJUCG010000312.1 GCA_910585065.1 uncultured Lachnospiraceae bacterium
GCCGAGGAGAACATACGCGTGGAAATCAGGCTGATAATACTATTTGTTTCAGTATTTGACATAAAGATAATTGTGTAAACCGCATTCAGCAAAATCATCGGCTTGATCGTCGGGATCGTGATTTTCCAGAAACATTCCCAGCCGGAACCGCCATCGATCTTAGCAGCCTCATACAGTGAACTGTCGATCTTTTGCAGTGCTGCAAGGAAAATCAAAATCTGAACGCCCGAATACCACAAGAGCATAATGATATTTGAGAACACGCTTGAGAGCGCGCTCGCCAATACACGCGGCAGGTATTCTTCGAATATCCCCGTGATCATCTGCGTGTTCATCATCGGGATGCTCGCTGCCCCCTGAGCAGTCAGTTGATTCATTACCGGGCCGCTCGCAATGATTACTGGAAGGAAGAAAATCAGGCGGAAAAAGCCTTTCAAACGAATCTTTCCATTTAACATCATCGCGATAATCAGCGCGAACGCCACGATAACCGGCACGGCAAGTGCCGTCTGCAGCAAATAATTTTCAAGCTGGAAGACAAAGTCCGTATCCACTAAGAAAATATTGCGGTAGTTATCCCATTGTACCGGCTCCATAACGCGCCCAAGCATCGGGTTCATGATAATGCGGTGCAGGGAATAGCGGAACGATTCAATCAGTGGGTAGAGAACAAGTCCTAAAAGACCAATCAGCCACGGCAGAATGAATACATATCCCATCATGTTCTCTCTGCGCTTTAAACGTCCGGGTTTCACTGTTTTTTGTTTTTTCATTCTGCATCACCTGCCTTGTAATCCATTACTGTGCTGCCACCTTTGACAACTGTAAAGGAATAATGATTATAGTCAACTGTCACCACTGCGCCATTGGAATAAGTTACGGTCACAGTTCCATCCTCTGCGATCGTATGTGTGTCAATCATTGCCCCCGCTACCTGTTCATTGAACTGTTTTAATACCTTGTAATACTCAATCATTGTATCGCGATAAATTGTGTATTTTGAGGAATACAGGTCGTTCGAATTGGTGTAGTAGAGATCGGTCGGGTCTTCCATCGTCAGATAGAAGGATGGATAAATTCCAGTTTCTACCAATTTTAAGAAGAATTCATGTTTGTTTGCCTCAAAGTTCACATAGTCCGAGTACATCGGCAAAATTCCCTTAAATACGATGGAGAGGAAAGGTACGCTCTCATCAGTAAAGATATAGTCCGAATCTTTTACTGGCATATCAAGCACTGCGTTCGTGTACTTCCAGTATGTTTCAATCGGCTCCTCCAAAACCAAATCCGTGCGCCCTGCGATATTCTCAAGGAGCGAAGCCTGCATCCCGGCGGTATAGAAGCGGTCATAGGTAGTGCCGCTGTAGCGGAAAGTAAACATCGTGTTCGTGATTCCAGTCAATGCCAGCTTTTTGATATCCTTCTTTGCCATGTCCGTCACCAGATTGTTCACAAGTTCATTTGTGCGCACTGGTGTCAGATAATGCATTGTCGCATAGACATCCTTGTAAGTATCCTCCGAATAAAGCCTTGTATCAATCTTCTTGATCACATTGAACGTTGTGTTTGTCGTACTCGGATTCGCGCGCAGCGCGTCCACATACAAATAGAAGGAAATGCCGGACTCTGCTGCCTCATCCATCAGCTTGGTCAAATCCCTCGTCCCGCCAAGGCTGCCGTCCGCATCGTAGGAGTCCACCGGAACATTGTTTATGCCGCCGTCCTGCCAGCCCTTGTAGAGCGTGAACAGATCGGTAACACCTTCGCTTCTTAAATCCTCATAAATCTCGCGGATATCGTCCGTTGTCGTCATCGGGGTCGCCTTTGTCGTAAACATCCAGTTCTCGCGATCCGAACCAAGGAAATCTGCGCGGAGTTTAAAGGAATCCTCCTTTGGCACAAGCTTTCCTGTATCCAGCAGATAATCGCGGTAACGTCCTGCCAGCCCTGCGTAGTTTGCCTCCTCGTTTCTGGTAAAGAAGAAGCGCACGGAGATATCATAATTCAATCGATCTGTTATCTTTACCACCGAACCGCCCGAATTCGAAGTCGGCTCATTGTAGATCGTTGTTTTTAAAAACTTCGCTGTAATCCAATTGTAATTCGTGTACGCACCGTTCGGGTACGCCTCGATTGTCGCTCCCTCCGCGCCGCTTGTGATCACGCCAAGATACGCCATCTTACTATCTTCATGCACCATCCCGTATATCGGTGCAAGAATATACTCCGGATCGTTAACGGTCTCATACTTTTGCCAGAACAGCGAAAGCACATACGGCTCTGTAATTCCGATATCCGTGCCATATACCTTCTGTGTGTAGGCGGCAGAGTATTTGCCTTCCTTATCATCCAGGTAGATCAGTGCCCCATTGCCGTCCGGCACCAGCATATAGCCGCCCATCTCGCCGAGCCTTGTATTTCCGAGCATCGGGAAAAGGTAAATATTACCAATTTTGTTAGTTTCGGAAT
>CAJUCG010000313.1 GCA_910585065.1 uncultured Lachnospiraceae bacterium
ATGATTGCCCTGTCCTGCAAGTGTGCCGTAGATTGGATCACTGCCCTTCCCTGCGTGAGGAGAATCGCAGAACGGGTTTTTCATGGGCACAAAGCCCGAATCCACAAAAAAGCGTTTCTGATGCTTTCCGCCCACAAAATCGTAGGCGGCAATGCATGTGCGCGTATAATATCCCCGGCACACAATCAGCGATGGATGTTCTCCGTCAAGATAGGCGACACCCGAAAGAAAACGATCCACACGGTTGCAGGGTTCGATGCGCTCCATCGCATAATCCCCCCAGCGCAGCCCATCGTCCACACGCAGAAATGGAAACTCAATAGTTTCTGCCTCTCTTCCATCACCGTAGAACATGGTCAAAAACTCCGGACCTTCATACACAAATCCCTCCACTTCCCAGAGTCGGTTTTTCTCGCTGCGGGAAGGCGCGTACTGATAGAGGAAAAAATCAACCATCAATTCGGCATCTTCTCTTGACAGCGGATAGGACTTCTTTTGAAGCGACTCGGCTAAGCTTCCAAAACATTCCTCCAGGGTCTTTGGCCATTCGCCCCGCTTCACCTCCTCATAATCCTGCCATTCCATAAATATCCGAATCAGATGTTCCCGGTAGGACGCTCTGCTACAAACATAGGAGTCTGAGTGGGAAAATCCTGCCTTTTTTGCCTGCGGCGGCAGGGTGATATTATGCCAGCGCATTCTCTGACCATTGATTATCTCCCCATCAAAATCAGGATCGGAACCCTCCCCGGCAGATGGCAGCAGCATCTTTGTTCCCGGTGCAGTCTTTACCGAAAGCTCCGCCCTCCCATCCCCGTCAAAATCAAATACCATAAACTGTGTATAATGCGCCCCTGCCCGAATATTCTCCCCCAGATCGAGCCGCCACAACAGCGTTCCATCAAATTTATAGCAGTCTAAAATACAATGTCCAGTATAACCTTTCTGTGATACATCCTTGGAATTTTCCGGATCCCATTTAACAATATACTCGTAATCCCCATCCCCGTCCACATCCCCGACACTCATATCGTTGATATGGTATTCATATGCTTCGCCCGCCGGGGTCACGCCCCCCGCCGGACGGCAAACCGGAATATCATAATAATTTTTTCCGGAAGGAAATGCTTTGACCTGTTCAGAGAAAAGGGGTCCCACTCCTTCTTTCCTCTTTTCTAAGATCGGACGTACCTCATACAGATCTTCCATCCCTCCCTGCGGATCAAGATAATTTGTACTGTCGTATACCTCCCCAATTTCTTTCCCATTCCGCAGCACTTTAAAATTTATCCCTGAAAGTCCTGTCTTTGTGTATCCGCTCACCTCATTTTGCATCAGCCGCCAGGACAGAAAAATCCCGCCTTCAGCACGCATTGCGACAAGCCCGCGGTTTAAGTTTTCCAGCTGTTCACAAAGTACACGCCCCACCGGTGTCTTTAATGTTGCACAGATAAATTCTTCACCATGTATAAGAAGTGCCAGACGAAAATAATGTGAAATATGTGTTGAACGCCGGAAACAAAAATAGGGATTCTCCCCGCAGTAAATACAGCGGTACTGCATCCCCTTAGTATCCCTGTCCGACCAGTATAATTTATATTTTGCATTCTCCTCAGGGTACGCCTCCCAGCGAAGAGAGATTTCTTCTTCTGAAAGTTTATCCAACAATAATTCTGTCTGCCATGCCGCATATTTTTCCTGATTCATTACAAATTCCCCTTTCTATTTCCATTCGCGTCCCTGTAATCGAGTAGGGAAGACGTTTTTGCCGCGCTTAAAAAAGCATGGCAGTCAGGTTTTTCCACCTGCTGCCATGCTTTTTTAAGCTTATTTTTTGTACCGATTACTTTCTGAGACCAAGGCGGCTAATCAAGTTACGATAAGACTCCAGATCGGTGTTCTTTAAGTAGGCAAGAAGTCCTCTTCTCTGACCTACCATTTTAAGCAAACCGCGTCTGGAATGATGATCCTTGTGATTATCCGCAAGATGCTCATTCAACTGGTTAATCCGCTCAGTAAGAAGGGCAATCTGGACTTCCGGTGAACCGGTATCCCCTTCTTTTCTGCCATAAGCTGCAATAATTTCTGCTTTCTTTTCTCTGCTGATCATAATATCAATCCTCCTATTTTTAAGATCGCCGGATACTAAGGGAGCGGTCGGAGTGTCCGCACTCCTGGTATCGGCTGCACACGACGCATAATCTGACTGCTCCCACGGGCAAACCTGTGGGATCTCACTGTCAAGAGTTGCTCGCAATCGCACATCATTTTCAGATTTTGGAAATACGAGAGTGGAAGTAGCGTCGATCTCCCTGACGTATTATATATTCATTCTTTGTAATTGTCAAGTAAAAAAGAAAAGTACACCCGCAACAAATTGTAGGATTACAATACATGTGTTACAACTGAATATTGAAAAAGCAGAGA
>CAJUCG010000314.1 GCA_910585065.1 uncultured Lachnospiraceae bacterium
GGACATGATATCGCTGGAGAGTTTGGAGCAGTCGATAAAGATAAGTTTGGGTTTTGTATAGTCTAGTACGTTTTTTATAAGCCAGTAGGTTGCGGGAAGATTCATGCCATTGCCGCCAAAATTGTAGGAGGTAATGCCGTATTCCTCCCATAATTCCTGTGGGAGGAAGCCGTTGATTACATGGCTTGTGCCAAAGTACATGGCATCGTAGCTGGTCTTCTGTTTAAAAAAGAGCGAGAGGCGAGCCTTCGCGCTTTTGCCCTCTAAGGTAAAGGAAACCAGGAAGATAAGAAATATTAACCCGGTGACAAAGAGGATGGAGCGCAGCAGTTTTTTCCACGCTCCATTTTTTTTATTCCACATAGAATACCACGTCCTTCTTTTTTGCGAGAGTTACTCCGGGTGCGGCAGGATAGCCGACCGCTGCCATACACCATACCCTGTGATTTGCAGGAATGCCGTAGGAGGTAAGCAGCGCGCGGATTTTCGGTTCGTCGCACAGCGTCATTAAGGCATTGAGCCATACGGAGCCAAGTCCGTAGGAATGTGCGGCAAGAAAAATATTCTGCGCGGCGCAGGACGCATCCTGACAGCCGTCCGGATTGCGTGTGTCGTTGGAGATCAAAATCAGGCACGGAGGCTGTTCAAAGCCGTAGAAATTGACCTTTTTCTCTTTTGCGGCCTCCTTGACGGTTTCTTTTAAAATGGAAATTTTTTCTGTATTCTGCAATACGGTAAAACGCCAGGTCTGCATATTATGTCCGCTTGGCGCGTGGTATGCCGCCTGCAAAATCATGTCAAGAAGCTCGCGCGGAACGGGCTTTTCTAAAAATTTGCGGACACTGCGGCGCGTTAGGATCGCGTTGATTACCGGGTTCATCAAATCTTTATCTCCCTGATTTTCCCAGATTTCGCGAAGCTTTCTGCGGTCGATCTTTCCCATGCGGTTGCGCGGAAGTTCCGGGAGCAATACATAGTGCTGCGGCAATTTGTAGCGTTCCATGCGGGGGGCGAAGAAGGACTGAATCCCCGCCTCGGAAAACTGTTCGGGAACTTTGGTCTTGTCCTCGGAAATTTGTTCTATTTGTGTTACTACAAATAATACAGGAACCTGTCCAAGCACACCGTTCGGGTCAGGAATGCCAATGCAGGCACACTCGCGGATCGGCGGGTATTCGCTGGCGATATTTTCTACTTCAACTGGAGAGACTTTCTCGCCGCCCACATTGATAATATCGTCAGCGCGCCCTAACATATATACATAGCCGTCATCATCTGTGTAGACCATATCACTTGTGATAAGCCAGCCATCCTTTAATGTCTCGGCGGTCAGTTCATCGCGCTGCCAGTAGCCTGCCATAATCATATCGCCCTTTAATGCCATCCGTCCCGGGTGATCAGCATCGCTCTTTTCCATCGGGGAACCGTTCTCGTCAAGCACACGCACCAAAACTTGAGGGAGAGGTTTTCCCACTGTCCCGACTTTTTCGCTCTGGGCGATTTCGCTTACATTGGTAAAGAGTGCGCCGCCGGACTCAGAGGACCCCCAGGTATTAAAGATAGTGGTGTTTGCAAGCTGTCTTGTCAGGCGTTTGCGCTGCTTAATGGTAAGTGAGCCTGCGCCGATCTCAATATAGCGGAATTTTCCCATAACACGGACAAATGCATCCTGCATCTGGGCGCGCAGAATCTCCATGGAGGCGGGAACTGCCGCGAGCGCAGTACAGTCAAATGCCTCCTGATTTAACTCGATCTCCTTCGCAAAGGCAAATCCATTTTGTAGCACAATGGTCGCGCCGATATAGAGTGTGGCGCGCAGCACGCGCAGGGCGAAAGAATGATTGAGCGGAAGCGGCAAAAGCAAGCGTTCTTCCGGTCTTATGCCAATCCCCTCGATGGTGTTGGAGAGGATATGAAAAATGGATTTATAGGAGAGAATTACCCCTTTTGGTTTGCCCGTCGTCCCCGTGGTAAATAAAAGCTCTGCCATATTATTTTCATCAGGAAGTATATATTCTGGGATCTCCTCCGGTGCGGGGGCAGCGTAAAGTTTCTTTAGTGAAAAGCGGTGAAGTCCCTCTTCGCAGTCCTTCATCGGCTTGTCCGTAAGGAATAATACTGCCTGTGCATCCTTGTAGACTAAGGCGGAATTTTCCGGTGTGCTGTTTTTGTCAATAAAGACAGCGACCGCGCCAATATACTGAATTCCGAGATAGACCGCGACCATCTCCGGCTTGGAAAGCGCGGTAAAAAGAACGCGATCTCCACGATTTATTCCTATCTGGGTAAGATTCGCGCCGATGGCACGGATTTTGTCTGCAAGCACCTTGTAGGTGAGTGCGTCTTTTTTAAAAGCGACTGCGATCTTGTCCGGCTGTGAAACTGAGAGTTCAAAAATGCGGT
>CAJUCG010000315.1 GCA_910585065.1 uncultured Lachnospiraceae bacterium
GGTCTGTTATGATTGAGATTTTATCTCTGTCCCAATATATTTTATTCATAGATGTAACCTCCCTCTTGTAGGTTTGTCAAACATATGTTACACTGACCGTAAAAAATTCTTCAATACCTGATTCGGAGATTTCCATCCTAGGGGACGCATGGGGAAGGTGTTGTAATCCTTTTGGTTGTATACTTTAAGCTGCTTCGCAAAGTCTTCAAAGGAATAGAAGGTATGCGTAGCATAAAACCTCTCGTTGTCCTTCCTGTGGCTGCGCTCCACTTTACCGTTATGCCTTGGTGTATAAGGACGAATTACCTTGTGTTGGATCCCATGCTGCCCCAAACGCACTTGGAAAAGGGTGGGCTTATCCCTTGTAACACATATATTGTAATCCTACATACGAGGTTTTCCTTTGTATCGACACAACCGTCTCAATATGTCCGCTCCACGCGAACATATCCACTCCCTGTATTTTCTCCACCCGGTATCCTCCATTTTCCAATACTTCCAAGTCCCTTGCTAACGTCCCAAGATCACAGGATACATATACCACCCGCTCCGGCTTTGCAGTAATTACCGCCTTTAAAAATCCCTCCGATGCTCCTGCCCGCGGTGGGTCTAAAATTACGACATCTGGTTTTATTGCCTTTCCCTTTGCGACCTGACCCATGTATTCTGTCGCATCCTCCCTTAGAAACTGAATATTTTTCACATTATTTTCTTTTGCATTTGCCATGGCATCCCTTATCGCTGCACTGTTATTTTCCACCCCAATCACCGTCCCAGCACTTTTTGCGGCAATCATTCCAATGGTTCCCGTCCCACAGTAAGCATCAAGAACCATTTCCTTCCCCTTAAGCCTTGCAAATTCGATTGCCGTCCGGTAAAGTACTTCCGCTTGCTTTGGGTTTACCTGATAAAAAGATTTTGGCGAGATCCGGAACTTTAACCCGCACAGTTCATCCACAATATAGCCGTTGCCATAGAGGGTACTTTCCTGTTCTCCGAGTACCATACTGGTTTTCTTGGCGTTAATATTTTGGGTAATCGTGGTGATTTCCGGGTGGGCGGCGCACAGCTTTTCAACAAAATGGCTGCGTCCGGGGAAATTGGTGTTTGCAGTTACAAGGACTACCATAATCTGTCCCGTTGCATATCCGCAGCGGATCAGAACATGGCGCAAAAGCCCCTGTTTTGTGTCCTCATTGTAGGCGGGAAGACGAAATTCGTCGGCGAGTTTGCGGATAGTGCGAAGAATGGCATTGGCAGTTTTATTCTGAATAGCGCAGTCAGAAACGGATATAACGCGGTGTGTATTCTCCTCATAAATGCCAAGTTCCATACCCCGGCGAGAGCGGAAAAAGGAGGCGTGGATTTTGTGGCGGTAATGATAGGGATCTTTCATTCCAATTATCGGTTTTACAGGAGCAAACCTGCCGAGCAGTTTTTCGATGGCAGCCTGTTTCATGGCGAGCTGTGTCTCGTAGGAGGCGTGCTGCAAAGTGCAGCCGCCGCAGCGGGAAAATGCCGCACAAAAAGGCTTGGCACGGGAGGGGGAGGGGATTTCAATATTCACAAGTCTCGCGGTGGTGGACTGGCGGTTTTTGCCGTAGACCAGTTCGATACAGGCGGTTTCTCCGGGCAGAAGACCATCCACAGCAAAGAGGGAATTGTTAAATTTTACCATTCCGCGACAGGCGGCATCGGTTTCATGACATTTGACACGGTATTGTTTTGGCATGGAATATCCTTTCTTTCCCAGAAGGAATTCCCCCCTTCGAGGAAGGAATTTTTGTTCTGAGAAAATGCATACATTTATATTTGATTGATTTAGTTTGAATTAGTATTGTTTCGCCTAATCTTAACATTTTATGTAAAGTTTTGCAAGGAGATGTAGCAAAAAAATAGAAGAAATTTACATGGGAAAAGATATAAAAGCACTTATATGCCACATTTTTATCACATTTAAATGCTAATCTATCGGAGCAGCGAAAGAATGTCGCAAAGGGTAGGATTGCGGACAGAATTTGCGATATGCAGAAAAGAGGTATGGTAAATGAAGAAGAAAGGTATATCAGAGGGAGGAAAGAGTAGAGGGGGCGCGAGGACACTTAGAAAGCTATGTGGTCTGCTGATCACCGCGTTGCTGGCGGGAGGAATGCCATCTGAAACAATTGTAAGTACATATGCAGCGCAGCATGAAGGAACAGAAAATGTGCGGGAAACGTATGCAGGAAAAAGCGGAGATCTTATCACGAAGGAGTTTATTTACACAGGATTTGTACAAGCAGCACAGGATAACGACAGCAAAGATAAGAATGATAATGAAAAAGATAACACAGAAGATGCCACTCCAACGCCGACTAAAAAACCAAAGAAGACACCAACTCCTAT
>CAJUCG010000316.1 GCA_910585065.1 uncultured Lachnospiraceae bacterium
GTTCCCACTGGAGTGCCTCCCGTCGCCAGACCAAGCACAGCATCCGGCTTCATAATCACGTGCGCCGATATAATATTTGCCGCCTTGCGCGACATATCCTTATAATCCTTTGCCTTAATAATCTTCAAATAACCCCTTCTTTCTACAGATGAAAATGTGACATCCTCCCCCGCTTCTTTAAGCAGGAGCTTCCTTTCGCATAATACAAACAGTCAGTTCTCATTCGATAGTACCGACTAAGCATAGGCGGGCTAACCCCGTGTGTCCCACGGCTCTTATCTTGTTTAGTTTCCGTTATGCGGTCACTAACCGCATTCCCTCGTTTCTAATGTTTACCTCTCTGCGGTATTTCACCACAAGCACAAGAGGGTAATGCAGCGTAAATACCGAGTGTACATTGCTGTCTAATTTCATTGTATATCAACTATTTTTAATTATTCGACTGATTATATTATCACATATTTCTTTATTTTTGTCAAGGCTCGCGGGACGCAATTCATTTATTCCCTGCCTTAGAAGTGGGACTTCTTGCTGAAAGAGGATAAATTCCAATATGTTTTTAATGATATTGTAATGTTTAATGGATATTAGTTATGGTATAATGTCTATCAACATTATACCTGCGCTGATTCGCATTCGACCAAAGGGAGAATAATTTCCCCTGCGAATCATGCGCATCCGCCGGAGGCACCATATCCGAAGGATATAATATAATGTCGACAGACATTTTAGAAAGGAGCTTTCGATGAAAAAGAAGTTTTTTTGTACAATATCATTTGTAATAGGCTGTTTTCTTTTTGGAGGGTGCAGCGCGCCAAATTTTCCAGGCCTATCTTCTTTTACCTACCGCGATGCGGACAAATATACTATGGGGGATGCTGAACTTTCCACAGGGGAAATCTCCTCCATTGAAATTGACTGGATAAGCGGGGAAGTAAACGTGGCATACCATACGAAGGATACCGTAGTCTTTTCAGAAACAGCAAATAAAACTCTAAATGATAACACAACGATGTATTACTTTGTGGACGGAGATACACTGCGAGTAAAATTTGCAAAGTCCGGGAAGCGCGTCTCATCAAAATTAAGCAAAGAATTGACGCTCTATTTACCAGAGGGAATGGAATTAGATGAGGTCGTCATCGATTCTATTTCCGCTGATATAAATGTATCGGGACTTTCGGCAGAAAGGGTAAGCATTGATACCACCTCCGGCGATATTGTATTTGAGGATGCAACACTGTCCGAACAAGCAAAATTTGACACCACCTCCGGCGACATCACAGCTAAACTTACCGCCGCAAAAAATGTGGAAATAGATTCAACGAGCGGTGAAATACAGCTTACAGTGGAGGAAGCTCCTGATATGATCTCTACAGACACTGTCTCCGGCGACGTGGAACTTACCATTGCGGGCGCAGAAAACCTTGAACTGGATTCAACAAGCGGTCAGATCAAACTAAGTGCTGCCAAAGCACCAGATGCACTTTCAGCCGATACCGTTTCCGGGGATGTGATACTCTTTCTTCCAGAAGATTCTGATTTCACAGTAAACTGGGATTCCGTAAGCGGCTCGATAGAGAGTGACTTAGCCATGAAAAAGGAGGGCGATTCCTATATTTTTGGAAAGGGAACCAAAAAATATGATGTGGATACTACCTCCGGGGATCTAGATATAAAAAAGTACAAATAAAAAACATATAATATTGCTAAACATGAAAAAGAAAAAATGAGTTACAATAAACAAATGATTAAATATTTATTCTATTTACACGGACGCAATCTTATATTCTTCTATCCCCCTTCCCAGTAGCTGCATAATTTTTAATTCATCCTCCGCATCCAAAACCGCATTATGTGTTTCGCTGTACTGTTTATTCCCACTGAACATTCGCAAGATATCTTCCACGCCATATCCCCGCTTTAATCTTCCCGTTTTATAGCAGTCCGCACTGTCAGGTATCGCTCTATTATATTGACGATATGCCGCCAAACGCATAATATCATACCATTTATATTCTGAATATTCTGGTAAATGCCGCTTATCAAATGCCGCATTATATGCAAAAATTTTCTCCACATTATAAGTATGTAGCCATTGCCTGATCTCTTTCAATGCCTGCGCCCTGCTTGTAAATAATGCTTCCCTTTTATCCATTTTCAATTCACCAAAATACATCCCGCCCACCTTGTATTCCGGATCAATAATGTAATACTTCGCATCAATTTTTTTCATGGTTGCCGAATCGGCAATTACTGCGCCGATTGACATTACTTCATCATTCCAGTTTGTCTCCGTATCAATCACTGCAAACTTACCCGTAACCTTTAAATCTTTTTTCTTCCCCAATAACTCCGGCTTATAATAATTTTCCATC
>CAJUCG010000317.1 GCA_910585065.1 uncultured Lachnospiraceae bacterium
TACATCAAGGAACAAAATACATTGAAACAGAAAATCGATCTGAAAAACTTGGTTGATCTGAAAAAAATTCGCATGGTGGCAGGAGTGGATCTGGCATATTGGAAATCGGGGACAAATAAGAAAGAGGGAAGCGAAGCTGGGAGTGAGGAGAAAGAATATGCCGTTTGCTGTATTGTAGTGTTGGATTACTGCACCCACAAGGTAGTCGAACAGACAAGTTTCGCAAAGCAGATGGAAGTGCCTTACATCCCCGGCTGTCTTGCATACCGGGAAATTCCGGTTTTTTTAGAGGCATATAAGCAGTTGAAAATGGAACCGGAGGTTCTCTTTTTTGATGGGAATGGGTATTTGCATCCAAGACATATGGGACTCGCCACACACGCAGGAATCCTGTTGAACAAAGCTTCGGTCGGAGTGGCAAAAACATATTACAAGGTGGGGAATGTGGATTTTATTATGCCGGAAGATAGGGCGGGAGCCAGTACGGATATTGTGGTGGGAGAGGAAGTTTACGGGAGAGTTTTGCGCACCCATCCGGGGGTAAAGCCCGTTTTTGTATCCGTGGGAAACAGGATTGATCTGGATACAGCAGTGCAGATGGCAATGGCACTGACAGAAAAAGAGAGCCATATCCCGCTGCCAACCAGGTTAGCGGATCTGATGACGCATAAGGAGAGGAGGAGAATTCTAAAGTGATGGAAGTGCGTCACAAAATAAACAGTTTAAAAATTCGAAAATTCTTGACTTCCAAACCATCCTGTGCTATAATATCTTAAAAATAAATACAGTGATTCTTCGGGGCAGGGTGAAATTCCCGATCGGCGGTATAGTCCGCAAGCGCGACTGCGCATGATTTGGTGTGATTCCAAAACCGACAGTATAGTCTGGATGAGAGAAGAATTTTTCTGGCAATACGCTGTGCTGCCATATTTTTTGGCGTGTATCGTTTGTAACGAAAATCTTTTATTCCCTGGAGAGATCCGGGGATTTTTTATGCACAGACCCGCATATGGAAATTTAGTGTTAACTTAGTGCTAACGCAGTATGCGGGTCGGCGGGTAGGGAAAATTTTTCCTATTTGATGGTGTATGGATATTCAGGAGAGTACCGTACATATTTATGCTTTCCGGATTTCTTTAGGGGTACCGAACAGAATCCTGTAAAAAGGAGGGTCCTATGGACAAATTAAAAAAATTTTTTTCTTCCCCGCTTGAGGTAATTTCCAAATTGCTGGAAACTGCGAGGGACAATGTAGGCTTTTTGCTTATGAGCGTGTTGATCGTCGCGCTGATTCTTGGAGTGGCATATGGGGCGGAGTATTATTTTGCAAAAAAAAATAACACCAGTCGGAGCAGCGAGCGGCTAAAGGTACACCGCATGACTTTGACAGCACTGCTTTCCGCAATTGCATTTGTGCTGATGCTGATTGATTTTCCGCTCTGGTTTCTTCCAGGTTTTTACAAAATTGATTTAAGTGAACTTCCAGTGCTGATTGCCGCTTTTACTTTAGGACCGGTTGCAGGAGTGACTACCGAGTTTCTCAAAGTATTTTTAAATGTGCTGATCCAGGGGACAGGGACGGCATTTATCGGCGAGTTTGCAAATTTTTTGATTGGCTGTGCGTTTATTGTTCCGGCTTCCGTGATTTATTATGCGAAAAAGACAAAGAAAAATGCGCTGATTGGCATAGCGGTCGGCACATTAACCTGTGTGATAACGGGCTGTCTGATGAATGCCTATGTTCTGCTTCCGGCTTACGGCAAAGCATTTCATATGGAAATTAAAAATTTGGTTGCGATGGGAACCGAAAAGAATGGGATGATTTCCGGACTGTTCAGCTTTGTAATTTTTGCTGTGGCTCCATTCAATCTAATAAAATGTGTGGTAACAGGAGCGGTGACAATGCTGATTTACAAAAAGATCAGTTATCTGTTAAAAGGGAGAGAACAGATCAGAGCGATTTCTTAAAAAACTCTTTGCACAACCGGATTGCATTTTTTTTTAAATCTGCTATAATGGGACTGTCATAAAGAATGGCACAAATGCTGAAATGGCAGAAACCAAAACAGAAAGGTAAAAAAATGGAGGAGATTAAATTCAGTGTAAAGATGCGGGTAAAGACGATGTATCGCTTTCTGATGCATCACGGCTATGTGGGGGTGTCCGGGATTATTAATCTGATTATCAGCGGCGGCGCGCTTATCTTGCTGAGTGCGGGGGTGGGAGAGAGTACGACCTCAAAGGCGGCACTGCTTCTTATCGCGGCACTATTTACTGTGATCAATCCGGTCTATCTATATTATAAGGCAGCAAAGCAGGTAAAGCTGAACCCA
>CAJUCG010000318.1 GCA_910585065.1 uncultured Lachnospiraceae bacterium
GTTTTTGGAATTCGGGTGAAATGTAACTATTTTCTTGCATTTTCAGCGGGGAAGTGGTAAGATAATAATGTGGATGCTATCCGGCAGTTTTAATAAAGAGGAGCTAGGTAATTTGCCGGATCACAAAAACATGCAGATAGGAGACGAGGTAATGGAAGGAAATGGAATGGTAAAGGAAAGCGGAGGGATTCATTCTTTAAAAGTACGAATTTTATTGATTATCAATATTTCCGTGCTTTTAGCGACAATTGTAAATCTTGCGGTTGTCATCCCGTTAACGCGGAACAATATGCTGAGTGTGAACAAGAACTACATATTTGATATGGCAAAGTCCTACGGAAAAACAATACAGCTGCTCTATGATCGCGTTGGGGATGAGATGTATAAGGATGGTACAGTAGAAGCTATTCTAAAGGGTGCCAGTATTGCGGGAATAGATACAAGTTATGTATATCTCGTTGATCGGCAGGGGATTATGCGCTATCATCCGACGGAGCAGGGACAGCCAGTTAACAACGATGTTGTGGCGGATCTTGTACGGGAGATGGCTGCGGGCATCAAGCCGCCGGCGGAAGTTGTTCGCTATGAAATTGATGGGGATGCGCGGTTTACCGGTTATTATATTAGTGACCGTATGAACTTTATCTTAGTGTTTACCGCAGCGGAAAATGAGATTCTTGCACCGATGTACGGCATGATTAAGCAGAGCATATTTGGCGCAGTCATTACACTTATTGCCTGCTCTTTATTAGCATTTGTATCAATTATCAGAGCACTCAAGCCAATTGCCCTGATCACGAAAGTTATTGAGAAACTTGGAGAGCTGGATCTGACAACCGATGATACACAGCGCGCACTCTGCAAGCGCAGGGATGAGACTGGTGAGATGAGCCGTGCGATCACAAAGCTTACTGATAAACTTGCAATCGTGCTGGGGGATCTTCAGAAACAGAGTCTTTACCTGATGGAGGCGGCTCAATCCCTCGATAAGAATACACAGGAGACCATCAATTCGGTCAGCCAGGTGGAGCAGGCGGTTGGCGATATTGCCTCCGGTGCAACTTCACAGGCAGATGAAACGCAGACCGCGACGGAGAATGTTGTGGCGATGGGTGATATGATCAACACGACTTCAAGTGAAGTTACTACCTTGAATGGCAAGTCGCAGGGCATTGCGGACGCGAGCGAAAACGCGACGAGAATACTCGCAGAACTTGGCGATATCAACCGCAAGGCTGTAGATGCAGTTCATATTATTTACAAGCAGACCAATACAACAAATGAGTCAGCGCAGAAGATCCGCGAGGCAACCACCTTGATTTCCGCGATTGCGGAGGAAACTAATCTCCTTTCGTTAAATGCGTCGATCGAGGCAGCACGCGCAGGAGAGCAGGGCAGGGGCTTTGCTGTTGTTGCAAACCAGATCCAGAAACTTGCGGAGCAGTCCAACCAGTCTGCAAACCAGATCGAGCAGATTATTGCCTCCCTCTTAGGAGATACTGCAACTGCTGTGCGCACTGTGAATGAAGTACAGGAGATTATGGATGAGCAGAACAACAAGGTAATCAGCGCGAGTACGATCGTAAGCAAAGTGAAGCGTGAGATTGATGATACTCTTGCAGGAGTTCAGAATATCGCAGACGCGACACAGGAGATGCAGAACGCAAGAAATACGGTGATCGATGTTGTCCAGAATCTTACGGCGATCGCCGAGGAGAATGCGGCCAGCACACAGGAGACATCTGCATCTGTTACTGAGATTGCCTCCATTATCGAAGATATTGCAAACAATGCATCTTCCTTAAAGGATATTGCGGGGCTTCTCGATGCGGATATGCGTCAGTTTAAGATTGGCTAATTAAGTTTTCTGGCGTGAAAGAGGCAAAAAACTGCTGCAAAATAGAGATGATTCTATTTTGCAGCAGTTTTTTATACTTCCCCGATTTGATTGCATATTAGAAAGGATATCTATGTTTTATATTGTAACCGCATTATATGAGGAAGCCTTGCCCTTCTTAGAAAAATATCATCTAAAACGGAAAACAGATTTTCCCCATTTTGAACTTTTTATTGGGGAGGAAGCGATGCTTTTAGTTACAAGACCGGGGGCACTGCGCGCAGCAACAGCACTCTCTTCGGTACTTACGGCGTTTCCGCCGCAGAATGAGGATTTTTTGCTTTCTGTCGGCTGTGCGGGCTGTATCCTGAAGGAAAAATTAGGGGAGGCATTTATTATTTCTAAGATTACAGAAGGCGCGTCAGGGCGTGTCCGCTAC
>CAJUCG010000319.1 GCA_910585065.1 uncultured Lachnospiraceae bacterium
AATCGTCTCTTCTGGAAGTACCGCCTCCGGATGAATCAACGTTACAAGACTTACCTCATTTTTTTCATATTTTTCTTGAATTCTCTTCCTAACATTTGAATCTCCAGTGGCAACAACTACATCGGCTTCTCCATAATATTTCAACGGAAAGTCACTTGTTCCTATCACAAACTTATGCTTCTTTACTAAAGCTTCATCATCGTCCAAAAAAAATACATCCTGATAAATCCCAATTTTCTGAACAAGATCTAAAATTACTTTTCCATGCCCGCTTGCCCCCATTATCAAGAGTTTTTTATACCCTCCTCCGAAAAATTTTATAGGTTTTGCCGGTATACCCATAGCAGTACAATCTGAGGGCAAATCACGCACTACTACTGCTCCCGCCCCTACAATCGTATTTTCTCCAATTACCTTCCCCTGTATAATTTTACTTCCTGTGCCAAGCTCTACACCCTTTTTTAATAAAGTGCATCCTGAAATATTCACTCCTGGATAAACCGTTACAAAAGATTCGATAACTACATCATGCCCCACTGTACATGACAAGTTTAAAATCACAAAATCTTTCATTGAAATATTCACAGTAAGAATATTCCCAACACAAACAATATTCCCCTCTCCCATTGATACAAACTGCGAATTTTGCACATCTGGATCAATTAAATTAGGAAATTGAAATTGTCCTATTTGCTTAATCCTTGACACTATTTTTTCTCTTACTTTTGCAGAACCAACCGCACAAACTACAGATACTGAATTATCATACCTCTGTAATTCCTCAATTCCTCCTAGAACTTTGTAGCCATTTATTTCTGTTCCAGGTTCCGTGCCATCATCTAAATATCCTTCTATTTGCCAGACAAGTTCTTTTTGATTAATACGTTCTATCAACCACTGTACTTCCCGTCCAAATCCTCCCGCACCAAAAATCAAAATTTTTTTTAATTCCATTTTCACCTCCAAAGCTTACCACACGAGTACTTTTTTGCAAACACCCTCAAAATCTTTTATGTGTATTAATCACAATACTAATTATAATTTACAACTAAACTATAACCATAACTTCCTAACCACACCGCATACTCGTTCCAAATCATCATCTGTCATCTTACTGTCACTGGGCATACAAACCCCATGTTCAAAAATCTGCCCACTAACACTATTATCTGCCCCCGTGTCGTCATCTACCACACGCAGACCTTCCACCGTAGTGACAAAATCACAATCCGCAAACACAGGCTGCAAATGCATCGGCTTCCAAATCGGCCGGCTCTCCACATCATCTTCTTCTAAAGCCAGCATAATATCCAACGGTTTCACCTTGCAGTCCGCATCCAACTGAACAGATGTAAGCCAACAGTTACTTCTGGTATTTTCCATCATCGGCATAAAATGAATCCCCGGCAAATCCCCCAGATGTTTCCGATAATACTCATAAATATAGCGTTTCTTTTCCACACGCTGTTCTAAGACTTTCAATTGGCCTCTGCCGATTCCCGCCACAATATTGCTCATACGATAATTATATCCAATTTCCGTATGTTGATACCAACGGGCAGGCTCACGTGCCTGGGTAGCCCAATAGAGGACTTTCTTTGCTTTCTCTTCCGCGTCCAGTGTATTCACCAGCAGCATGCCTCCGCCGGAACTTGTTATAATTTTATTCCCATTAAAACTGATAATTCCATAATCTCCGAAAGTTCCTGTATATTTTCCGTGATAAGTGGTTCCAAGGCTTTCTGCCGCGTCTTCAATAAGGGGAACCTGATACTTCCGGCATATCTTCGCGATTTCATCAATATGGGCGCAAATCCCATAGAGATGCACCACCATCACCGCTTTGGGTCGTTTCCCCTGCTTCTCATATTTCTCAAAGGCAAGCTCCAGGGCCTTCGGATCCATATTCCATGTTTCCATGTCACTGTCTATAAATACCGGGGTCGCTTTCTCGTAAACAATTGGATTTGCGGTAGCAGAAAAAGTCAGGGACTGGCAAAATACGATATCGCCCTGACTTACTCCAATTGCTTTTAATGCCATATGTATAGCGGCTGTCCCTGCGGAAAGGGCTACTGCTTTCCCTGCCCCCAGCTTCGCTGCCATTTCTTTTTCAAACTCTGTTACATTCTTGCCAAGAGGCGCAATCCAGTTGGTGTCAAATGCTTCCTTGATATATTTCTGTTCATACCCTTCTTCGCTCATATGGGGCGAGGAAAGAAAAATATGCTGTTTCATATTCTCCTCCTGTTACGCAAGATACTCTAT
>CAJUCG010000320.1 GCA_910585065.1 uncultured Lachnospiraceae bacterium
GTTCAGGCATTTATGATTTTTGTTTGCGCAGATCACAACTTTGCCCTCAGCGACCAGCTGCATCAGACGACTTTCCTCCATATGTTCTTTTTCTGCAACAATTTTTATCTGTGGGGTGGGAATACCGCGGCGCGCGGCATCCATCTGAGTGGTATAAATTTCTGACATATAAACCTCCATGACGTATCAGATAATTTAGCTTGGTTGGGTAGACAAGCGATAACAAGGCAAAATTCAAGAACTCTTCCGGTGCAGATTATACATATGGTCGAGCGGTCCGCAGCCGGTTCCGAGATTGAGCATTGCAGCAAGCGCGCCGGAAATATAATCCTTGGCATTCTGTACAGATTGTTCAAGGGAAAGTCCCATGGCGAGACTGCTCGCGATGGCACTCGATAGAGTGCAGCCAGTTCCGTGGGTATTTGGATTATCAATATGCTGCCCAAAAAACCAGTGCAGTTTGCCGTCGATGCAAAGTACATCGTTGGCGGTGTTTGTCCGGTGTCCGCCCTTTACTAAAACATTGCAGCCAAAACGCGCCTGCATCCATTTTGCCGCCTCCTCCATCTCTTTTGCTGTGCTTATCGATCTGCCGCTTAAAACTTCGGACTCCGGGATGTTTGGTGTAATTAGTTCTGCTAACGGCAGCAGTTTGTTGGTCAATGTGCTAATGGCGGCTTCGCTGATCAGGCGCGCACCGCTGGTTGAAACCATAACGGGATCGACTACAACATGAACCGCTTGATGTTTAGTCAGCCTGTCAGCGATCACTTCAATTAGTTCTGGGGAAGCGGTCATCCCAACTTTTACTGCATTCGGGAGAATATCAGTAAATATACAGTCGAGCTGTTTCTCCAGAAATTTTGGAATGACTTCCATAATATCATAAACGCCGGTTGTATTTTGAGCAGTTAACGCTGTGATCGCGCTCATGGCATAAACACCATGTGCAGTCATGGTTTTAATATCTGCCTGAATGCCGGCACCTCCGCTGGAATCACTTCCAGCAATTGTTAATGCAGTGTACATAAGACCTCTTTTCTGCGTTATAAGAAACGCAATATATTAAAGTTGATCGGCAAGTCTGCGCATCTGTCTGGCGGCGGCAGCAATATCTTTCTTTGCAAACAGCGCGCTGATTACCGCTGCGCCCGCAACGCCGCTGCCGCTTAACTGCAAAAGATTTTCGTCAGTGATGCCGCCGATGGCAACAGCAGGAATATGCACTGCCTTGCAGATGGCAGTCAGCTCGCAGAGCGGGAGGGAGGTAGTATCTGCTTTTGTGCTGGTAGAAAATACCGCGCCGCAGCCGATGTAGTCCGCGCCCGCTTCCTCTGCGGCGAGTGCCTCCGCAATATTATGCGCACTCGCGCCGATAATTGCCTCTTCCCCTAAGAGGTTTCGCGCTTTTTTTATATTCATATCGGAAAGCCCGATATGTACGCCGTCGGCACCGACTTCCCTTGCGATATCAACGGCATCATTGATAATCAGAGGGATATTGTAGCGGTGACAAATTTCTTTTATCTCCCATGCCTCCTGCAGGAAGGCTTCCCTTGCCAAATGTTTTTCGCGCAGTTGAAACAGGGTTACGCCATTTTCAAATAGGAGGGGGAGAATCTCTTTTAAGGTTTGATTTTCCTTCAGCCAGCCCCGATCGGAAACCGCGTAGAGGCGAAGGGTCTGCGGTGAAAAATTCATATTTTCCTCATTTCTGTAGTGACTTTAAAATAGTAAGGAGATCAAATTTTTAAACATCCAAGATTTGTAGCAGCGTCGAATAAAAATCTGTGGAAACTGCCCATTCCTGCGGAGATTGCATCAGTTTTTTGACCTGCGTACTCCGCTGCCTGTTTCCAGAGAATGGAAGCGTCCAATGCCGCCTCATAATGGTCTTTTCCCGCGCAAAACAGAGCAGCGCAGATCGCGGAGAGCATACAGCCGCTCCCGGTAATCCGTGTGATGCGCTTGTCGCCGCCAGTGATAAGCGCAGTGCGATCTCCGTTAGAGATTGCGTCCGTGCCGCCGGAGATAAGCGCGATTGTCCGATAAGTTTTTGCAAGCCGGGCAGCAATATCGGCGCGGGTAATAACATCCGCATCCGCGCCGCTCTCAACGCCGCCATGCCGAAATTCGCTATGCCGAAACTCGCCATGGCGAATTTCGCAGGATATTCCGCCAGTCTCCGGCAAAACAAGCGCGGATGGTGTATCTTTGCATTCCGGACAGTCGTTTGTTTTCG
>CAJUCG010000321.1 GCA_910585065.1 uncultured Lachnospiraceae bacterium
TTCTATGCAGCCATTCCTCTCCTTTTTTTCGGAATTCTCCATAAAAATCAATCACTGCAATATCCGGATTGCGCTTTATCACTTCATCTAGTTTTTCCAAAATTACATCGAGGTATCGCTGCTGATGTTTTGGCCAGATACATTTAAGAATTGGAGTTGGACGGCCAATATAGATTTTTGCATCCGGATTTGTTCTTCGGATATCCGTAAGAATTCGCTCATAATGCATTATAAAATTTTCCCGCCTGGAAAAAATATTGCTCCACGGATCGATCGCGCTCCCATCATCAAGTATCCCGTCCTGCGCATCGTTCGTTCCAAGCAAAAGTATATAGATATCCCCTTTTTCTGCAAGCCCCCTCGCATACTGATCGGTGCGCACATAGGGAAGCCCCATTACCCTGCCGTCGTCAAGCATCTCGTCGCTCACACAGTGCGCCGTTACCCCGGCGTTAAAAACCTTGTACTTATCCCCTAAAGCGCGCTGAAGCTGGCAGGGGTAGTTCTCCTTATCTCCCAGCCCAAACCCTTCTGTAATGCTGTCACCAAAACAGATAATTTTACATTTTTTATTTTCTGGCATTGTTTTTTCTTTCCCTCCGTATAAATTCCGGCAGAATACACCCGCTAAAAACAGTATACCATTTTTCACATTTTAAGTCAATTCTTCAGTTTTCTCTTGCATTCTTTCCCCTCACGCGCTATAATAACAATGTTTAAACACGGGGAGCTGGAAGAATCCGGCTGAGAGGAGGCTGTCTGCCTCGACCCGCAAACCTGATTTGGGTAATGCCAACGTAGGGATTTTAAAACGTACTATGCGAGGTGCCCTTTTTTTGCGCACCTCTTTTTTTCTCCTCCTTTCGTGCAATATCCAAATTTTTACAAATTAGGAATTGCTGTGCTGTTCTTACCGACAGAAACAGTTCCAAAAAACAATAGTTTAAGAATGGAGGATATTATGAAACGCAACACTATCTACAGACTTTCCCTCGCGGGTCTTTTAACTGCACTCGCTGTGGCAGGCAGTTTTATCAGCATCCCGATCGGCGGCAGCAAATGCGCCCCAGTGCAGCATATGGTCAATATTTTTGGAGCTGTTTTATTAGGACCCCTCTGGAATATCGGCATTGCTTTTACCGCAAGCTTGCTGCGAAATTTTTTGGGGCTTGGCAGCCTGATGGCATTTCCAGGCAGTATGATCGGCGCGCTCTGCTGTGGAGTAGCATACCGTCTTCTTCCCAATCTCCCGCTTGCCTGTACTGCGGAGGCACTCGGCACCGGGCTGCTTGGAGGGTTGGCTGCATACCCGATAGCAAAATTTTTAATGAACTTAAATGTCACAGGAACTTTTATCTATGTCATGCCATTTTTTATTTCAACAGCAGTCGGAAGCGCGCTTGCCTTTGCCTTGCTTATCCTATTGCAAAAGGGCGGTGTTCTGGCAAATATGAAGGGAGCATTCAAAAGGTAAAAAATAGTAACTATTTTTTAAAATTTAAGAACTGATAACAGGACTTATTCGGAAAGGAAGGTAGCTTATGCAGCAATCAGATTTGTTATTTCCAGACCAAAAACCCATTCCCGATATTCTGCGCACTCCTGAAACCACACACACGCCGGATATTGCAGAAACGCGGGAAATATATGAATCCGATAAGGTAGAAGCCCCGCATACATCAAATACCCCCTCTTTGCCGAATTCTGACACGCCGGAGAGGATTCATGCCTCCAACGCCTCCGAAAGGATTTTTGCGGCGATGAAAAGGCTTTGCGAGAGGGCACCGCACATCCATTGTCTAACCAACGCAGTCACGATGGGCAATGTCGCAAATATTCTGCTTGCCATTGGCGGCAGCGCGATCATGGCACAGTGCGCGGCGGAAGTTGAAGAGATTACAGCACTGTGCCAGGCAACTCTTATCAATACTGGCACTCCGTCCGATGAAAAATTTCTCGCCTACTGCCTCGCGGGTGCAAAGGCAAATAAACTTGAACACCCCGTTGTACTCGACCCCGTCGGCGTGGGTGCAAGCATCTATAGAAAGGAAAATATCGGAAATCTCCTTTCAAAGATTCACCCGGATCTTATCCGCTGTAACCTGGAGGAAGCAATTATGCTCCTTAGCCTTGCCGGGGAAATAGTAAATATAAATCAAACGAAAACAAACG
>CAJUCG010000322.1 GCA_910585065.1 uncultured Lachnospiraceae bacterium
AAAACCACGCCTCTATTTATTCTTTTTTTCTATATTTCAATCTTTATCCTATTTCGCTGTAGCGGTTCCCTCCAACGGCTCTCCCGCATACAAAAGCTTTAGTATAATCGGGGTGAGTACCGAAGACACAATAATCAGCAAAATCACGGCGGTAAAATAGACCGGGGTCATCAGACCGACCGAAAGCCCTTTCTGAGCGACAATCAACGCCACTTCGCCGCGTGTCATCATTCCGACACCGATTTTTAGGGCATCCTTTCCCTTAAATTTACAGATCCTTGCCACCAGACCGCACCCGATAATTTTTGCAATCAACCCCACAGCGACAAACGCCACTGCAAAGAGCAGGATGGAAGCATCAAGATTGTCGATATTGGTCTTTAACCCGATACTTGCAAAAAAGACCGGTCCAAAGAGCATATATGAATTAATATCCATCTTCTGTGCAATATAACTTGAATCGCGCAGACTGCACAGCACGATCCCCGCCACATATGCCCCCGTAATATCTGCAATGCCAAAATACCGCTCGGCTATGTAGGACATTGCAAAACAAAAAGCCAGCCCAAGAATCGGAATACGCCTTGTATGCGGGTAGCGCGCATCAAATTTTCGGAACAGAAAATAAAACAGAAAACCAGCCAGCACTGCCAATACAAAAAAGAGTACTGTATTGATCACGACTTTCCCCGGATTGGAGTCCGGACTCTTAAAGCCGACCACAACAGTTAAAACAATAATTCCAATTACATCGTCAATAATCGCCGCACTTAAAATCGTTGTGCCGACCCTTCCCTTTAGCCTCCCCATCTCCCGCAGCGATTCAACGGTAATACTGACCGATGTCGCTGTCAGAATGGTGCCGATAAAGACCGCCTTGTAAAATTCCTCACTGCCCCAACTGGCCGCGCCGTAAAACGTCATATAGAGTAAAGTTCCGCAGACAAGGGGGACAAACACACCCGCGCACGCAATCAAAAGAGCGATCGGTCCCGTGCGCAAAAGTTCCTTGATATCCGTCTCAAGTCCTGCGGAAAACATTAGGAGAATCACTCCAATCTCCGCCATCTGGACAAGAAAATTTGTCTGGTCAACCCAGCCTAATATGCTCGGTCCGATAATCAGACCGGCAATGATCTCGCCCACAACCTGCGGTGCCTTACATTTCCTTGCAAGGATGCCGAACGCTTTTGCCGCCAGAATAATAATGGCAAGATCCTTAAAAACATTATACGCCTCCATAGCCGCCTCCTTAAATGAAACTGTAAAATTTTTATAAAATTTCTCAGAATCCAGCTTGAGATTTTAGCACAGTACGCGACAAAATGCAAGAGGGGAATCGCAAAAAAACTCTTTATTCCCAAACTATATTCGTTCTGCTTCCTGCTCTGCAAGCATTCTTGCATACTTTCCGCCCCTTCCACACAATTCTTTAGGTGAACCAGACTCCACTACACGCCCCTGCTCAAAAAAGATCACCAAATCAGCCTGTTTTGTGTATCGCAGATCATGTGTCACTAAAAATATGGCATGCTTCTTTGCCAGGGCATTGACCTTTTCAATTAACCGCCCCTTTGCCTCTGCATCAAGGTTTGCGGACGGCTCATCCAAGACAAGCACCGGTGCTTTTTTTGCATATGCTCTTGCAAGTGCTATTTTCTGCTGCTCCCCGCCGGACAGACAAACACCTTCCCTTTGGAACTCTCCGGTAAATACTGTATCCATCCCGTCCGGAAGTTCTCCTATTTTTTCCCAGATCCCCGCAAAGCGCAGCGCGGTCTCCACTTCCTCCTCTTTATTTTTCTTGGCGGATGGGAGAATATTCTCTTTTATGGAAAGCGGAAAAATCCGGTACTCTTGCAGCAGACTTCCAAATAATCCCTCCGCATTCCCGATAAATCCCGGGTAAGAATATACTACACTCCCCTTTGTAGGTGTATACAATCCAGTTAAAATTTTAATAAATGTACTTTTACCGGAACCATTTTCCCCCACAACAGCAATCTTTTTGTCAAGAGGCAGACAAATATTGATATGGTCTAGCACTTCCCTTTGTCCATCGTAGGAAAAACACAGATCTCTGCATATTACACAAGCTCCCAAATCTTCCCTGCCAACCGCCGGAAAATCATGATTTTCACCACAAAGCACTGCA
>CAJUCG010000323.1 GCA_910585065.1 uncultured Lachnospiraceae bacterium
AAGGAGAAAAAGCTGCGTATCCAGTGCCAATATAATGAAATTTTTTCCTTCCGGGGAATTTCCTCAAATTTTAAGAGGTATCTTGAAGATACTGTGCGCGCCGTTTTTCCAGAGGAGAGTGCAGGAAAAGAATTTGCAGAACATTTTCGGCGGGCGCAGCAAGGGGAATAGAGAGGTAAAGAAAAAAATTTGGAGGGGAAGGGTATGATTGTTGCAATGACGGATGGAATTTCCGGACAGTTGGGAACAACGCTTCACACGGCACTGCTCGCGCTCTGGCTGGCATATGAGGAAAAAAAGCACTGTCTTGTTATGTCCGTTCAGCCTGGCCGCCGGGATCTGGAATTATACTTGATGGGACAGCGTGGAGGGCATAAGAGTAAAATGCAGGAGGGAACTGGCATGGAGGCACTGCGCAAATTGGTAAGGGCAGGGCTTGCAGACAAGGAGGGGATAAGAGAGTGTGTGACAGAATTTGGGGACTGTCTCTCCCTTTTGCCGGAACAATTTTATGATACCGATCACCGGACGCTTAGGGATTATCGGGAGGAAATGCCAGGAATGCTTAATGAGCTGGAAAAACATTATGATTTTATTCTCTGCGATGTTGGGGATGAACGCGGGGAATTGGCAAGGCAGGTAATGGAAAACGCGGGGCTTTTTGTGCGCAATATTGGACAAAATATTAAGGGATTCTCAAAATGTTTTGAGGAGAGTACCATGCTTTCTCTGGGCGCACCCGTCTTTTATTTGCTTGGGTGTTATGATGCGCAGTCAAAATACAATATGCATAATCTGCGTCATTGTTATCATGAATTAACACTGATGAATTCTGCCTGTCTGCCATATTGTACGGAAATTCGGGATGCCTGTCTTGACGGAAGACTTCTTGCACTATTTGAAAAATGGAAAAGAGGGCGTGCTGGAACAGTGTTAGAAGAATTTTTTGCGGCATTAAAGAAGACAGCAAAACGGATACAGGAAGCCGGGAAGGGAGGGATGCGATTTGAAAAAGGCACAGGAAAAACCAGAGAATATGGATCAGCTAACCGCGTCGGTGAAGGTGTATATTGAGGAGCTGATCTTTTCAGGGGAGGAGGAAAGCTCTGGCAAAGACCGGAGAAAGGATAAGTTCTACCACCAGAAGGGAAGACTTCGCCAGGCATTGCACCGCTGCAGTTTAGGAAGCGAGAAAGACCGGCTTTTTGTGCGGGAATTTATAAAGGAGATTGTTTCGGAGCCACTTGGTCTTTCTGAACAGGATCTGTTCCATCTGCTTCCGGCAGAGCGGGAATATAATCTGAGTGCGCAGGATTGTTTTGAGATTCTGATTTACCGCGAAATGCGCTGCTATGGGGAGGAGGGATTTGTTAAATTATGCGGGAGGTACAATTTGCCGCGGGAAAAACAAGGGCAGGCAGAAGAAGAGGAAAATACCGGCTATGAAATTTCGGAGGATGAGATTCGCGGTATTTTGCAGGAGGAACCAGTGCATTTTACCTATCCAGATCTGCTTGAAATCATTGCGCAGCGGGTATATCAGGAGCTTTATGGATTTTCTTTTTGTGACAGACTAATCTCACAGGAAATTGCAGTGGATGGGGTCAGTGCGGGGAAAAATACCGTGTATATTATGTTGAAGGGCAAAAAAATCAGATTATCCTTTCTTCGTTTTGAATCGGAAAACGCACTTGCGCGCGTGGTGCGAAAACTTGCAAGAAACCACCCACACGCGCAGCTAAGCCGCCGCAACTGCGCAATGGTAATAGGATTGCAAAACAATGTCCGCGTAACAGTAGCAAGACCGCCTGCGGCGGAGGGGTGGAACTTTTATGTGCGCAAGTTTAACACGGTTTCCGCAAGCGAGGTGGGGGAACTTCTGACGGATCAGAATGCGGCGTTTGCGGTTAGCCTGCTGCGCATCTTGGTAAGGGGATGCGTAAACCTTGTGATTACTGGGGAGCAGGCAAGTGGAAAAACCACCCTTTTAAAGGCTTTAGTGCGATTTATTGACGGTCGCTACAGCATCCGTCTCGCGGA
>CAJUCG010000324.1 GCA_910585065.1 uncultured Lachnospiraceae bacterium
CCAAGCTTGAGCTGGAAACCGCCTACTCCAATTTTGAAAATGTAACCGACCCCGACCTAATCGACTGCTCTATCTACGAAGTCAACGCTGTTCAGCAACGCTACAAATATCTTTTGCGACAGTTAAAGTCGGACGAGACAGAAGCACTGGTACAACTCTAATTTTATCGCCCCATGCACCATCTTATAGTCCCTCCGCAGTTTTTCCGCAGATGCATGGGGCATCACAGATTTTCCTTATTTCAGCACCGCAATACTATATGGCGGCAGGGTCAGCGTTCCATCCTTTGCAAGTTTTACCTTGCTTCCATCCACACTGTAGTAACCGCAAAGTTCTTTATAATTATAACTATCTTTAGGAACAGAAATTATCTTTTGCTCCGTCTCATTTAAATTCATCAGCACATAGATCGTATTGCCCTCCCATGTCTTTGAAACCGCACAGATATCACCATCCTCTATCGCCTCCATCACTGAGACCTTCCCGCGAATCAATTCCGGGTTCGCATTGCGCAGCCAAACCGCGCGCTTCATACAGCTATAGAGGGAAGTCTTATCCTCCATCTGCTCATCGACCGGAGCAAATTTCGACTCGATCCGATCCGCATCCACCGGACCGTCTGTAATTCCCGTCCCGTCCGTCGCCGACCAGTACATTGGCAGACGCTTATTCTCATCCTTTCCGCTGCCGCTCATCCCGATCTCCTCCCCATAATAGACGAACGCATTGCCGGAAAACATCAGATTCACCGCCGAAGCCATCTTAATTCTTGCCTCATTTCCACTGAAATACCCAGTAGAACGCGCAATATCATGATTGTTTAAAAACGGTGCGTCGATCGCATTCGGATTGTATTTGTATATTGTATCCTGCACCTGTACCATCGCATCTGCAAGCGATCGTCCTGCACCGGAACCCGCTGGTGCATTTAAAGTCTTTGCAATTTTTCCGCTCGAATCGGCAAGAGCAAATCCAAAGATACTGTCGATCCCGCTCTCGTAATACTGTGTGTAAGAGGAAAATCCCTCCCAGACCTCAGCGACCAGATACGCATCTTCCTTCACCGATTTGCAGTAATCAGTCAGCCATTTTAACACCTCAACATTTTTCGATTTGCTCCCGCTGAAAAATTCTTTCGCCGCATCAATACGAAATCCATCCACTCCGAGATCAAGCCAGTATTTCATCACATCCTCAAGCTCCCCGCGCAAATCCTCATTTGCCAAATTCATATCCGGCATTTCACTCCAAAACCCTCCCTCGTAGCCATACTCGGATGAGCCAATCCGGTGCCAGCTCGATGTCCCATATTTTCCTTTTTCAATATTATAATAATCAATATATTTACATACCGAGGCATTCGGTTCCTCCCCCGCCGCAAGACCACTTACATAGTCATACATTTCCTGAAACCATTTATGTTTACTTGAAGTATGATTGATTGCCAGATCAATAATTACTTTGATTCCCCGCTTGTCACATTCTTCCAGCAGTTCTTTGAAATCATCAAGTGTCCCGTATTCTTCGTCAATACTGTAATAATCAACGGTATCATATTTGTGATATGTCGTGGACTGCATCAGCGGCATAAACCAGATTCCGGTAAACCCAAGATCCGCAATATAATCTAATTTGGAAGTCACCCCTTTAAGATCACCGATCCCATCCCCATCGCTATCACAGAATGAATAAACAAAAATCTCATAATAAGTGCGGTAATTATCATCAATCAAATTTACTTCGCTGTAGTCGATCTCATCCCCATCTCCGCAGCCCGCCGAAAAAAAACTTCCGCAAAACATTGTGGCGGCAAGTGCGAGTGCCGCAGCCCGCTTTCCTAATTTAAATTTTTTCATAGATCCCCCTTATTCTGCTGCAAATCATCCAATTACTACCTGTACAGCAAACCTCTATATGAGTCTGCGCATACAAAAGGGGCACTCCTTATGGAATGCCTCCT
>CAJUCG010000325.1 GCA_910585065.1 uncultured Lachnospiraceae bacterium
GTCGTTTCAATATAGTCGTTTCGCCCATACCCCTCCTCACTCAAAATCAGAGGGATATTGTTCGGGTACCCGGAAATCCGATAATGCCTGTACACACGAACACCAAGTTCCTGCAGGCGGTCGCGAAAATCATCCGCTGCCCGCTGCCCTGCATACTGCGTTACCACAACGCTCCCGACATACAGCCCAAGCCCCCGAAACATATCAATTAGGCGCAGCACATCCTTATCGTAGGTAATTCCAATATCCGAGCGCACCTTATTCTTCTCGATATCCGCCGCACTGATCACGATAACTAATTCCGCCTGATCTTTTAGCTGAAGCAAAAGTTTTAACTTGCTGTCCGGCGCGAACCCCGGAAGCACGCGCGATGCGTGGTAATCGTCAAAAAGTTTTCCCCCAAATTCCAGATAGAGCTTATTGTCAAATTTTCCCACTCTCTCCCGGATATGCTCGGACTGCATCCTCAAATATTTTTGATTGTCAAAACCGATTCTCATTTTGTTCCCTCCTGTACACCTCATTCTCACTTTCCCTCCTCCTATTAAATTCTTAGTTTATTTTGTTGGCAATACATAAAAATTCTACAGATCGGTCGCTGCATCTTATCAGACTTCCTCAGGTGCGTTTTTTAATATAAGGTTTGTCAAAATGCCAAGGATTAGTGCCGCCGCGACGGATGTGATCTTCACCCTGCCAATTGTCAATGTCAGACCGCCAATCCCCGCAATTAAAATCACCGAAACCACAAAGAGATTCTTATTCTTATTTAAATCCACCTTCTGTATCATCTTAAGCCCCGACACCGCGATAAAACCGTACAGTGCCATACACACGCCGCCCATAACGCAGGGCGGGATGGAATTTACAAACGCGATAAACGGAGAGAGAAAAGAAATCAAGATCGCTCCAACCGCCGCACTGATAATCGTGGCAATCGAAGCATTCCTTGTGATCGCCACACAGCCGACAGATTCCCCGTAAGTGGTATTTGGACAGCCGCCAAACAGCGCGCCAACCATCGATCCAATCCCATCGCCAAGAAGTGTTTTGTCAAGTCCCGGCTCCTTTAACAAATCCCGCTCAATAATAGAGGATATATTTTTATGATCCGCAATATGTTCCGCAAACACAACGAATGCAACCGGGATATAGGCAACTGCAATGGATGCAATATAGGAGGGGTTCAATTCTGAGAAACCACCCTTCGCTGTAAAAAATGTAAAATCTGGTACTGCAAAAAATGTCTTTAAATAAACGCCTTCTTCCGTAAGTGCTGCAAAAGAGGAAAAATCTAGCACTTTAAGCATATCCGTATGTGTCGCATTTCCAATAAGCGTCAAAATCAAAGCCGTCCCATATCCTGCCAAAATACCTAAAATAAACGGAATTAGTTTTGCCATCCTCCTGCCGTAGGTAGAACATAATATTGTTACCATCAATGTTATCAGCCCACAAAAAAGTGCTATAAGCGGCTCCGCCACGGATACATTATTCACCTTTACACCGCCGCTTGTCAGATCCCCCACGGCGTTCCCTGCGAGAGAAAGCCCGATAATCGCAACGGTCGGTCCAATCACCACAACGGGCATCAATTTATTTAGCCAGTCCACCCCGACAAATTTTACAAGTACCGCAATTCCGACATAGACAAGCCCCGCAAAAACCGCACCCAGAATCAATCCAAGATAGCCTAAACTCATCGATATCCCGCCCGCGAATGCCGCGCTCATCGGCTCGATAAATGCAAAGGAGGAACCTAAAAACACAGGACTTTTCCTCCTTGTAAACAGGATATAGACCAATGTACCCACACCCGCGCCAAACAGTGCCGCCGCCGAACTCATGCCGTTTCCCACAATCATCGGCACCACCAATGTCGCCGCCATAATTGCCAGGAGCTGCTGGATCGCAAACATCACCATCGCCCCAAACTTCGGCCGGTCCTCTACCTGGT
>CAJUCG010000326.1 GCA_910585065.1 uncultured Lachnospiraceae bacterium
TCATTATTTTATACTATTTTGACACTTTTTTCAATGGAAAAAACAAAAATAGTATGGATGGAAAAAAAAGAATATGAAACTCTGATAAATTTTGATATGGCAGCAAGTTTTTTGGGCTGCGAGAGAAATTTGCTGACTGGTGATATGGCGGAAGATTTTAGGGAAGCTGCGGATTTTTTGACTGCAAGTCTTTGTCCGCGCTATATGTTTCAGATAATTCAGCTTTCGCGCGGACAAAAAGAAGAGCTTTTTGGAAATTTTCTTTCGGAAAAATTTTTTCCGAAAGAAAAAAAGCTTTTGCTTACAGGAAATTCTATCAGGGAACATTTGGGCAGGGAGGAGATCGCGGTAGCGGGCTGTCTAACGCTCGGTGAGGGAGTCGATCTGATGATCGCGCAGCTTGAGCAGGAGAGTATGTTAAAAGCCATCTTTGCAGATGCTTTAGCAAATGCTGCAGTGGAGTCGCTTCGCGCGAGACTTGAACGGGATGCGGCAAGGACGTTTAACAGAGAATTTGGATGGCTTTTTGGAATCGGTTACGGCGATCTGCCGCTTAGTTTGCAGAAAGATTTTTTGGAGGCGATTGGCGCGAAAGAAATTGGAATTACCGCAACAAAAAAGATGATCCTTTGCCCGTCAAAATCCGTGACTGGTTTTTTAAATCTCAAAAAAAAGGATGGGGCGGGATGCAGCGGAAAATGCAGTATTTGTTCGGAACGCGAAAGATGTCATGTTTTTAAGAGTAAAGATTAGAAAAATTATCTTTTTTTTGTTGACAATTCAAAATATTCTAATAAAATAAGAAAAAGGGGGCGGGATGTTTTGCGGGTGATTGCTGGAAAAGCAAGAAGACTTTTGCTTGATGCGCCAAAGGGACTTGCGACAAGACCGACGACGGATCGCATCAAGGAAACTTTATTTAATATAATAAATCAGGACTTGCCGGGAGCTACCTTTCTTGATCTCTTTGCCGGAAGTGGCGCGATCGGTATTGAGGCACTTAGCCGCGGCAGTAAAAGTGCAGTTTTTGTGGAGTACGACCGCGAGGCACTCTCCTGCATTGCGGCAAATTTAGAGCGCGCAAAGCTCACCGGGGACGCGAAGATTTTGCCGATGGAAGTGATGGGTGCGCTGACCTATTTAAAGAATGCAGAACCGTTTGATATTATCTTTATGGATCCACCATACCGGGGAAATTGGGTGGAAAAGGTATTGAGGGCACTTGCAGACAGCGCGGTATGCAGTCGGGATACTCTGGTGATTTTTGAGGCGGCAATTAAAGAGGAAACTGCATTTGTAGAGGAATGTGGGTTTGAAGTGATACGTGAGAAATCTTATAAGACGAACAAACATATATTTATTAAGAAGAAATAGCCGCTGTGCGGCGGAATGTGAGGAATTTATGACAATAGGGATTTATCCGGGAAGTTTTGACCCTGTTACGCTGGGGCATTTAGACATTATCAAGCGTTCTTCAAAAATTGTGGACAAATTGATTATCGGAGTATTAAGTAACAGCGCGAAAAAGCCGATGTTTTCTGCAGAAGAGCGCGTACATATGCTGGAGCTTGTAATTGGGGATATTGGAAATGCCACAGTACAAACATTTGATGGGCTGACAGTGGAGTTTGCAAAGAGCCTTGGAGCTACAGTGATGTTTCGCGGGCTGAGGGCGGTTACAGATTTTGAGTACGAGATACAGATTGCGCAGACAAATCATGCGTTAAGTCCGGATATTGATACCGTTTTTTTGACGACGAGCGTAAAGTATTCCTATCTTAGTTCCAGCATTGTCAAAGAGGTTGCAAGCTATGAGGGAAATATTGCAAAATTTGTACCGGAGATCATTTTGCCGCTTGTGACCAGCAAAATTAAGAGTGTAAGG
>CAJUCG010000327.1 GCA_910585065.1 uncultured Lachnospiraceae bacterium
CGATTAAGTATTGACTATTTGCTAATTATTCTATATAATGTTTTATATAGTTTAGGGTTTTTAAAAATAATTTAGATTTGGAAACAAAAATCTAAAGGGCACGAAAACGAATTAAGGGGGAATCGCAAGATGATTCGAAGAAAACCGTTAAAGGCAATGGCGCTTGTATTGTCGGTTGTATTGCTTTCCACCAGTAATCAGCCTTCCATGCGCGTACAGGCCGCCACAGCGGGGGAGGAATCCTCACAGGGAACGTCAGTTGTTACATATTCTGACGAGCGCATCACCCAAAATTACACGATTGTGAGTCAGAAATTTGGCAGTACTGTGTATACGGGGGAGATCTTGGAGTATCCGATCGATACACTTGAGATTTCCGGAACGGGACAGATGACTGGCGACAGTTATGGTTACACAAAAAGCAGCAAGGTAATGCGTGCCGAAATTGGACAGGAGGTAAACATTACTTTAGATGTTCCGCAGGCTGCGGTATACTATTTAAGTTTTGACTACATTTCCTGCGCGGACTCCATTTTATCAGCGGAGGCTTCTTTACAGATCAACGGGGAGTTCCCTTATTATGAGCTGCGAAGCCTTGAGTTTGAAAATCTCTGGGTGGATGCAGAGCCGTCCTACGACCGCTATGAAAATCAGATCGTATCGATCCCGGACAAGGTATACGAGTGGAAGAACAAGTACCTTCTTCCGGCGAGCTACCGCTATACAACGCCGCTTGGAGTGGAACTTTCTGCCGGGAAAAACACGTTGACCCTTTCGATATCGGAGGGCGCGCTTTTGATCGGCGCGGTCTATCTTTGCCCGCAGCCTGTGATTCCAAGCTACACTGGCTCAGAGAAGGCGGAGGGAGCGGGGATTATTGAGATTCAGGCAGAGACCCCGACTAGGCGCAATGATTCCTCGATCCGTGCGACTTGTGAGTACAATACAGATTTAAGCCCTTACAATGTAAAGAATAAGGAGTTAAACACGATTGATGCCGGCTCGTTTAAAAATGCGGGGCAGTCACTTACCTATGAGTTTCCAGTAACACAGGCGGGCTATTACAATCTCGCTGTTCATTACAGTCAGGCGAACAAGACGGATTTCCCGGTATTTATGAATATCGAGATTGACGGGCAGATTCCGAATGAGAAATTTAAGGACTATGCCTTTGCCTATGACCGCGATTACGAGATGCTAACCTTAAAGGATGGGGATGGGAACAATCTCACCACATATCTATCAGAGGGAACTCACAAAGTTACCTTTACCATCAGTGCTGACCCGATCCGCGAGTATTTTGAAAAAGTTGACCGGATTATGAATGATGTCAACAATCTCTCGCTTGAGATTACAAAGGTAGTCGGTACAAATAAGGATAAATACCGCGATTTCTCTTTGGGGAAATATATCCCAAATATTGATACCAACCTGATCGCCTGGGCGGATGAGCTGAAGTACATTCGCGAAGATGCGGCACAGTTCAATCCGAAGGCAAAGAAGATCGGTACATTTTCCTCGCTCGATGTAGCAGAAAACCAGTTGCGCAGTCTCGCGAAGGATGTCAATGAACTTTTATACCGCATTGGGGAGTTAGCGACAAGTCAAAATTCGGTTAACCAGTATCTTGCGAATTTTACGGATGCGCTAAATGGCAACCGGATTGCGATCGACAGCATTTACTTTTACCAGGATGGTGCAAAGAAAGAACTGCCAAAGAAGACCGGTTTCTGGAAGGGAATCATGGCATCAATCTCCAGATTCTTCTACTCGTTTACCTCGCAGGCGTACTCGACTTCGAATGCGGATCCGTCCCACTTGCAGGTGTGGGTAAACCGTTCAAGACAGCATCTTGAGATTATGCAGAAGAT
>CAJUCG010000328.1 GCA_910585065.1 uncultured Lachnospiraceae bacterium
GTCCTGTCACATCAAGCTGCCCTTTTACCGCGCCGGCAATCGCCGCAGAAGCCGCTGTCACATCGCCAAGCACAACTGTCTGCTGCGCAATCTTGACACTCCCCTCGCTGGTAATGCTGCCCTCAAGTCGGTCCGTATTGACAAAAACTTCCGATGCCATCGAATCTCCCACTACCTTGCCGGAGATGGAAAGCTTGCCCAGGCACTCAATATTGCCGATGATTGTCCCCATAATATCAAGGGAACAATCCGCGATAATGCTTCCGTTAATTGTCGTTCCCTTTGTGATCACGGTAGTGCCTTCCTGCTTTGCGCGGTTTGCATCCGCCGCGGTCACAGCCGTATCTTCGTCCGGGAGAGAAACTTCTTCTTGGTCTTCCTCAGGGAGATTCTCTTCCTCATCAGCAAAAAAACTGTCAAGGATCTCTGCGTTGACCTGATCTTCTTCCTCGCTCAAATCCTCCAAATTGGCAGCTTCCTTTGCTGCATCTTCATTATAGCCTTTGTAATAAGCCATTTTTGTTACCTCCTCTTTTTATGTTTTTCTTCATTTTCCAGACAGGTCACTCAGTCTTCCTGCTCCGGCTTCACATGCCGAATCATCGGAGTATCCGCCGTGATCGGAAGTATCTGCGCACCTTTTTCCACTAGCGTCGGCAGTACGATCTTCATCGACTCAAGCGTCTTTCCCTTGGCGTTTGTATCATGGCACAAAACGACGGAGGTCGTTTTTTTCTCCACGCCATCCAGTAAATTCTGCGCTAATTCCTCTGCAGTGTAAGACTTTCCTGTCGCATCTCCATTTTCCACATTCCAGTCAAAGTAGCGCAGATCCCGATCGATAAGGAAGCGAATAAATGGCTGAATTGTCAATTTTTTACAGCGACTGTTGCTGCTCCCGCCCGGAAAACGATAAAGGTCAGGAACATATCCTACACTATCATACAATAAATCACTTATCTTTGTAAAGTCTTTCTCGAAATCTTCTACTGATTTATATATTTTTTCATAATCGTGGGAATAGGAATGCATTCCAATGGCGTGCCCTTCATCGACAATTCTCTTATAGAGACGCTTGCTCTCCTCCCCCTCATGCCCAATTACAAAAAAGGTAGCCTTCGCATTGTACTGCGCGAGCAGATCCAGCAGTTCATCCGTATTTTTGCTCGGACCGTCATCAAAGGTAATATACACCTTCTTGTCCGCCCACGGCAGCACTTCGCCGGTTTCTGGATCCACGGCAAGGGTCGGCGTAGGACTTGGGGTCGGTGTTCCGCTCGGCTCTTTTGTCGGAGTCGGCGTATCCGGCACGGTCGTACTTTGCGGCGCAGAGGTCGGATCAAGCGGGTTTGTCGCGGACAGTGTCAGATCCTGACTGCCGTCTTCCTTGTAGGAAGTCCCATCCGCCGGAAGCGAACTTGGGCTTGGTGCGGATGTTAAGTCTGTTGGATTTTGTGTGGGGGAAGCGGTGGGCGATGGATTTGGAATTCCTGCACTACCAGGAGAATTATTTCCCATCCCCCCCGACATCTGCTGCTTATAGTTTTTTAGCTGCTGCTCAAGTGCTGCAATCTCCTTTTGCTGTTTTGCCTGCTTTGAAAAAAGGATAATGCATAAAATCGTCGGCACCAGTGCCAGCAAAAGAACCAGCATCATAAACTGTTCCCTCGCCCTCTTCACCTTTTCATTGTGTGCCCTTCTGCTTTCTTCTCTCCTGTACTCGCTCATCTCTCATCTTCCTTTCCACATTCTACTTTATACTTTTCCCGCATCACAAAAATCTCATACAGGAAACCTTCCTTTCAGCTAACCCACCAAAACAAAAATAGGAGGTTCG
>CAJUCG010000329.1 GCA_910585065.1 uncultured Lachnospiraceae bacterium
AAAAGAGGAGGCTGTGGAGGGGGTGAGGATCAGCAAAAGAAGCAGAAGAAGTATGTTTTTGATGATTCGGGTTGTTGTGTTTTTCATTGTAAAATCCTTCCTTTTTTAGAGCAGTACATCCCGTACCAAAATATGTAACCAACTATTTTTATTGTATGCGGGTTAGTATACACACTAGATAAGGCATTTTATTGTCAGACATGAAAAATTTTTCAGGAATTTTTTTGATACTTTTTGATTTTTCCACATTTTCGGTTATTTTAATCAAAATCCAATCTTTTTTTAATGCAAATAAGAAAGTTTTCTGTTACAATAGAAAACAGCAAAGAAATGTAGCACTTAAAACAGCTAATTGCAGCATGGTGGCTTTATAATAAGGAAGTCTTTAAGTGCAGCGGAATGGAGGATATGAATATGGATGTTTTTGAGAAGGTACAAGACATTGTAAAGGCAGCGAGTGACAAGACAAGCGAGATTATTGAAGTCTCTCGCTTAAAGGCAGGGATTGCCGACGAGCGCAGAGCATTGACCGACCAGATGGCAAAGCTTGGCGCGATCTACTATGAACTCTACAAAAACGGTGAAGTGCTTACGCCGGATGCAGTCAATATCTGTATGATTGCGGACAAGTACAGCGCGAAAATTGAGGAGCGTCAGGCGGAACTTGACAAGATCAACGAGGCGAATGCAGCGAAGCGCGCGGCAAAGAATCCTGCACCGGTAAGCACCGAACAGGAATGTCCGGAGTGCGGCAGCAAAAATCCCGAAGGCGCGAAGTTTTGCTTTGACTGCGGCGCGAAACTCCCGGAGATCATCGACGTGGAAGCAAATGAAGTGGAAGACGAGCCAGAGCAGCCGAAGAAGCACTATTGCACAAGTTGTGGCGCAGAACTTAAAGAGGGAAAGAAGTTTTGCAGCGAGTGCGGAACAAGAAGCGAGGAAGTGTAAAAAAATTTAACACAAAAAAGGAGGCAGCAAGTTTTGCTGTCTCCCTTTTTTGCGCGGACTTATAAAACTCAGCTTTTGATTTATAACAAAAGGACACTCCCAAATTCTCACTTGGAAAGTGTCCTAAGGGTATATACCCGATAAAATAGAATGCCGCAAAAATATGCTATTTAGTATTATCACGTATTATATGCAGAAAATTTGTGACAAATTTGTAGTAAATCACAGTTCAAAATCGCTAGAACCCCTTGATTTTACTGGTCTTTTCCACCTAGAGTTTTCATCGTGGGGAAATGATAATACTATATTTTGTCTTTGTTTATCTCTGTTTACGCTTATATAAAATCCTATGTTTCCGGCACTTTTTCCCTATTTTTTCGTTTATCTGTGTTTATCATTATTCTTTGAATTGAGATAAATTTGAGATATAGCAAAACCGCCCCGGCATCCTGGAACGGCTCTCTTTATCAGGTCAGCATATTTTGATTTTGCCTTGCAGATTTTCAAGGGATTCTTTCTTTTTGCTCTCCGTGGCTTCTGCGTATATGTTCATAGTTGTGCTTATATCGCTATGCCCCATAATCTCCTGAATGACTTTTATATTGGTTTCATTTTCACAGAACCGGGTACAAAAGGTATGCCGGAGGTTATGGATAGAAAAGTGCCTGATAAGAATAGACCCTCTGTGTTCCTGCTTTGCCCTCTCTTTCTCCTGTTCATTGTAAGCGGTGTATATCCTCAGTGTAATCATGGTTTTTTATCAATTCTTTTAAATTCGGATAATTCATTTTGTTAAATTCTTTTCTTTACAGAGGGCAGCAGGTGTGCTATAATTCCTGCATACCTAATTTACACAACGAGTAAAACTAATCCAACTATGACAATAATT
>CAJUCG010000330.1 GCA_910585065.1 uncultured Lachnospiraceae bacterium
TTCAGGGGTCAAATCAACCTGGCCGCAGGGGTCATCCGCGCCTGGGTTTTCCAGGCGGTACGTTTCAACTGTATTGTTGTAATCATGACTTCCGTTGCGATAATAACCACCTACGCCGAGGTCGTAGGTCATTTTTTTATACTGGAACTTGGAGTAAAGGTTGAGCTGACCTGAATTGGAAATGAAAAACTCATTAGCGGAGGCTTTGAGATAGCCGCCATACTCATACTTCTGCATAATGAAATTAATGACATGCGCACTTCCTTGAAAGCGAGGATCTTTGGGATAGTCATAATATTCCAACTTTTTGACATCAGCCATCCGCATGCCTGAGAGGTCCTGCTCGGATGCAGGCAGATAGTCAATGTAAATGTTGACAGCCTTGCCGGTATTGGTCTTTACCGAGTTTCCCATACCCGGAGAAAGCTGTGGAATTGCCATACGGTTAAGCAGATCGGTTGCCGTTTGCGACGAATTTTTCTGTTTCGAGGTTGGTATATAAGATGAAACGGTTGCAGAGGTGCGTTGCATTTGAGCCTCTACAACTACCTCACCAAGTTCTTTAGTCTTTATACTGTCCTGCGCTTCCGTCTGCGCCAAAGCACATAAAGCACAGGGTAAAGCGATGATGGATGTGATTACTTGTTTCATATCTATGTCGGTTTTATGATTTCTGATGCAAAGTTACAGCCGCTGAAAATTCCTTACCATATCCAAAAGTATATGATTGCATCCTCTGGCGGCTGGGGGGCGTAAATATATACTTTTGGATACGGTGCAGTCCTGTGGCTATGCCTAATTTTGCAGTGGATTAAATAATCTGATATGACTGACGAAGAAAGATATATTATTAAGGAGTGCCGCGTGATGGTTATCGGTACACATGATTTCACCGGATATGTGGTGCCGGAACTGGAGCGGATTGGATTCCGGGATATTCAGACCGACTGTACCCCTGCCGCTCTTGTTGGACTGTCTCTTGTCAACATCATTGCAGAATATGGCGATAACGGAGAATCATGCCTGAAGCATCTCAAAGAGCTGAAGACATCGGTAATCTGTCCTTTTGATTTTGTCAGGGGCGCGGGGGCAATGGTGATAATGCCCGGAGATGACATGGAACCTCTTGCACAGCCTGACTTACGACTGTGGGCGGCAGAATATATACCGGGATACTGTGCTTTCTGGAATATGGAGGGATGCGACTGGCTCGGTGAAGCATTGCCGGAGATAAAAGCCGGGGTAATCAACGAATCCGCTCAACGGCTTGCAGCACACATATGTGCGCGAATAGCCGCCAATATTGCCGTCGGTAGGGAAGTGAAGCACTTTCCGAGATTTTATTTAGCGGAGAGTGGAGAGTTAATTGCTAATACCTATACTCCACTATCACAATAGCTTGCTGTTGGTGGCGGCAACTATCGCCTCGGAGATATTGCGCACATCAAGTTTCTCGAAGATACGCTGGCGGTATTTCTTGACTGTCACCGGCGAGAGGCATATACGGTCGGCAATCTCGGTCATTGTGTAGCCTTGAATAGATAGGGCAAGCACAGACTTTTCGCCGTCGGTCAGCACGGGCATCTGCCGTTTGTCCCAGCGGCGCGTAGTCAGATTGTACTCAAAGAAATCGGACGAGCCGACACGGTGCATCTCTATATGTCCAGCGTCGGTGTGGGTAGATGCCGACACCACGCAGAGGGCGAGCCAGATCCGTCCATCGGAGGTAAGGGCAAGCGGTGTCAGCTTGTGGTTGACAAGGATTTTCTTTCCCTCGTTGAGAATGTGGAAGTCGTAGGAGATAT
>CAJUCG010000331.1 GCA_910585065.1 uncultured Lachnospiraceae bacterium
TCTCTTTTTGGTTTCCCCTTCTAAAATAGGCTTTTCTATATCCGCATCCCCGTCTGAGTTTTCCTTTAAAAACTTTTCAACCCAAGAAATCCTCTCCGGCGTATCGGCAGAAAATACAGGAACCGAATACGGGATTAAAAGCCGCAAAATTACTACCGCCCATGCTATCTGAAATGTAATCTTTGGCAGTCTATGCAGCAAAAACACGCGGGCAAAAATCAAAACCACAATCATTGCCGCCGCCAAAAATGACCGTTCCAGTAATCCTGTCATTCCAAATCCTCCAAAAGTTTTTTTAGCTCCCCAATCTCTCTTTTGGTCAGGCGTTTGCTCCCAAGCAGGGAAGCCACCAGTCTGTCCGCTCTCCCGCCGTACATCTTATCCAGCAATTCTGCTGTCTCGTACTCCTGCGCCTGCGTCCTTGTTACAAGCGCGTGGCAGACAAAATTCGGATCTGAGCGTTCGATCGCCCCCTTGTCAATGCATTTTTTTAAGACGGTGTAGGTGGTTGTCTTGCCCCAGCCAACTTCCTCCTTCATCCGCTCCGCGATTCTTTTTGCTGTGCTGTCACCTTCCTCCCAGAGAACTTGCATAATCCTCAATTCGGAATCATAAAGCTTTATGTCCATTTTTTCACCTCTTTTTTGCAGACTACAGATAAAATTTGCAGTGCTGCGTGAATCCATTTGAAAGCGCGCTTCTTTCAAACTTTGTTTCTTGTTCGATTGCAATAGAACAGTTACAAGTTCATTCTATCGCAATCGAATGAACTTGTCAAGTTTTTTTTATTGTTCTGAGCATCATATGTCGTATAAAGTTTTATATTCAAAGAAAAGCTTCCCTATCCGTTAAGATATAGAAGCTTTTACTTTGCTGCTTATTTAGTTGTTCTATTCCTTGTCTATCCGACCAGTGGGGGGGAATTTATTCTATTGTATCAAACTCCTCCGGAAAATATTTTAAAATAAAACGGCAATCACCACATCGCTCCTTACTACTTAGAATATTGTTGTACCAATACTCCAATGCATTCACCCCATGTATCTCTGGGTTGTAATCATTTTGCCGCCAATCTTCATATTCCTCTTTCTTAAATCCCTTTAAGAGATGACGCTGCATAATATAGTAATTAAATGTGCTATCCATGTCCACTTCAGGATCATACGAATCATCCAACCACTCATAATAGCGTTCTACCAAATACTCTTTATGTCCTCTTTGAAAGCAAATCAAATCTATCAAATTCCGCACATACTCCGGTAGGTCATCATATTTCTCCAAAGCTTCTCCTCCGAACACTTCAACAAACTGTGAAACCGCTCGAACATTTGGCTCACGCGTAAAGCTATTCGTAGTCACAATACCGAACCCCAAATCCCACTCTGTCAGATCCATCGTACACCACAGCCCATCAATAAGGACAATATTCCAGGCATGACCCACAGTCATATAATCCGGATCATCAACAACATAACAAGGAATATCCAACAGTCTACATGCTACTTCCATTAACTTTGCATAGCAATCGCAATCACCATTTCCCCGTTCTAATGTCTTGACAACAGATGGATCATCCTGCACTTTATATTTAATGTTTGACTTCACCCACTTCTGAATTTCAAGAACCTTTTCCCAGTCAGTTTCAAACCTATCGAGTTCTAAACTGTCTAAAACTCCCTGTACTGCTGTATAATCTTTTTGTGTTGTTCTCTGATATTCTCCAGTAGCTGTTAAAGCAGCCTCGATTAAGTCGTAGTCATAACCCCAAGCATCACTTGGCTCTCCAGTG
>CAJUCG010000332.1 GCA_910585065.1 uncultured Lachnospiraceae bacterium
ATAGAAATGGGGAAAAAAGTCTTACAAAATTATAAAAAGTCTGATAAAATAATGATGAGGAACATGGAGGCGCATAGAAGAGAAGACAGGAGTGTGGCTATGTTTACAGAAGGAGATTTTATTTCGCATGGCACAAATGGAGTATGCCGCGTGGCGGGATTCACACAGATGGATGTGCCAGGAACCGGGCAGAAGAAAGAGTATTATATCTTAAAGCCGGTGTATGATCAAAAAGCGACCGTTTACAGTCCGGTAGAGTCGGGGGACACGTTAAAATGCAGACGGATTTTAACGGAGACGGAAGCGAGAAAACTTATTAAGGATATCCCCACACTTGCACCGATTCAGGCACGCGATCGCAAAGAGCTTGAGGAGAAATGCAAGCAGGCAATCTCGTCGGGGCTGTGCAGTGAGTGGGTGCGCGTGATCAAGACCCTTTGGGAAGACCGGCGAATCCGTATGGAGCAGGGAAAGAAAATGACGGCGGCGAGCGAGCGCTTTTTAAAACAGGCGGAGGAAAAACTGCATGGGGAATTGGCAGTTTCGCTCGGAATGGACAAGCAGGAGATGGAAGAGTATCTTGTCGATCTGCTGGCGGCGGTGAAGTAAAAAAATAGTTCATTTGCAATACGAACTAAAAAAATAGGAAGGTGCGAAAAAAATTGCGGGGGGAAAGTGAACAGGAATAAAAACGGTCAGACAGGAACGGATGGATTCGGTACTGTGGGGCCGTTTTTTCATTATTTTAAAAATGCACAAAACCTATGGGGAGGTAAAAAATGAAATATCCATGGATTGACGAGTATTTATTAAAAAAGCGGGGCGTGACAAAGGATTTGCAGGAGAGCTGGAACTGGGTGCGCTACAAGGTGGGGGATAAGATGTTTGCGGCACTATGCTTAGATGAGAAGAATATACCATATTATATCAACCTAAAATTGGATCCGGAAGAGGGAAAATTTTTGCGCTCACAATATGAAGATATTATTCCGGGATATTACTCGAACAAGCAGCACTGGAATTCGATAAAACCGGATGGGGCAGTGCCGGATGAACTTCTGATGGATCTGTTTGATAAATCCTACCGCCTGATACTTGACAGTTTTCCAAAAAAACGGCAGAGAGAACTTTTGGGACTGAGCTGCTGCGGTACAGAGTGCGAAAAATGCAGTCTGTTTCAACATTCCTGTGATGGCTGTAATGCCCTGGAAGGAAGGGTATTTCATGTGCCGGAAGGAAAGGTATGCGCCATTTATGCTTGCGCGGCAAAGAAAAATAAACTGGCAAACTGTGCCGGATGTAAGAATCTGCCATGTGAGATATGGAGAGCAACAAAAGATCCGAATATGACACAGGAAGAATTTGAAGAAAACATAAAGAAGCGCGTTAAGAATCTGAGTTTTTGAGATTGAAATTTTTCATTGAAGATTTTTTTGTTGTATGCTATACTAAATAAGGAAAACTTTAATTTATTGATTGTCTCAGAATGAAAGGATAGATATGCATACTACCGAATCATCAGAAAATTATCTGGAAACTATACTGATTTTAAGTGACCGGCTGCCGGTTGTCCGCTCTGTTGATATCGCAAATGAACTTGGATTTAAGAAGTCAAGTGTGAGTATTGCGATGAAAAATTTGCGGGAAAATAATTATATTACCGTTACGGACGCGGGATTTATCTATCTGACAGACAGCGGGAGGGCTGTTGCGGAGAT
>CAJUCG010000333.1 GCA_910585065.1 uncultured Lachnospiraceae bacterium
GCCGAAGTAATGGCTGCCCTGCTTTTGTAGTAGGATAGCGAGGGGGTGAAAATTGTTTCCATAACGGGAATCGCAGGGTGCAAGTGAGTTTGGTAAAAGAAATGAGGGGGATATGGGAAAGGTAAACACAGTATTTAAACGTTATGAAAAGAAGTATCTTTTGACGGCTAGCCAGTATTGGATGTTTCGGGAATTGGTGGATGAATATATGCAAGTGGATGAGTATGGTGAGAGTACAATCTGCAATATATATTATGATACACCAAATTATGATCTAATCAGGGCTTCCATTGAGAAGCCTGTATACAAAGAAAAGCTGCGTCTGCGAAGCTATGGCATTCCTGGACCGGACGATCTTGTTTTTTTGGAGATAAAGAAAAAATACAAGGGAATTGTCTATAAGAGGCGCATTGTCCTTCCATTAGAAGAGGCGCGTCAGAGTCTGCAGCAAGGGGCAGTGGATGAAGAAAAAGGGCAGGTAGCAAAAGAAATAAATTACTTTTTAAAGAGGTATCCTTTGATCCCGAGGGTATATCTGGCTTATGATAGGATTGCAATGTTGGGGGTGGAGGATTCTGATTTACGGATGACGTTTGATTTTAAGATACGGAGCCGGGAGGACAAGCTTGATCTGGCAATGGGGGATACTGGGAAGTTATTGTTTCGGGAGGGAGAAGTTATTCTTGAGGTAAAAGTTAAGGACGTTTATCCTATGTGGTTGATCCAGGGGTTAGAGAAATTATCTATTTATCCGCGTTCCTTCTCAAAATATGGCAGTGTCTATAAAGGCACGCTTCTTTCTAATTATGCGGAACATATGCTTTAGGGGCGTTGACTTGTTACTATTCACGGTTATATAGGTGGAAATGGAGGGGAACATGTTTGAGAGTGTATTAAACAATTCAATTAGCACGCTAACAATTCAGTCTGCCGCGATTTGTACAGGAGCCTCCTTGATTTATGGGATGGTTATTGCGGCATGTTATTGTCTAAGTGGAAAAAGTACAAAGGGATTTTGTGTTTCGCTGGTGATACTTCCAGCGTTGGTCCAGACTGTTATTATGCTGGTAAATGGCAATCTGGGCGCTGGTGTTGCCATTGTGGGGGCATTTAGTCTGATTCGGTTCCGATCTATTCCAGGAACCAGCAGAGAAATTACTTGTGTTTTTTTTGCAATGGTTGCCGGGCTCGCAGCGGGCATGGGATATGTGACCTACGGGGCATTTATCTGTCTTTTGGTGGGAGCCGTAATGGTTTTTCTATCTGTTCTCCCAGTGCATTGCAGGGAGGAGCGGAAACAAATCTTAAAAATTACTATATATGAAGATTTGGATTATACGACAATATTTGATGATTTGTTTGAAGAATATTTAAAATCTTGTGAATTACAGACAGTGAAGACAACTAATATGGGAAGTATGTATCAGATTACCTACCGGATTGAACAGAAAAACCGAAAGAAGGAGAAAGAGTTTATTGATGAACTCCGCTGCCGGAACGGAAATCTGACTATAGTGTGTGGAAGGGAAATTACACCATTGGAGCACTTATAGGGAGTTGTAAATAATTTCTTTATATTTTTTGATACATAAGTAGGAAAGGTTTATGAGGGAGGATAATCATATGAGTGAGTTTATTAGAGATAAAGAAGGCATTGGCTGGAGGAGTGAAGTCAAATAC
>CAJUCG010000334.1 GCA_910585065.1 uncultured Lachnospiraceae bacterium
ATTTTTGTGGGAAAAAATGGAAAATCACAAAAAATGTATTCCAAATTTCAAAAGGACATGGTATAATGTCGGCAGATTCTATTACAAAAACAAGAAGAGAGGAAGATTATGAGTGAGCATATCTGTGAATTTCAGGAATATATTAGAAAGGCGATAACTCCATATCATTCAGTGGCAGCAGGAATTTATCTGTTAGAGCAGTCAGGATTTGAGGAGCTTGTAATGACAGCACCTTTTTCTCTGCGTGCGGGTGGGAAATATTTTGTCAAGCCTTACGATACGATGCTGTTTGCCTTTACTATAGGGGAGGGGGAGATGGGAGCGCAGGCATTTCACATTGCAGCAGCACATACCGATTATCCATGCCTGCATTTAAAACCGACCGCAGAACTTGCAGCAAATGGTTATCTGCGTTTAAATACCGAGATCTACGGCAGCCCAATCCTAAATACATGGCTTGATCGTCCACTTTCCTTGGCAGGGCGTGTGGCAGTGCGCAGTGAAAATATCTACGAGCCAGAATTAAGATTTTATGACGCGGGCAGACCGCTTGTTACCATTCCAAACCTTGCTATACATATGAACCGCAAGGTCAACGAGGGAATTGAATTAAAAAAACAGACGGATCTTTTGCCGCTGTTTGGTCTGCATACCGGGGAGGGGCAGGAAGCAGAGTATCTTCTCGCATTTCTTGCCGGGGAACTGCAATGTAAAAAAGAAGATATCCTGGATTTCGATCTCTATATCTACAATGCGGAGGAGGGTGTGTGCCTTGGTGCAAATCAGGAATTTTTCTCCGCACCGCGCCTCGACAATCAGACTTCCTGCTACGCGCTTTTGCGTGCAATTGCGGACGGCGGGCGCGAGGATGGGATCAATGTGGTTGCACTGTATGACAATGAGGAGATTGGCAGCCGCACAAAACAGGGGGCGGATTCTATGCTGCTTATGCTTTTGCTGGAAAAAATTTACTCCTCGCTTGGCATGGACAAGACCACTTTAAATGAAGCGATTCTGCGCAGCCTTTTATTTTCCGTGGATGTGGCACACGCGCTGCATCCAAATCACCCGGAAAAATATGATCCGGTGAGCCATCCTCGTATGAATGACGGCGTTGTATTCAAAATCAGCATCAACCAGCGGTATACTTATGATGGACAGGCAATGGCAATTGCACAGCAGATCTGTGAAAAGGCGGGGGCAAAATTTAAGAAATTCGTCAATCATGCCGATATGCCAGGGGGAGGGACAATAGGTTCGATTATTTCTTCCTGGCTGCCAATGAAAACGGTGGATCTCGGTGTGCCAATTCTTGCCATGCATTCGGCGCGGGAGCTGATGGGGATCGAGGATGAGGAAGCAATAATACGAATGATGACAGAGTTTTTCTCTTAGGGAGAGCCTATATATTTTGGAAAATATTGGAAATAACAAGATAAATTTATAAAAACAGAGTTATAAACAGTTGATTTTGGTATACAAAATAAAAAAGAAGTGAGGTAAAAATTTATGTCGAATTGGAAAGAAAATTGTGCATGGTATGAGAGCGCGGTATTTTATCATATTTATCCGCTTGGAATGTGCGGCGTGGAAAAACATCGGGAGGAGTACCAGGAAAATGGCGGACCAAGGCAGCATTTTGCGCAGATGGAGCAGA
>CAJUCG010000335.1 GCA_910585065.1 uncultured Lachnospiraceae bacterium
TCAGGTATTGAAGGATTTTTTACGGTCAGTGTAACATATGTTTGACAAACCTACATTATTTTTTGTGACCTACTCAATTTCTCTCTCCTTACGGTACTGTGCCAGCAATAAATCCACCATGCGCCCGTAACTTTGCACGCCGTCCTCCTGATGATTTGCCTTTAAATATGCATCGTTAATCTTCTGTGCTGTATTGCTGACAGGCTTATCTTTAAATTCCTCCCAGTAAAGTGAATTTGCGCGCAGATCACGCGAAACCCCTTCCGAATAGCAGTCCCGCGCCTCGAAGTACAGATCGGCATCCTTCGCGTAGAGTGCGTTGCCGGAGAGGATCAATGCCTCCATCAGCCCGCTGTAGCGCAGTTCCGGGCTCTGTGATGCCTGACAGGCAAGATAGGAGATATAATTTGCCTCATCCTCGCGGATAAAGCCCTTCAAATGCGCTAATTCATGGCACATTGTTGAGCCGATAGAATAATCGGGTATATCAATATTGACATTTGCTTCCATTGTAAATGGACAAAAAATCCCGGTCAGCTCCGTCTGCGACATTATCCGCGAGAAATAAATATGTTTTGGTCTGGGATAATAACCATCAAAAATATCGTACTGTTTTGCCAGCGCGCCAAAAGCCTGCACTGCCTCCTTCCCAAGCTGCTTTTTGCTGATGGAAAGGGTGTATACCCCCTCCTCATTTTCAAAGGAGTTTAACTCCTCGCGCACCGCACTTGTCTCCTTTGCCAACTTTATAACCAGCCCATAAAGTTCTTCCTTTGTGGCAGGTTCTACACTCAGATCCAGATAATTTGCCACCGGGTAGCGGTAGTAGTTGATGGAACAGCCAATAATTAATAAAAATACCACCACCGACGTGATGCATCCGAGATTTAAAAATGCCTTTGCAAGCCGAAATCCCCGGTCTTCCTTATGCCTTATTAGGCGCGCAATAAAAAAGATCAGCAGAAAGACTGTGAGAAACGGCAGTGTCACAATCCCGAATTCCATCAGAGAAAATGGCAAAAGTCCTGTAATATGCGACATTATCCAGGAGATCCCGACAAAGATCCCGCGCGCAAACATATGTTCTGCAATTTCCTGCGAGCGCGATGCCGCAAACAGTGCTAAAAGTGCTAACGGCAAGAGCAGCAGGAGATAGATTCGCTTCAGTTTAAAAAAACGTTTCATTCCATTCCTTCCGTCAATTTGATAAACTCGTCAATCCGCTCTGCATAACTTTGTAAACTTTTTCTAAAGAAATCCGGCTTGGTCAAATCAATCCCGGCAAGTGCTGCTGCATCCTCAACGCTGCACACCGGCGTAGCCTTTAAGAGTGCGCGGTATTTCGGCAGAAATTCCTCTCCTTCTTCCTTATATTTTGTGTACAGCCCGCGCGCAAACAGACCGCCAAAAGCATAAGGAAAATTATAGAAGTTCTGTCCTGCTGAATAATAATGGCTCTTGCATACCCACATATACGGGTGCAGACAATTTGGATCAAGCCCGTCCCCATAAGCTTCCTTCTGCGCGTCAATCATTATCTTCTCCAGCTCGTCCGCAAACAAAAATCCATTTGTCTTCTTCTCAAATACTGCGGACTCGAACAAAAAGCGCGAGTAAATATCACAGAT
>CAJUCG010000336.1 GCA_910585065.1 uncultured Lachnospiraceae bacterium
ATTCCTTATCCTGCATCGCAAATAAACGCGCTCTAATTTCCTCCGTAAAACTATACATAATTCCTTCCCTTCCGCCGCTTCTTCGGCTATATCTCATGCTTTTTTGTAATCCGCACCGAGACCATCGTCATATTTTGCGCGGATGCCGCCAATAAATTTTGGTCTTGTGCGCGCTGCAACTATTGGTGCTTCCCCAATTTTTTTCACCGAGAGGCGCACCGGCACCGCCACGCGCTTTAAATGCATCCCAATTAAAGTATTGCCGATATCAAGCCCCGCGTCCGCGCGTATTTCCTCGACGACAACCGGATGTAAAAACGCTCTGTACGCCTGCGCGGCAAAAGAGCCCCCCGCATTTTGCTGCGGGATGACATTTACAATCTCCGCACCCGGCACCGCCTCCCGCTCAATCACAATCGCACGATTTAAATGTTCACAGCACTGCACAGCAAGAAAGACTTTATATTCAGAAAGTGCCTGTGCAATCCCCTCATAGAGTTCTCTCGCCGTGTCCGGGTCAGAATTTGTCCCGATCCGGCTTCCCGCTACCTCGCTGGTGGAACATCCCACTACCATAATCTGCCCGGACTCAAGTCCTGCGCACTCGCATATTTCTTTCGCCGCGCAGTATGCCTCTTCCTTTATTCCCATGAAAATTCCTCCCTCTCTGTTTTCTAATTTTCCACCGTCCGACTTTGCCTATGTCATGTTTGGCGGATGAAAAAACTTATATACCTGCTCGGCAGCTCGGCTGTTAAACTCCGGCAGTGCCGCAATTTCTTCCTGTGTCGCCTTCTTTAACTCGTCAAGCGACTGATACTTTTTCATCAAGGCTCTGCGCCGCACTGCACCGATCCCCGGAATATCATCAAGAATCGAATGTACCTGCGCCGCAGTGCGCCGCGCGCGATGGTACTCGATGGCAAATCGGTGCGTCTCATCCTGGATGCGCGTGATCAGTTTAAATGCCTCACTGTCTTTGTCAATTGGAATCTCCTCATTATTGTAATACAGCCCTCTGGTACGGTGATGATCATCCTTGACCATACCGCAGACCTTTACGCTTGTAATCTCAAGCTCTGAAAGTACCTCCAGGCAAATATTGACCTGTCCTCTCCCTCCGTCCATCATAATCAGATCCGGGAAGCGATGAAAACTGTCAGGTGTTCCCTCATCCTTTCGCATTCCATGCAGAAACCTTCTTGTCAGCACCTCCCGCATACTCGCATAATCATCCGATCCTGCAACGCTGCGGATCTTAAACTTTCGGTAATCGTTCTTTTTCGGACGGCCATTCTCATAGACCACCATCGAACCAACCGATTCAAAGCCGCTTGTATTGGAAATATCATAGGACTCAATCCGATAGATCGAAGGCATCGAAAGCCATTTTGCAATCTGTGCGACCGCGCCGGTGGTGCGTGCCTCCTCCCGCTTGATTTTTTCCACATCCTGCTGCAATACCATCGAGGCATTCTTCTCTGCCAGCGCGATTATACGCTCCTTGTCACCGCGCTGCGGGACAAGGAGCTTTACCTTTGCCCCCCTTCTTTCGGAGAGCCATCGCGAAATCAAATCTTCATCCTCCT
>CAJUCG010000337.1 GCA_910585065.1 uncultured Lachnospiraceae bacterium
ACCTACGAAGATGGATTTTTACTTTTACTTCCGGAGAGAAAATCGCCAGGAGTACTCCCAAAGTTTCAGCCGCGAAAAAAGCTCTACGATGTTTTGCAGCGTTCTAACCATTTTGCACAAAGGCTTTCTCTTGAAAATGTCGGCGATCTAAACCGTATGATAAGCACCGGGAATACCGAGGAGATGATCCTAGTGCAGGAGGCATACCAGGAAAAGGAAATTGCAAAGATTGCAGAACAGATTTATAATCGGGGCAATGTGAAATTTGTAATGATTGCCGGACCGACTTCCTCAGGGAAAACCACGTTTTCCCATAGACTGTCCGTCCAGCTTCGCACATTGGGGCTGCGTCCGCAGCCAATCGCGGTGGATGACTATTTTGTCAACCGCGAGGATACGCCGCTCGACGAGAATGGAAATTATAATTTCGAAATTTTAGAAGCGATCGATGTCAAGAGGTTTAACCAGGATATGACTGCACTCTTGCGCGGGGAGAAAGTGGAATTGCCGACCTTTAATTTCAAGACGGGAAAGCGCGAGTACAAGGGCAGATACAAGCAGCTTGGCGCGGAGGATATCTTAGTGATCGAGGGAATTCACGGTCTGAACGACGCGCTTTCTTATGCCCTGCCAAGGGAGAGCAAGTTTAAAATTTATATCAGCGCGCTCACCCAGTTAAACGTCGATGAACACAATCGCATTGCGACCACGGATGGCAGATTGATCCGCCGTATGGTGCGCGACGCGAGAACACGGGGGACAGCAGCAAAGGATACCATTGCCATGTGGCCGAGTGTGCGCCGGGGCGAGGAGGAAAATATTTTTCCGTTCCAGGAGGATGCGGATGTGATGTTTAATTCCGCGCTGATCTATGAGCTTTCGGTGTTAAAGCAGTTTGCAGAACCTCTCTTATTTGGGATTGATAAGGACTGCGCGGAGTATGCGGAGGCGAAACGGCTGTTAAAATTTTTAAACTATTTCCTTGGGGTCAGCAGCGAGGGTGTGCCGAACAATTCAATTTTGCGGGAATTTGTCGGGGGAAGCTGTTTTAAGGTTTGACCCTTCTAACACCTTAAAGATATTTAGGAGGAAGGCGTGTGGAAATGAACTATTTAGTAATCGGCGAAAAAATAAAAAAATATCGCAAGGAACAGAAAATTCCGCAGCAGAAACTGGCAGAGATTATAGGGATCTCCGCCTCGCATATGTGCAATATCGAAAAGGGGCGGACGAAATTTGGGCTTTCGACGCTGATGACCGTGGCGGAGGTACTTGGGGTAAATACCGATCTGCTTTTGTATGAACAGATCAGCAAGCGGGGCAAGATGCGCGCCATCGTGCTAGATGAGATAGAAGAACAGCTAAAAGACTGCAATGAAGTTCAGATGCAGATGC
>CAJUCG010000338.1 GCA_910585065.1 uncultured Lachnospiraceae bacterium
ACAAGGATCAAACCCTCACGCATAATGATGACATCGGTATTGTCCCCCACATAGCAGCTGGTAGCGCCCCAGTGAATGATGGGCATAGCTGTGGGACACTGAGCGCCGTACGCATGGATGTGTGCCATCACATCGTGGCGGAGCTCTTTTTCCTTATGCGCCGCGAGATCATAGTCAATATCCGTGATGTGGGATTCCAGTTCGTCTACCTGCTCCTGGGTGACAGGCAGCCCAAGCTCCATTTCTGCGCGGGCAAGGGCGACCCATAACCGCCGCCATGTAGAAAACTTTTTATCTGGCGAAAAAATATACTGCATTCGGTCGCTGGCATAGCGGGAGGACAGTGGGCTTTCGTAAATAGACCTGTTCATAAAAATCATCACCCTTATCCAGTTTTTATTAAAACTTTTCCAAACTAATGGCATATCGCACTTTTATCACAAATTCTGAATTGAGCCGATGTAATGCAGAAATGGCTTTCTTTTCTCGCATAATTCATTGTTGGTATTATATCATATTCCATTGAAACGGACAAGTTGCCTGGGAAAAAACTTTGCCGTCGATATAGAAAAAGGACCGTGCCAAAAGCACGGTCCTTTCCATTGATTTGTCCAGTTAACCCTCTCCCCGCATCTTGGCGAAGCACTCGCTGCAGTAGACCGGACGGTCAGACTTCGGCTCAAAAGGAACCTTGGCCTCGCCGCCGCAGGCGGCGCAGACAGCGGTGAAATACTCGCGGGGACCACGGGCAGCGGCCTTGCGGGCATCGCGGCAGGCCTTGCAGCGCTGGGGCTCGTTCTGGAAGCCACGCTCAGCGTAAAACTCCTGCTCACCGGCGGTGAACACGAACTCCTGGCCACACTCTTTGCAAACTAAGGTCTTGTCTTCGTACATGATTTTACCCTCTCTTTGAAAAGAAAATTATATTGCGTTCAGCGTTTGCTGAAATCGCCGGAAAGTAATTGCCGCGCCACCTTGCGTCGAATGCGCTGCACGGCGTTGTCCACGGATTTTGGGGGTTTGCCGACCGCTTTTGCAATTTCCCTGCAAGAAAGACCGTCCAAATAGAACCCCAAAATCTTTGCTTCAAATTCGGACAACTGTTTCCGGACACCGGATAAGAGGGCTGCCGTGTGCTCCCTGTCGATGAGATCATCTTCAGGGTTCCGCTGCGCCAAATTACTGGTACCAGAGGTGTAGGAATTACTGTCAAAGAAGGGTGTATCCAGAGGAACCGACTGATTAAGCGGTACATGCTTATCCCGCGCGGCCGCGCGGAGAACGGAGTACAGCCGGCTGCGAATGCAGATTTCCGCGAAGGTCCGGAAGGATGCCTCCTTGGAGG
>CAJUCG010000339.1 GCA_910585065.1 uncultured Lachnospiraceae bacterium
TCACAGATAATCTGTGTTACATCCTGAAGTTGGCTCTCGATCAGCCCGACGCGCTCTTTTCCCGATGCCGCCGCAATAGCCGCATCCATTACCACAGTCTCATTAAAATTGGACGCGGTTTCTGCAACTGGCATTGAATAATTGGTATTGCCGATCCGGTTGTCAAAAATCTGCTCATTGTGATATGCGTGTCCCAATTCATGCGCCAGTGTTACCACATCGCTTAGCGTGCCGTCAAAATTGGTTAAAATCCGGCTCTGACGCAGGCAGTACAAGTCCGCACAGAATGCGCCGCCCCGCTTTCCTTCTCTCGGATAAAAATCAATCCATGCCTGATCGAAAGCACGCGTCACCATATCGGCAAGATCCGGCGCGAATCCACGGAATATCCCAAGCAGATAATCCTTTGCCTCCTGCGTGGTAAAACTGCGGCTGCTGCCCCCCATCGGCGCAAACAGATCGTACCATGGCAGGCCGTTCTTATGTCCAAGCAATTCTCCTTTTCGGCGCAGATACTGCCGGAATTTTGGAAAATATTCCCTCATCGCGGTAAACATGGAGTCCAGGGTTTCCTGCTTCATCCGCGCATGGATCAATGTCCTCGAAAGCGGCGATTCATAGCCGCGCAGTTTTGTTAGAGTCAGGACTTGCTGCTTAATATTGTTTAGCGAAAAGGCAATGGCATCCCTGATCTTTTCATAGCTTTTTAACTCCGCCTCATACGCTGCTTTGCGCACGGTTTGCTCTTTGTCGTAGGCGAGATTTCGGATGGCAGAAAGCGTCATCTCCTTCCCGTCATAGTCCACTTTGAGCATGGAAGTTAGATAGCCGTGCTGTTTTGCCCAGGCGGACGCACCGGAAATTTCAAGCTTTGATACCGCTTCCTCCACATCCTCGCTCAGATTATGCACCGCCAGTTCTTTTATCCGGCGCAGATGGTATGCATATTCCGTAAGCAACTCATCCGATGCAATAACTGCATCCAAATCCTCTATACTAGCTACAAAGTTTTCAAACGCTGTCTCCGATCTTGTCATCTCATTTAAAATTTTTGTAATTTTTTCGATGTAGGCAGATGCCTGCTTATCGGCACTGTTGACAGATTCCGAGAGTGAGCAGTAGGAGTAGAGCTTGTAGGAAACCTTTGAGATCTCATCCGATGCCAAAAGCTGATTATGTATTCCGCGCGCCGGGTCTGTCATATCAAGCTGTAAGACCTTTGCGTTATAATCTCCCACCAGTTCCTCCAAACACTTAAGATCGGCGGAAAATGCCGGATCTTCATATCCGCTGTACAATTCTCTTAATGACCATTCACTGTTCATAATTTGCCTCCAAT
>CAJUCG010000340.1 GCA_910585065.1 uncultured Lachnospiraceae bacterium
GGAGCGCGCGCAGATGGAGATGGAATGGGAAGAGGAAGAGGAGGAGGAAAGTACACAGGAGGAAGACGGGGAAGAGGAAAGTGCAGATGAGGAGGATACCGATAAGGCGGACAAAGATAGGGAAGAAGATACACCGGATAATGAGGAAGAGCCATCAGCAAAAGACAAAAAAGAATTGCCAGAAGATCAGGAAAAGAAGGAAGAGCGAAAACCAGAGAAAGGGGATGGGGCAATCACTACGCCAGTTGGCAGGGCGGCAAGCAGCAAGTTAAGACAGCCGGAGAAGAAAAAGAACGGGAATGGCAAAAGAGTTTCAGCAAGGCAGCACGCGCGCATGAGTCCGGATCTGGAGGAAGAGTGGGCAAAGGAAGCGGCGGAGCGCAAGGTGCGTAAAATCGGCACAGCACTTTATGAGGATGTGGGAGAGGCATATGATCCGCCGGTCAAGCATGTTGCTTATGAGGTGAAAGTAAATCCGGGGTATTTTTCAAGATCAGAGGAGGATAGTGCAAGCCTTGATGCAGAGTATTTTAAGTGGCAGGAAGAAGGGGAGGGAGCTGGGAAGCTGTCTGAAAAGGATGCGGAGGATGAAGAGGGGGACGATATGCCAACGATTCAGGTATTGGGAAAAACAGGGGAAGAAAGGGAAGACAAAAAAGAAAAGAGAAAGCGCGGGCTGAAATTTGGAAAGCATGGATGAGTGCTAGAAATATTTTGAGAATGGAGAAAAAGGAAAATGGGAAAAAAGGGATATTTAAGAAAATTTGGGAAAAATATCGCGGTAGCTCTGCTTGCATTTGCATTGACGGGGGGAGCATTTTTAGGCTGTGGAGATAAGAAAGATTCTGATGCCGATTTAGAGAATCTTCAAATTTCTATTGCGGCATTAAAGGGACCGACGGCGATCGGTATGGTGGGGGTGATGGATTCTGCAAAAAGGGAAGAAACAGCGAACAAGTATGATTTTCAGCTTGCAGGCGCGGCGGATGAGATCACGGCAGATATAATAAAGGGGGAGATTCAGATTGCGGCTGTCCCATGTAATCTTGCGAGTGTACTTTACAATAAGACTGGAGGGCAGTTGCAGGTAGCGGCAATCAACACAACCAGCGTACTCTATATTGTGGAAACGGGGGAGAACATCAGTTCGGTGGAGGATCTGAAAGGGAAAACCATCTATTCTACCGGCAAGGGAACAACACCAGAGTATACGCTAAATTATTTGCTGCGCGCGGCGGGGCTTGACCCGCAGAAAGATGTGACTGTAGAGTATAAGTCCGAGGCAGCAGA